>PAAT01000079.1 GCA_002698965.1 Rhodopirellula sp. | reverse complement strand
TGGAGGGAGATTCATCCGTGGGGGCACGATTGCTTGAGGCGATGAATATTGGTGTGATGGTCTATCTTGGATGGCACTATAACATGCAGGCCTGGGGAATCATTTGCACTTATTTGTTTCTAGGTAATTTACGCCTGTCAACCAGAGAAAAATGGATGATTAAGAGCGGCCTGGTTGTGCTTGTGGGGATGCATGCCCTTCTTTGGATTGCCGCCTCTCCGATGATGCTTACTTACAAGGCAATAGAAGTTGCCTGTGTGTCGATTACCCCATTCGTGCCATTTATAGTCTTTCCTTTTTTTATCGCCGGGGGACTGGGGTTCTATCGGTTGTCCATAAGGACAGGTATTCGCATTCCTCTAAATGCGCTGGTTCCCTGGCTTGCTGTGTACGTTTGGTACTACGGGGTATTGAATTACCACGACATCGTTGGAATTTCTATCGTCGTTCAATTGGCTCACGCGTTGCAATATCTTGTCGTTACGACCCGAGTGGAAGCGAATGTCGGTGAGAAGAAGCACGGGCGTAATGGTCTTGTATTTACGGTGGCGGTTTATATCGTTCTGCTTTCTTTAGGATATGTGGTGTTTGAGTTGCCTGGGATTATCGGTATGCAGACTGAACTGACAACGGTTTACACATCCGGACTGACCATGCTGGTCATCTCGATTAATCTCCATCACTTTTTTGTCGATGGGGCGATATGGAAAATCAGCAATCCAGACGTAAGAAAAGATTTGTTTTCTCATCTGGAGGCTAGATAGATGCGCGAGGAACTGCAAGCTCGGGAACGATTGATTGTCACGCTTCAATCTGAATTGGCGTTAATGGAAGAACGGGTCACGACCATTGAGCATGAACTTCACGACGGTCCGTTGCAGCGATTCATCGCAGCGAAAATGGAGTTGCAGGCGCTAATGGGAACTCCAGAAATCCGAGAGGAAGTTCTTGAAAAGCTGGAAGATCTCGATCGCTCGTTAGAAATAGCCATTGGACAGGTGAGGAGCATCCTGACAGATCCGTTCCCACTCGAATTAGATCAAGGTGCCGGTCTCGGCGCTCTTTGTCTGGAGTTCAGTGACCCCCTTTTCCAGGTAGAGTTGACTGGTGAACCGTCGCTCGATGATGTGGCGGAAGATGCCGCTGATTCAATTGTTCGTATTGTTCGGGAATTGATCTGGAATGCTCGTAAGCATAGCGGGGCAACTGAAGTGTCGGTTATTGTCCAACGCGATACGACAAAATTAATCGTAGAGGTTAAGGATCATGGTAAGGGATTTCTTCCCGATCAAGTTTCGGAAGGTTCTTTTGGTCTTTGTGCGGCCATTCAACGTGCCCGCACTTTTGATATTGATATGCACATAGATTCCGCTCCGGGTCAGGGGACTCGGGTAATGCTGAGAAAAAGTTTGAAATGAATTAGCGTTATGGGTTCTGCCTGGAGTGTTGCGAGATGTTGTTTTGAAATGAAAGGAGTGGTCCATGCCAAAGTTAGATATTGAGGGATGCGGTGAATACGAAGTAGAAGATGGTACTCGGCTAGTGCTGGCACTAACAGACGTGGCAGGTGTAGATCAACTACACGCTTGCGGAGGCCAGGGTCGATGTACAACCTGCCGGGTCGAGTTTTTAGCAGGCGAGCCAGGAAAGATGACAGCCGCCGAACAGGCCACATTGACTAGTCGTGACTTGAGTGGCGTGCGGCTTAGTTGTCAGGTTCTGTGTCAAAACGACATGAAAGTGAGAGTGGTGAGTCGCCTGGAGGGCAGTGGTCGTGTAGATGCAGGAGGGCGTCCGGACGAAGAGTTGCAGCCGCAGCCAGCCAATTGGGTTGAAGTATGAGTTTCTGGGAGTTATTCCGAGGGGCGCTCCCCGAGCGTTAGTTTGATAAGTATTTCCTGAGATTCGTTGCCCACTAAACGTCGAAGCGTTATCCGTGCCTCCTCACCACCGGGCGTTCTGCCAATGGCCTGGATGAACTGGGTGGTTGATGTGACGGCCAGGCCATTAAATTCAATGATCACGTCATTGATTTCAATGCCGGCCGCATAACCCGGGGAATAGCTTGGTGCGAAGTCAGTGACCTGAGCTCCACGACTCGCTTGCCCCTCGGTCAGTTCCAGTTGATGCAACGCGAGTGTTTCTGTTGTTGGGTTAGCAAGCGAAAGACCAAGCCAACCCCGCGAAACTCGCCCGTTCTTTTCAATCTGGTCTGAAATGGATTTTGCTACGTAGCCCGGTACAGCAAAGCTGATTCCTTGATAGGCATCGCCCACAATGGCGGTGTTCACTCCAATCAACTGACCATCTTCATTTACAAGTGGCCCTCCGCTGTTGCCCGGGTTCACTGCAGCGTCTGTTTGTAGGAAGTCCTGATAGAGCGTTCCCACCTTGGCTGTTCGATGTGTGGCACTGATGATGCCGAGAGTGATGGACTGCTCTAGTCCAAAGGGACTCCCCATCGCCCATACCATTGATCCCACCTGGACGGCTTCTCGAGGCGCCCATTCGATAGGAATGAGATTCTCTTTGTTGATTTTAATGAGTGCCAAATCGGTTTCTATGTCGACGCCAATAATCTCTGCCGAATGTCGTGATTGGTCGGCGAGATGTACATAGACGAGACTGGAGTCTTCGATGACGTGACGATTGGTCAGGATGTAGCCGTCAGGTGACACAACAATTCCGGAACCTTGTCCTCGAGACGGGAACAGATTAGAGTCGGGAAGCACCCTTCGATTTGTCCGGGCTTCCATGTCAAAAGCAGCGGTATGGATATGTACGACGCTGGGAGTGACCTTGTTGGAGACCAATTCGGAACGCTGTGAAACGGATGCGCTGGTCCCCGAAGAAAGATGGACACTTGCGGCATCATAACGGGCTTTAATTTTTCCATATTCAAGCGAATACTGAATTTGTTGGACTAGATAGGGAGTTCCAAACACGAAGAGCAGTAGCGTAATTGTGGTAATTACCAGTCTTGCGAAGCGATACTTAATAGCGGCGATCGCCATGTCGCCAGAAGTTGCGATGCGTGACTGGGCATTAGATCTGGGTTCCGGCTCATGATGAGTCGAAAGCGAAAGGCGCGTCGCGTCCTGTTCGTGGCTGCTTTCCTGATGATCCATAGCTTGGTAATAGCAATGCGAAATGAGAAACTCTGAATGTCTGGCCAAAGCCCTGTGTCTGCTATTATAGCTCTAGGTTGTTGTCGCGACGAAGATAAAAATGAATTGGCTATTAAAAGCCATGGAAAAGGGAATTTAGAATTTTGATACCAGGCCAGAGTGAATTCTTTGAATTTCCAGACCCTCGGTCGGCGAATCCGGAAGGAGTTGTGGCTATAGGTGGGGTGCTATCGCCGGTTTGGGTCTACTCGGCTTATCAGCAGGGGATCTTTCCGTGGCCAATTGACTTCGGTGACGAAATGGTAACCGCATGGTTCAGTCCTGACCCACGTGCAGTCTTTATCTGGGATCGGGTGCATGTGCCACGTCGTCTGGCCCGTAAGCTCCGCAGCGGCCGTTTTACAGTAACTAGCGATCAAGCGTTCGATGCAGTTATTAACGCCTGTGCCGGTCCCCGAGTGATTGAGAGTGTCGAAGAAGACGGGACCTGGATTACGACCGAGATGTTGGCGGTTTATCGTGAACTGCACCTATTGGGAAAGGCGCATAGTGTGGAAGTTTGGGAGAATGACATTTTGGTGGGGGGGCTGTACGGGGTGGCATTCGGTAAGATCTTTGCCGGTGAATCGATGTTCAGGCGGGTCAGTGATGCATCAAAGATCGGTCTGTGCACGCTTTTACAGCATCTGCAACAACAGGGATTTGCGTTAATGGATATCCAGCAGATGACTAGTCATTGTGAATCTTTGGGGGCCGTGACGGTTAATCGAGAGGACTATTTGGAGACGCTAAACAGCAGCCTTAATCAGCCCGCTGTGTTTGGGGTGATTGATAGTCAGTCGCTTTCGTGGTAATCGTTTATTGATGATGAAACAGCCTCGGTAGGATCGAAGTCTTGCCGAACCAACTTACCTAAAGGAGTTCCAATTGAATTCAACAGCTATTATTCAAACGTCCGTGGGAGAGATCACGGTTGAATTATTTACCGAAAAAATGCCTGTGACCGCGGGCAACTTTATTCGATTAGCAGAAGAAGGCTTTTATAATGGACTTCACTTCCATCGCGTGATCAAAGACTTCATGATCCAATTCGGTTGCCCCCATAGTGCAGACCCGAATCATCCGGCCGCCGGTACTGGTAACAGCCCCCACGGGACTATTCAGGACGAACATCCGGAGGACGCGCAGATTTCAAACGAACCCGGAACGTTGTCGATGGCCAACACGGGGCAGCCCAATAGTGGTGGCTGTCAATTTTTCATTAACACGGTCCACAATCATTATCTTGACTGGTTTTCGCCCGGACCAAGCAAGCATCCGGTCTTTGGCAAAGTGATAGACGGGATGGACGTGGTTACGACGATCGGTAATACGGCTACAGCGGCAGGAGATAGGCCCCTGGAACCGATTCAAGTTACAAGTATCGAAGTAGTGGCGGCCGAGTAGTCTTCGGCCGGCAATCCCCCTAAATGGGGTGGGTTGTGAGCTTGGTATTTCTCTTTTTAGAACAGATTGATGTTGTTCTTATCAGAGAATTTAGCAAATAATTAATCAACCTGTTATATTAAAAGTAGCGATGAACCACTCGTAGGACGTGTGGGGATCCGTAGTTATAACGTAAGGCAATATTTCGATAACAAGGAATTTGTTTCCCCTCCTGCATCCTACGCAGCGGCGTTCCCTGTCCGCTCAGGTTGTTTTTGTAAGGATACTACGATGAAAAAGTTTTTTGCTAGCCTGCTGCTTGTAGCAGTTTCTATCCATTCGGCCGTTGCGGCTGACGGTGAGTTGGTAGCGCCCGGTCTTGGTGACCCCGGTGATCTGGTAAAGATTAGTATTGATACTGGTCGTACCGTGGATGGTAAGGTCTTACTTTCGGGACGTGACGCTGGTCAACAATTAATCATCAACGGTGAGTATACTACCGGGCAAACCCGAGACCTTACGCGTGCTGCTGAATTTACCATTACTCCCGATGGTGTCATTGCACTTGATGAAACAGGCTATCTTTCACCTTTAGCCGAAGGTGATGCAACGATTCACGTAAAAACTGTGTCAGGTCAGGATGCTTCTGTTCAGGTAACTGTGACTAATATCGTTGTGGATCTGCCGGTGAACTTTCCAAATCAGGTAACCCCCGTCTTCACTAAGTTTGGATGTAACGGAGGTGGATGCCATGGTAAGAGTGGTGGACAGAACGGATTCCGGTTGTCGTTGTTGGGATTTGAACCACCGGAAGACTTTGAGTTTCTCGTGAAAGAAGCTAAGGGACGCCGCCTGTTCCCGGCGGCACCAGACCGTAGTTTGCTGTTGCAGAAAGCTGCTGGTACTCTACCTCATGGTGGTGGTGCACGTCTGGCTCCGGAATCGGCGTCGTATAAACTTCTTTATCGCTGGATCGAACAGGGCATGCCTTATGGGAATGCAGATGATCCCGTTGTTACTCATATTGAAGTTTATCCCAAAGAACGCCTGATGGGTCGAGAAGCAGATCAGCAGATTAATGTTGTTGCTTACTACTCAGATGGAAGTAGTGAAGACGTAACTCGTACAACCTCATTCGATTCGAATGATACGGAAATGGCGGAAGTAACAGCTAACGGCTTGGTAACAACGAGTAAGTTGACAGGTAGTGTGGCAGTGATGGCTCGTTTTCAGGGGCATGTTGGTGTGTTCCGTGCAACCGTTCCTTTAGGAATTGAAGTTGAAAACTTGCCTAAGTCTAATAGCTACGTGGATGATTTGGTATTCGGTAAATTGCAGCGTCTTGGCTTGCCCGCTTCAGGAGTTAGCGACGATGCCTCCTTCCTGCGTCGTGTGACGATCGATATTGCCGGCCGTTTGCCCACACTGGAAGAATCCGATGCCTTCTTGCAGAGTGAGGATCCAGAAAAACGTAATCTTTGGATCGATAAATTGGTGGCGAGTACTGATTATGCTGACTACTTTGCTAATAAGTGGAGTGCTATTCTGCGAAACAAACGACGTAATGATAACGACAAGTTGTCTACCTATAGTTTCTACCAGTGGATTCGTAACAGTCTTCACGAAAACAAGCCATATGATCAATTCGTCGGTGAAATCGTGACTGCGACCGGTAGCCCGGCCAGTAATCCTGCGGTGACCTGGTTCCGAGAAGTAAAAGATCAGGCAGCTCAGGTCGAAGATACTGCTCAATTATTCCTTGGTTTGCGAATCCAATGTGCTCGCTGTCACCATCATCCGTTTGAAAAATGGAGTCAGCAGGACTATTACGGTTTTGCAGCTTTCTTCAGTCGGATTGGTCGTAAGAAAGCGGATATGCCTGGCATGGACCGAGTCTTTCACAATCGTGGTAAGGCCTCGGCAAATAACCCTAAAACTAGTCAGGCAGTTTTGCCGACGGGTTTAGGTGGTGAGCCGTTAGAAATTGCGGATGAAGAAGATCCTCGTCAATATCTGGCCGACTGGCTTGGACAACCTGATAATGAGTTCTTTGCGAAAGCCCTGGTTAATCGATATTGGAAGCACTTCTTCGGTCGCGGTTTGGTTGATCCGGAGGATGATATGAGGGTAACCAACCCAGCTTCGAATCCAGAGCTTCTGGAGACATTGGCGCAAGACTTCGTTGATAACGGATATAACTTGAAGCATCTTGTAAGGACGATAGCCGGTAGCACGACTTATCAATTAAGCAGTGAGCCTAATCAGTGGAATAAAGATGATAAGCAAAACTTCTCACGTTACTATCCAAAACGTTTGAATGCTGAAGTACTGCTCGATTCAATTGATCAGGTGACTGGCACGTCAACCAGTTTTGCAGGGGTTCCAGTCGGTACGCGTGCTACTCAACTTCCTGATAATGGATTCAACTCCTACTTCCTGACCGTTTTTGGTCGTCCTGAGTCAAGCTCAGCATGTGAATGTGAACGTAGCTCGGAAGCTAACCTGGCTCAGAGCCTGCATCTACTGAACTCGGGTGAAATTCAGGGCAAACTTACCAGTGGAGCCGGTCGTGCGGCAAAACTATCTGCTGACAGTGGTCGTGATGATCAAGTGAAAATTCGAGAGCTATACTTGCTTGCCTTTTCTCGAGTCCCCACCGCTGAGGAGATTCAAATCGCACAGGCTCATATTCAGAAATCAGAAAACGGTAAGATCGCCTACGAGGATATTGTTTGGGCTTTGATCAATACCAAAGAATTCCTGTTTAACCACTAGTTAAACAGCTTCACAACATTTTCCATCGTTAATCGGCGTTTGAACCTTTAATAAAAGCGTTTCCCTTGTTTTGCAGGGTGAAACGCTTTTTTGGTGGTTCAACAAACGTTTGCAAAGACAATCAAAAGTGAGCGGGATTACCCGCCTCGGGATTTCAAATGATTTGTAAATTTTAGAGTGTGATTTAGCAACGGACGGATATTGTTTACACTGTTCGGAGTGATTGGATAACGGCGGGTTGTGAAACTGAGACTTTAGCCTACGCCCTTCTGAAACTCTAACAAGATAGATGCGCTGACTTATGACGCTTCCCAATGATGACCCGATTGTGGCTGTCCCTATGGTCACGCCCTTCGACAAGACCGATCAAATAGATTTCGATGCCGCTCAACGAAATACTGAGCGTTGGTGTAAGACAGCCAATCAGGTATTCATTATCGGCTCTCAATCGGGTGAAGAGTTTATGATCAGCGAACCGGAACGTGTTGATTTGCTGCGTTGTGTCACTGATGCATTGGAAGGGGGGCGAATTACAGCTGGTGGAATCGATGCGCCATCGGTGGTGGAAGCATTGCGTCAGGCAGAACGTTATGCCGATGCCGGTGCTGAAATGGTACGCTTGCGATTTCCAAGAATTGAATCAGAGGTGGTGCCGTTTTTCCAGCAAGTGATCCCCCGCTGTCCGGTTCCAGTTTTGCTGATGCATCAAAGTAATCCGGCGAGTTTTGGTGTAGCCGCTAAACCGGCGGGGCCGCCGGAATTGCTCGGCGAAATTGCATCGATGGACGGTGTCTTCGGATATGTGACTGATCACGACATGCGATTTGAAGCTCGTGTGCGTCGATTTGTACCCCGGGACAAACGCTTTTGGATTTGTAATGGCAGTATGATCCTTTCGGGGACACTGATTGGTTGCAACGGTACGACCACCGCCTTTTCGAATATTTGGCCAGACGCTTTAAAACAATTACTTGAACAGGGGATCTCCGGCAAATATGCAGAGGCGGAATCGATACAGGAACACATTAGACGCATCGATGAGATCATGCTCCCCTACCTGGCAACGGGAATTAAGACGTGCCTGGACTTGATGGGGTTCGAGGGGATGCGGCCTCGTCAGCCTAGTCAGCCAATGCCGCATGATGACATTCGACGGCTACGAGTTGAACTGGAATCTGCCCGTTTAATTTAATCCTTGGGTAACCGCGTCGTTCTGAGTTAGAGCCTGAGGTAGGTGAATCAAGTAGGGTCGGCTTGGTTTGCGTCGGTGGAGAGATCATCACTCTCGGCCAGCCTGGGGCGCGAATAGAGGAAGACGCAAATTGATACCACCGTGGTAATAGCCAACGCCCCGATACTGAAGATTCCAGCGATGACGACGTTCGTGAATAAGGTCAGGTAAAACCAAGTGAGGTAGAGTCTGACACGGCCCTCTCTAGCCAATTCTACAGGAAGACTCTGGAATCGTTTGGCCTGACGCAGGTTGTAGATTACCGAAGCACTAACTAACGATGTTAAGAGACAGGCCCAGGCCTCGGTTTCCTCGAAACGGCGGTCGGCAAAGACTAAGAAGATAATGTAAAGCGTACCGGCACCAAAAAGAGTGAATAATATTTGAAAGCCAATACCTCTTAGAGGTGTGCGTTTTAACTGATGCGGCTGATCTTCCTGTTGATAAACAGATTGCGGAGTGTTGTGGGCTTCGTTCTGTTCGACGAATTCCTGCTCTGCAAGGGTGCGGTTGAGAGCCGAGCCTATAACGGACCCGACAAGCGTACTGATCAGTCCTCCAAAGACGATTGCCACTAATATTGCTAAGAAGAATACGAGCATCAATAGACTGGCAATCCCATTAAAGAGATCTTCCAGTCCCTGCAGAAAATTACCCAGAATCAACATATACATTACTCTGAAATCAGATGACAGTAGGTCGCCTATAGAGTTATCGGTATTTACCCGCGGTTTATTTCTTCTTAGAAAAGAATTTAGGTAGTAATGGTTGTTTCTTAGACAGGTCTGGAATCGCTTTGGCAAGTTTCTTCCTTGCTCCTTCGGTGTCGTTTACGTAAGCGAGGCATTTGGCCCAGATGCTTCGAATCCATTGGGCCTGAACTAATTTCCATGACCACCACAGAGTCGCGATGCTCAAGATGCTGACCCAAAAAAAGTTGGCACCCGAAAAGTCCCATGCACCCGCTTGATAGACGGTAAATCTCAAACAGACGAAAAGACAAACATGAGGTAGGAATACGAAGATGCCGAGGTTGGCGAAAGCCACTAGAAACCAAAATAGACAGACCATGAATCGAGCCCATTTAAATCGGCAGGTGCAGATATAAAACAGGCCTAGCGAGGCAAACATTAATCCCATTGCGAACATAGCAATCGGACTCCATAGAATGACGTGGATCGAAGCTTCGACGCCATTGCCCATAAGAAATGCAAGGAGTCCTAGGACGACGCTGGAAATGGTCCATCGGAAGCCGGCGTTAAAGCCGGCATGCATGATTTTAAACCATGGCACGGTCAAATTTGTAGAATGCTTATCCATTTGAGTCTTAATCCTTTAGAATTGAATTTAGGTTAATTAGCTCGTTGATGCACATGCAAATGTGATAGCGAGCTCAAAGAAACCGGGATTGAGCTTCAGGTAAATTTCCTAAAACACAGTTGCCAGCATGGAATTATTGATTATCACAATGAGAATTTTGGCTCCGATTTGTTTGGTGCTTGGTCTCGGGCAAGAACTGGTGTTTGACGTAAAACGTAAATACCGTGAAAAAACATTACGCTACATAAAACTTCATATCACTATTTCGATTATTGCGATGATTGCCTTTGCCTTTATGGTTTCTCCAGACGGCGGAGTAAGTGGGAAAGTGTTTGTATTCGTGATACCAGGGATTTTTTATTTGTTGTTCAAATTAAAGGGACGCAATTAGGTCGCTTGAAAAGTTATCAAGGTTAACCAGACGCAATGCCGTGAACGAGTTTGTTCGGGCCTCGGTATCAGTTCTGCGATTTAAACGCTCACGCTATTGTTGGGGCTAGCACTGAGTCGGTATTTATTAGAAAGATGTAAGGATGGACGAACTCACTTCAACAATTGACATGCTCTACTTCCTGTTATGTTTGGCGTTTGGCGGTTTTGTTTTGTTTGTATTCAAAGTGCTAAAGAAGAATGGTTGCCCTCGAGCCTCACTGTTACTTCCACTCGCGGTTTATTTAGTGTTCTGGCACTCCTGGATCTATCAGCGATTTAACCTAGCTCCCGAAAGTTTCTATGACAGTTTCTTGGGGACCGTTTATTGGTTCGCGCATGATGCGGTATTGTTTGCTTTTGTGGGCATCGCTTTGGTGCCACTTCTGGGGTGTTCGGTGAAACGAAGTGAGCCTGCAGGAAATACCTATCTTGGTTCAGAAAGAGCTGATTCTGACGGATTTACGGACTTAGGTGAGGTATTTCCTGAGAGCTATTAGGCCATGTATTTCCCGAAATGCGGTTGGTAGACGAGAAGTGGCATTAGGAGGTTTGAAGGGACTCTTGAGATTGGGTAAACTAAAGGTGCTGTAATTCGTTACGCTCAACAGGCATGGATCGCCCAACTATAAGAGCCCCCGCCTATGAATTCGTGGCAGACGTAAGGTTGCGTTTGTACACAAGAAGTTGATTACCGTCCAATCGATACAGGTTTGAACATGAAACGTCTCGTACTTTTACTACTCGTAGTTTCGGGCATTCTGAATACTACAAGCGTCTACGGTCAGTTGGCAATCAATGAATTGCACCGTGTTGTTCCTAATGGAGCGAAGCAGGGCACCGAATTGGAAGTTACTGTGGGAGGTGCGTTTAATGATGATCTGACTCGTATGGTTTTCAACCACCCAGGAATTACTGCCGAACAGAAAATGACTCCGGCCGGTGAGTTTGATCCGGGGCCAACACCGGTAAATAACACTTTTCTAGTTAAGGTTGCGGGTGATGTCCTCGCTGGTACCTATGAAGCCCGGATTGTAGGTCGCTTTGGGGTTTCGAATCCCCGCCCTTTTCAAATCAGTTTAGGGGAAGAAGTAAAGGATAATGCAGCAAATCGTTCTAGGGATACAGCTCAGGAAGTAGCGATTGGCAATGTGATCACCGGAACGACTGAAGCGAGTAATATAGATTACTACAAAGTCCATCTGACCGCGGGTCAGCGAGTGATCGTGGATTGCTGGGCCAGTCGGCTGGATTCACGAGCGAATGTTTCGCTGGTCCTATTTGACGCGGGCGGAACTCAAATCGCGGTGAGTCATGATCATAATGGCTATGACCCGTTATTGGATATTACTGCGGAGGCTGAGGCGGACTATTTGATCGGAGTCTATGATTTTGTATATGCCGGTGGTGGAGACCACACTTATCGCCTGCATGTCACCGATGGTCCGGTTGTCGATTATGTCGTGCCGTCTTCGGGTGCTGCTGGTAGTAATGGTAGTTACACAATTGTCGGCCGAAACCTGCCCGGTGGTAAGCCTTTGGAGGGTGTAACTCTCAACGGTGCACAGTTGCAATCGCTTCAGACCAACGTTCAAATTCCTGCTGACCTGGGTGTTAGTGGGCTGGGGGTTCAGAAGATGGTTACATCGCGGATTCCCCGAGCCGCCACAACCGCGGCGGGTGTGGCCGTGGTTATGAATGTCTCGGATCTTCCAGCAGTGGTGGAATCCGGCGATAACGACGAGGCTTCGCAGGCGACAAAGATTCCCGTTCCGGTGAACGTCTCCGGGCAGTTCTACCCGGCCCGCGATGTGGATTGGTATGAATTTAATGCGCCTCAGGGCGCGGTCTTTTGGATAGATCTTGTTAGTCACCAGTTAGGATTGCCAACCGATCCGTCGATTCTCCTGCATCGTGTTGTAAAGAATGACGCAGGAGAAGAAACAGTCACCGTCGTCGCCAGCGTAGACGATCCGGGCGATCGTAATGGACGCATTGGCCAAGATTATGACGATTCTACGGATGATCCATCTTATAAGTTCACGAGCCCTGCCGAAGGGACTTATCGTATTCGCGTGTTAGATAATTTTGGGGTTAACCGGAATGATCCTCGCATGCAATATGAGCTTCGTATACGACCGGAGAATCCACGGGTTCGGCTTACAGCGGAGCTGCGACAATTGAAAACAGCCAATGCAAATGAAATTAAAATGTTCGCACCCGCTATTCGTAAATCAGGTACCTTGCTCGTTAATGTCCGGGTTGAACGTTTAGAAGGGTACGCGGGTGACATTCGCGTAAAGGCGGAAGGCCTTCCGGCCGGTGTGACCTGTAGTGAAGTCGTGATCGGCGCTAACCAGACGATAGGCAATCTGATCTTTGTAGCTTCATCCGATGTGAAATCCTGGCAAGGGGAAATCAAGCTTGTCGGCAGCATCGATGTTGATGGGCAGGCGGTTAATGTTCCCGTGAATTATGGAGCAGTCAGTTGGGGCACAGCAAATAAGACACAGATTCCTGCTTATTATCGTTCGGTCAACGAGTTTTGGCTTTCCGTCATCGATGTTGACGATGATCCGGCCTTTGTCTCGGTTGGTGATGGGGCTGTTCTGGAGACCTCCCGAGGAGGTTCCTTGGATGTTCCCATTAAGATAGCACGCGGAGAAGGAATAGCCGGCGACCTCAAATTTATAGCGACGAACGTTCCCGGTGAAGTTAAGCCGGCCGACGTTACGATTAAAGCGGCAGAAAATGAGCAAACACTTGCTGTACGCCTCACAAACGCAAATGCAAAGCCGGGGCTTTACACGTTCTATCTCAAAGCCGACGGTAAGGTCAAGCGAGCCCCTAATCCAGCGGTCGTCGTGCGGGCTCAGGCAAAGGTTGACCACATCGCGAGTCTTCAGGAAGCTGCCAATGCGGAGGTTGAAGCAAAGACGAAAGCTCGCGACGAAGCAGCTGAAGATGGTAAAGCGGCTGCTGAAGAAGCACTAAAAGCTGCTCAGGATAAAAAGAAGCGAACTGACGATGCGAAAACAGCTGCGGATAAGGCCTTGGCTGATTCCCAGAAGGCTCAAGCAGCGAAAGACGTCAATGTGGCAGTCGTTTCCACCCCTATTACACTTAATGTTGTCAGCTCCCCTTTCACGGTGGTGGAAGCCTCTGGCGCCGTCAAGGCGGGTGAAAAAGTACAAGTGAAAGTTGCGATTCAACGCCAATACGGTTTTGTTGACCCGGTTGATCTCACGATTAAATTGCCGGGAGGAGTAGCGGGTGTGACTGCTGCAAAATTACAAATTGCAAAAGATGCAACCGAAGGCGTGTTGGAGGTTAATGCGGCGGCCAATGCAACTGTTGGCGAGCATTCGGTCGAACTCAATGGTGCTGGGAAGTTTAATAACGTTCCGGTTACCGGACAAACAACTCTTAAATTAAACGTCGCTGCTGCAGCTGCCGCTCAGTAACGGTTGATTGATTAGGCCCTTTTTAATTGAAAGCTAGTTTTATGAAACTTGCGAAAAATGTGTTTGCGTTTGGAATGTTTCTGAATATTTGCGTGTTTAGTGCAATCTCGGTAAATGCTGAAGATGGTGTCATTACAATTGAAGAGATTAAACGAGAAGACAAGGTGGATTTTGAAAAAGAAATCCTGCCAATCTTTCGGCAAAACTGTCTCGCCTGCCATAACTCAACCGACGCTGAGAGCGATCTAGTTATGGAAACCCCGGCTGCGTTGTTGACGGGTGGATTTGAAGGCCCTGCTGTCGTCCCGGGCAATGGCAAGGAAAGCCTTCTTGTCCAGCTGGCTTCGAGAGCGCGGGAATCGTTTATGCCCCCGGACGATAACGATGTCGGGGCAAAACAGCTATCGCCAAAACAGCTTGGTTTGATCAAGCTGTGGATCGATCAGGGCGCGGAAGGTGAAGTGACTGGATCCGGTGGCCCCGTGGCATGGCAGCCATTGCCAGCTGGTGTGAACCCAATCTATGCTGTGGATATATCTCAGAATGGATTTTATGCAGCTGCCGGTCGTGCGAATCAGGTATTTCTTTATCATGTTCCTAGCCGTACGGAAATTGGTCGACTTTCAGATCCCGCCATTCTGGAGTCTGGTATCTACAAGAACCCCGGCGTGGCCTTCTTAGATATCGTTCAGTCGGTGGCATTTAGTCCTGATGGGAACCGTGTTGCTGCAGGTGGTTACAGGACGGTAAAACTTTGGGAACGCAATTCTAATTACAAGGCTGGCGATTTGCCGGCAACAGCGGACGTACCGGTTAGTGCAGCCACCAGCATCGATGGTAAATACCTTGCCATTGGATTGACAAATGGCTCCGCTCAAGTTTTCGAGGTCGCCACTCAGAAATTGCTAACTACGGTGGGTGGTCACGCAGGTCCGGTAAATGGAGTTTCCTTTAGTTCGGACGGCGCCAAGGTTGCGACAGGATCGGTTGATAAAACAGCGAAGGTGTTTAATGTCAGTGACGGAGCGGAATTAAGAGTGATTACTACATCTGCTGCGGTCAACGATGTAACTTTCGCCGTTGAAAATACTCTCATTGTGACAGCAAACGAAGATAACAAACTGCGAAGCTGGCCGTTGGTGGCCCCTGAAGTACCAGAGGGTGAAACTGAGCCCGCCGTGAAAGAACTAGCAGGGCATGGTGGTCCCGTTACTAGCGTTCAGTCATACGGAGCGCGTGGCGAACTTCTCGTTTCCGGCAGTAAAGACAATACGGCTCGCCTGTTTAATGTGGAAACTGGAGCCGCTGTACGCTCATTTGCACATGGCGCGGCGGTAACTGGAGTGTCCGTCAATGCAGATGGTACGAAGATTGTTTCAGTCAGTGATAATAAAACGGGCAAGCTTTGGACGGCAGCCGACGGTAAGATGATCGCTGAATTCAAAGGAGATTACCAGGCTGTCGAAAACGTGGCGGCGCTGCAACGAGGATCCACGTTGGCAAATCGCGTTCGCGATAACGCTAAAAAAGATCTTGACGACGCTAACGCTCGAAAGAAATCAGAGGATGACAATCTAACAAAAGTGAAGGAAGCCCTCACGAAAGCAGAAGAGGATTTGAAGGCCAAAACGGAGGCGGCTGTAAAGCCGAATGCCGATCTGAAGACGGCTGACGAAGCCCTTGTTGCTGCGAAAGCGGCTCAGGAAAAGTCGGTTGCCGATCAGGTTACTGCCCAAAAGGCTGTGGAGGATGCAGCAGCGGCATTGAAGACCACTCAAGAACTTCTAAAAGCGGCTCAGGCTGAGCTGGCCGCGGCCGGTGATGATCAGGCCAAGAAGGACGCGGCGCAGGCTAAGGTCGACGGTGCTCAGCAAGCTGTGACGGATGCTACGGCAGCGCAGAAGACTGCGACGGATGGCAAGAAAGCGGCGGACACGGCCGTTAATACATCGAATGCAGAACACAAGAAGGCAGAGGATGCTCAGAAAGCCGCCGCCACCGCAGCTCAAAAAGCGAATGATGAAAAGACTGCTTCTGAACGAGCTCAGGCGGCCGCCAAACGAAGTGTTGAGCGAGCCGAAACATCAGTGCAAAAAGCAGCCGACGCCATTGTAGGTTTTGAAGCGACGCACAAGGGTGAAGAAGCAGTCGCGGTCTCAGCCAAGGAGATTGCTGATAAAGCTGCCGCTGAAGTTGCGGCTACGGAACAACCCTATACATCGGTAGCTTTCACTGCCGATGGAAATATTGCCGTGGGTAGTGTTGACCAGCGAGTTTGGCTCTTTAGTGGTGAAAACGGAGCGCCGATAGACGGTTTGGCCGCTACGGGCGCACCGGTTAAAGCAGTTGCTGTTGCTGGTAATCAAATTATTTCGGTTTCAGAAAATAAAGCTGTCGGATTATGGCATGCATCAACGACCTGGAATCTGATTCAGACGATTGGTAGGCCGGATTCGGGCGATGTATTTGTTGATCGAGTGACAGCCCTGGACTTCAGTGCTGATGGGCAACTACTTGCCGCAGCAGGGGGGGAACCTTCCCGAAGTGGCGAGATTAAGATCTTTAATGTTGAAGACGGCTCGCTCGTGATGGAGTTGGATGAACCTCATTCGGACACAGTGTTTGCAGTTGATTTCTCCCGAGACGGGCAGTATATCGCCTCTTGCGGTTCAGATCGGTTCATCAAAGTTTTCCAGGTTAATGACGGTTCATTTGTTCGTTCCTTTGAAGGCCATACCCACCATGTCTTAGGTGTTGCCTGGAGTGCGGATGGTCGGGAACTAGCCAGTAGCGGGGCAGATATGGTTGTTAAAATCTGGGATTTTCGCACAGGAGATCAAAAACGTACGATCAGCGGATTTAGTAAGGAAGTGACTAGCATCAGCTATGTTGGTGATTCGATAAATGTTGTTGGCTCTTGCGGCGATAAGAATGTTCATATCAAGCGAGCTGACAATGGTGGAAACGTCCGAGCGTTGAGTGGCTCAACGGACTTCGTGTACAGTGTGGCGGCTAGTGCCGATGGCAAAATAGTAATCGCCGGTGGTCAGGACAGTACCGTACGATTCTGGCAGGCAGATAACGGTCAGTCAGTTGCGACGTTCGAAGCTCCACAGCCTGCAGGTGCCGTGGCTGAAGGTGATGGCGAATAGGATCTGTCGGGCAAGTTGTTTTAGCCGCTAGGCGACAACATAAATAGTCGCAGGCAGTTGATCGCCTGCTTGGCTGCCTTGGCAATGCGAATGTCGGAGTGCCCTGTGAACCGGAATTCTTCGATTTGCGTTTCCCGCTCACTTACGATCGCGACATGAATTAAGGGCCCAGCCTCCTTGGTTGATTCCATTACATCACCTACTACCATGCTGAAGTGTGCGTCGTGAGAGTTGTGGAAATCCTTAGCAAGTTGTTCTAATTTGTCGGGTGTATAACCGTCGCATAGCGAACTGCGTAGCTCGCAGTGATCGATTGAATTTCCGATGTCGGCAACACTATGAAGGTTGTGGGAAACCAGTCCGCGCGTTCCGGATTCTAAGACTGCCAGGCGACAGTCAGAGTCAGAAAGCTGTTGGGCGACGATTTCCTGAATCTCACATTCGTGGTGAGCATAGATGATATTCCCTAGACAGTTCTCGATTGTTTTGATGGTATCTGCGGCCTGCAACTCGCATTCTTCTGTAGTGTCACCTTCAGTGGTGATTCGTAGGGTAATGGTCGCGTAGCTTGCAGTGATCCCGACAGTCGGTTTGCGATCACGACGAATGATGTCTGGAAGAGCTCTTTCCATGTCGCTTTCCCCCATTCCGAAAGTTTTAATGACAAAGTGCTTGATCATACTCTTGCCGTTCGGATTCATCTCTAGAATGGCTGGCTCTACTGCTTGGCTCCACATTTGTTTCAGTTCGGCAGGTACCCCAGGCAAGCAAAAGATGCGTTTGGAACCGCTGTCTTTCGCGACTTTGTGGTCGATGCCGGGAGCCGTTCCCTCAGGGTTATGCACGGGAATACTGCCAACGGGAAATTGTGCCTGAGAAGCATTCTTTGGCGGCATTTCGCGACCACGTTTTGCGAACAGCTCTTTAATATGATCCAATTCGGCGTTGTCCTGATAGAGATCGACGCCGAGCGCAGACGCGAGAGATTCTCGGGTGAGGTCATCCGCCGTTGGTCCTAAGCCTCCCGTGGTTATGACCAGGTCAGCTCGGGTGATCGCGTGCTGAAATACGCTGATATTGGCAGCGAGGTCGTCTGCCACGGTGGTATGGAACAGGACTCGCACGCCAATGGCCCCCAGTTGTTGGCTGATCCACTGGCTATTCGTATCTAGCCGCTGGCCACTGGTTAACTCATCTCCGATGGAGATGATCTCTGCTATTAAATAGGGCATGTTGTTAGTACTCGTAGTTAGCGATTTTCGGGGTGGGGGCTTATTTAACAGCAAGTATAATCGATTTAATGAAAATCATAGAGGTACCGATCGAAAGGCTCAACGGAATCGACCTGAATTCTGTACCCGGGGTGTTGTGCAATTTACAAGGGGTGTCGGAAGTCACCATTCTGGAAATAACGGGACAATTGGTGGTCTATTGTGTCGATGAAACGATCACGATGGAGTCGTTGCTGGAAACGCTTCAACAGGTAGATGGCGTGACGTCCAATAAAAACAGCCCCCAGCGTAAGCAGGGTGAGATGATTGCCGACCGGAAGACAGAGGAACTTATCCACCTTCGGATTCGAGGGATGCACTGTGCCAGCTGCGAGCATGCAATTGAAACCGTCGTTTCCTCTTTGCCTGGCGTTACTTCAGTGAAAGCCGAGGTGATCACAGGCCGTGCGACGGTGACCGGAACAGCTGTTGCGACCTCCGCCGTTACCAGGGCGCTTTCGCGGGCGGGCTATCAGGCGGAAGTGATTGCGTCACGCTCCAATTTGTTTGGAAATATTCGTGATATGCATCGCCGTAATGAAGTCAAATTACGTCGGCGTTGGGTTCTTTCCCTGTTGTGTGTCGTCTTGCTGGTGTTCTCATTGTGGAGCCAACCGGACTATGAATTCTGGTGGGCACTCGTGCTGGGATTTGCCAGTGCCGTCCAACTGATCTGTGGTGGTCCTTATTTACTTTCCGCTTTGCGTTTGGCGCGATATCGACAGGCAAATATGGATACGCTGATTGCTTTGGGCACGACAGCTGCCTTTGTGGGCGCGTTGGTGTTTGAACATCACGGTGACTATCACATGTTGATGGAGAGCCCGATGATTCTGGGAGTAGTAAGTTTTGGCAAATGGCTGGAAAGTTTGTCGATGAACCGAGCGATCGGGCAACTGGTTTTAAAGGCAGATTCGCAAGGGACGGTGCTTAAGGTTTTGCCCGGCGGCAGTTTTGGCGAGGTCTGTATCGAGCAGGTTACCGCAGGGATGGAAATAGTCGTGCGAGCCGGCGAAAGAGTGCAGTTGGATGGGGACATCACCGGCGGTGAAGCGGTTGTGAGTCGGGCGTGGCTGACGGGAGAAGCTAAGGCCGTACGTCTGTCTCCTGGGGAAGCTGTGCATGCAGGTGCCGTCAATGAAGGAGATAGCTTTCGGGTAACTGTCACGTCGGAGGCCGGTTCCACGCGATACGATCAGATCATGGAGCGTTTGGAAAAGAGTCTGGGACAACGGCCGCAGATTCAACAGTTGGCAGATAAGGTGGTATCCTTCTTTGTCCCGGCACTAATCCTCCTAGCGGCCTTTACGTTCACGGGCTGGTTACTTTGGGGCGATACCGAGTTGGTGGATGCGTGGCGACCCACCGTGGCGGTCCTGGTCATTGCCTGTCCCTGTGCATTAGGACTCGCGACACCAGTGGCGACTTTGGTTAGCGGGGCTCGTGCACTAAGGTTAGGAGCCTTGGTAACGAATCCGGTGGCGATGGAACAACTAGCCAAGATTCGTCGATTCCTACTCGATAAGACTGGTACGTTGACGGCTCCGAGGCTGGACGTGCAGGAGTTCGAGTTGCTGGATGAATCATTGGATTTAGCGTATCTATTGCAGTTAGTTGGCGCGTTAGAGCAGCAATTTACGCATCCTATCGCGAGAACCATTTTAGATTATTGTGCCGGAAGGGAGATTGTTGCGGGTCCCCTCGCGGTCTCAGCTCCAGAAACCATTCCTGGCATGGGTATTCGGGGTGTCGTTGATGACCAAACCCTGTCTTTGGTCAACGATGCATTTGCAGCGGAACAATTTAAAATGAAGATTCATGCTGAGGGTGGTGGGACGCGTTCGTGGGTGGTCCTTGATGGAAAGGTCGTCGGTTGCTTTACGATGGCAGCTAGTTGTTATCCGGGTGTCCGGGCTGTTGTTCATGAGTTGCAGGAGCACTGTGGTGCCACGGAGCAGGTCGTTTTAGCTAGCGGAGATAATGATGCTGCTTGCCGACAGACTGCGATGTTGGCGGGGATAAATAAGGTCCATAGTGAGATGACACCCGAGGCGAAAGTTGATCTCGTGAAATCCTTTCAAGCGACAGGGGAGCTGGTCGCGATTGTCGGGGATGGTATCAACGATGCCGTTGCACTGGCTGAAGCGGATGTGGGTATAGCAGCGTTCGGCGGTACCGACATTGCCGTCCAAAGCGCCGATATCGTAATGCTCGAGCCGGGATTAGACGCGGTGACGGAATTAATCGCATTGTCCCAAAAGACGCGAATGATTATCAGACAGAATTTAGTCTGGGCGTTTATATACAATTTATCGGCAATTCCCGTGGCAGCTGGATTGTTTTCCAGTGTTGGTGTTACCCTTACACCAGTAATTGCAGCATGTATCATGGCGACTTCAAGTATTCTGGTAGTACTTAATAGTTTACGTTTGTCCCGTATTTCGTTAATTTAAAGCATACGTGTCACTCCTCTGATGGAAATAAATATTTGAGCGACTTACCGGAAAGCCTTGATCAAAGTGATGAGCAGGATGAAACCCGTTTTCATCAGCCTGCGTTTGATGATGGTACATCCCAAGATCTGGACGAGACGACCGAGGGTGGCATTTCCGATGAGATGGAAGCTGCTCAAGGCAAACCGAAATTACCGGTTTTGGGTGACTATGTATTGCTGGGTAAGATCGGCGCAGGCGGTATGGGGATGGTGTTTAAGGCTCGTCACGTCCGCATGGATAGAATTGTCGCGCTTAAGGTTTTACCGCGAAATATGATGAAGCGGCCTGAAGCAGTCGAACGGTTCCATCAGGAAGTGAAAGCAGCAGCTCAATTATTCCATCCTAATATTGTCACTGCCTTTGATGCTGGAGAAGATTCAGGTGTCCATTTCCTGGTGATGGAGTATGTCGATGGTCAGCCGCTTTCGAAATTGATTAAAGAGCATGGGCCGTTCAACGTTGACCGGGCGGTTAATTATATATTACAGGCAGCCACTGGATTGCAGTCTGCGCACGATCGCGGCATGGTGCATCGTGATATCAAGCCCAGTAATCTAATGCTGGATGTAGACGGCGTCGTGAAGTTGCTGGATATGGGGACGGCACGTTATGGACAGGAACAGGATGAAAACCTGACCAAGAGCGGTGTGATTATGGGTACCGTAAATTACATGTCGCCGGAACAGGCTAAAGATCCTCATAGTGTCGACCATCGTAGTGATATCTATAGTCTTGGCTGTACCTTGTATTACATGCTCCTCGGTAAATCGGTTTACACCGGGGACATGATTCAAACGTTGATGGCCCATGCGAATTCAAAAATCCCATCGATGTCAGCACAGAATAGCGAAATTCCCATTTGGCTTGACGACATTTTTGCGAGACTTGTCTCCAAACGCCCCGAAGACCGTTACGACTCGCTAGGTGAGTTTCGTCAGGCGTTGCAGGACGCGTATGCTAATCGGGAAGATAACAGTTCGTCGACGTTAATGACCGAATTGAGGCGTGCTCAAAACACACAGGGTTTTCCCATTGGAATTGATTTTGGTACGGGCAACAGTCGGGTTGCTTGGCTCAATACGGAATCGGTTTCGCAAACGATTGCCGACAGTGAGGGTAATGAAGACACTCCAAGTGCGGTGGTGATTGTCGATGCTATGGACACGGCGATTGGTCGTAAGGCAATTGAACGCTCGATGCGAGATGTTGGATCTTTGGCAATGGAGGTTAAACGTTTTATAGGACGTCCGTTGTTCCCTGCCGAGTTAGGAGGTGAAAAGTATCCACCGGAAGTCTTGGGGGCATTAGTGTTGGCTAAGCTTGCTAGTGATGCTCAACGCCTCGTTGGCCAGTGCAGGGAAGTGACGTTGGCCGTGCCGGGGTTCTATGGTGAAGTTCAGAGGGAGACTGTACAGCATATGGCCGAGATTGCTGGTCTCAAAATTACCGGTCTAGTAGATGAAACATTGGCAACGGCACTTTCATTTTATCGCGACGAAAATGCAGGTCTTAACGAGAAGGCACTCGTGATGGATCTGGGAGCCGGTAAATTAGATCTCTCCGTGATAGGGTTTGGCGAGGGAACCCTTAAGGTGCATAGTACTGGTGGTGATGCTAGATTAGGTGGCGCCGATTTTGACGAATTGCTTGGAGATCTAGTAAGTGATGGTTTAGTAGGTGCTTACCAGTATGACCCGCGGGAAGACATGCGTCAGGCGTACCAGTTGATGCGAGGTTGTGAATGGGCTAAGGAGAAATTGAGCGAGAAGGATATTGTTGCCATTAAAGTTCAGGTTCCAGGGCAAACCACCAAAGTCTCTGTGGGGCGTAATAAACTTGAAGAGATATCAGCAGACTTGTTAAAGAGGATTGACAAATACCTTGAAGAGGTAACCGCAGCTAGCGGGATTGAAACGAGCGAGATCCAACGTGTCCTGCTTGCTGGTGGGAGTACGAACATGCCGATGATTCGAGAAATGGTCTCGACCAGATTCCCTAAGGCAGAGCTTACTAAAATGTCGTCATCGTGCGTTGCAGAAGGTGCTGCTGTCTATGCAGAGCTCGTGAGTGCCGGTTCAATGGGGCAAAAGGTAGCTGTGAAGATAGAAAATATCACATCGCGCGGACTCGGAATACAAGGTACTGATTTGAAATCGGGGAAGAAGGTGAACGTTGGAATTGTCCCTAAAGGGACGCCCCGTCCGGTCCGAGCTAAGAAGATTTTTCCGACGCATGAAGACAATCAGCAATCGCTCGTCCTCCAATTACTGGAGGGAGAGGGTAAGGATCCCTTGGATTGTGTGGATGTGGGCGTATGCCGGATCGACGGATTACCGGCCAATCTGCCAAAGAAGACGGAGTTAACTTTATTTTTCCGTTATGACCTGCATGGTCGATTGTCTGTGATGGCAGAGGTGCCAGGCAATACGCAACAAATACCGGTTCCGGTGATTCGTAAAACGGAAATGGGAAGCGTTGACCTGTATCGCTGGCGAGAGTGGGTGGAAACAGTAATGCTTTGTAGTGGTATGTAACGATGGTTTGCGTTGACACCTGTCCGTGGTTTGCCTATTATCCGAGTGAACTAGAACTAGTTTTTCGAATGGACAGTAGTACCAAAAATGGAAGACTTCAACGGATTGGAACATATCGTACGTGATCAGGAACCGTTAGCCCCCTATAGCTGGCTTCGTACGGGGGGAATCGCACGGTATTTTGCAGAGCCCACCACAGAAAATGAACTGGTGTCTCTAGTTTCACTTTGTAAATCGCGCGACCTATCGGTTAAATTGCTGGGCGGCGGATCAAATATCCTTGTGGCATCGGAAGTCGTGGACGCCATGGTTGTTCATTTGTCTGCAGCAGCATTTACAGAGATTTCTGTGGAAGGCAATCGTGTAACAGCAAGTGGGGGAGCTAAATTAGTACAGCTTTTAAGTACCGCGGCTCGAGAAGGATTAAGCGGCCTGGAGTCATTGGCAGGCATCCCAGGGACCGTGGCTGGTGCACTTAAGACCAACGCCGGAACACATAATGACGACATTGGACAGTGGACTCGAGCAGTCAAGGTTCTAACGCGAGATGGAGATGTCCTGGTGCGTGATGGTGATCAATTACGCTTTGCTTATCGCGAATCCTCATTAAATGAACTGGTTATCCTTGAGGGTGTGTTTGAACTGAAAACGATTGATTCGATCGAAGTCACTAAACGAACTCAGACGCAGTGGATTTTGAAAAAAGCACAGCAACCTCGCGGTGCGTCGGGTACGATTTGTATGTTTCGTGACCATGGGGGTGTTACAGCAGAAAGCCTTATTGAGTCATCTGGGCTGAAAGGAGCAACGATCGGCGCAGCAAGTCTTTGTGATGCGTGTTCGAATTACTTGGAACTCAAAGAGGGGGGGTCCGTCGATAGTGCGGTTTCACTGTTGAATCATGTGCAGGCAGAGGTGGAAGCTCAAACCGGAGTGGCTTTGGTCCGTCAGGTTGAAGTGTGGTAGCACTTTGTAGAAACTGTTGATCTCATGTGTTGCCATCAGGAGGTTACGCAACTCGATGAAGTTAAGAATAAATAATCATGGCTACCGTGGTAATTCCACGATCTCGGTGCTGGCAGTCGTCGCGGTCTTTGTTATTGCTTTAGCGGTCGGCTGGTATATCTATAAAGACCAAGTGGCGAAGCAACCTCAGTATCAATTGAAGGTGGATATGATTGCTTTGTCTCCGGAACAGCCGGATTGGATTAAGACCGACGTTCTGGCCAAAGTGTTCGCAGATCAGAAGCTGGAAGATCAATATCTGACAGATCGTAAGTTAGCAACTCATTTGCGAGATGCCTTTTTACTTCACCCTTGTGTTTCCGGTGTGAATAAAGTGGCCAAACGGCCCGATGGCGTGGACGTGGAGTTGGTTTATCGTGATCCCGTGGCAATGGTAGTCGTTAAACTCGATAACGGTACGTTCTTGTATCCAGTGGATGAGCAGGCGGTCGTCCTACCGCCTGGGCAATTCGAATCAAAAGACATCGTAAATTATTTGCGTGTTAATCATGATTATGTTCCGCCTGCGGGGCAAATTGGTGACACCTGGGGCGACGAGAAAGTCGTGAAAGCAGCGCAGGTTGCAGCATTATTGAGGCAAGGACCTTGGCAGACGATGGGACTTTACAGCATTGAATTGGTGGAGAACGCGGAAACCAAAGAGACGGTGGTATACGTCCTTAAAAAAGAGACGGTGGGGTTTAGGGTCTTGTGGGGCAGTTTACCTGGGCAAGAGGCAGAAAACGAACTGGCTGCCCCTGATAAGCTTCATCGGCTAGTGGAATTCTATGAAAATAATAAAACGCTTGAAGTGAGCACAGAGCCGATGGAACTCGATTTGCGGCCATTAAAGAAAATAGAAGTGATCCCGCTTGTGGAGGTCGAATAGCTCCGCGAAAATGGTTGCAGTTATGCAAACATTTTGACGAGGACCAAATGCATCTGCGAACGATCTAAGTAGAGATGTCGGTGACCGGTTGGCTCGCGGCGTTCATCTCACGCTCGATGCTCTCTTTGAGCTCATCTCGCACGATTGCCATATGTGGAGGAGCTTCCACCCCAATCCGCACTGTTCCGCCTGAGAGTTTCACAATGGTGATGGCAATATCCGTACCAATGTGAATCCGATCGCCGACCTTACGGCTTAAAACTAACATGTTCCGTCACGTTTTGAATAAGAAAAACTAATATCCTGCTACTAAAAAGGTATCAGAGCTCTAATCTGTTTGCAAGTCAACGCAAGCTCGTTTTGTTTAAATACAGGTTTATGCATTAGCGGCATAAGTGATATTGGCGGCTGCGATACTGTTGCCGCGGGTGAATTGGAAGCTATGTTCGTCAAGCAGCTGCTCGAGAGCTGCGAGAAAGGTAAGTACATTGTTCTGACGGGCCGCATGGCCCATGATTCCAATTCGCCAAACTTTCCCTTTGAATGCGCCTAAACCACCACCGATCTCGATACCGAATCGATTCAGTAACCCGTTTCGGATGAAGCCATCCTCCACTCCTTCGGGGATTTTAACGGCATTGAGCATTGGCAGTTGATGGTTAGGGTCTGCACTGTATTCGAATCCCAGCGATTCCAATCCCGCTTTAAGAGCGAGATGGTTCTTCATATGACGATCGAAGCAGCGGTCGAGTCCTTCTTCCAGTATCACCCGCAGAGCCTCGTATAAGGCATAGGTCATATTGATCGGGGCGGTGTGGTGGTAGACGCGATCTTCACTCCAATAATTAGAGAGCATGGAAAGGTCAAGGTACCAGCTACGGACTTTCGTTTTGCGATTGTTGAGAACTTCCACGGCCGAAGGGCTGAATGAGATGGGGGCCAATCCTGGTGGGCAGCTGAGGCACTTTTGGGAGCCGGAATATATCACATCAATCCCCCACTTATCGACTTCCACGTTCATTCCGCCGAGGGACGTAACGGCGTCCACCAGCAGCAGACCATTGTTGGCATGAATTAACTCAGAAATGTCTTCCAGTGGCTGACAGGCTCCGGTTGAAGTTTCCGCCATGACGATACCGACAACCTTTGGCTTTTCGGATTCGATAATTGGTCGTAAATCTTCGGGTGTGAATACCTCACCCCAGGGTCGTTCCACCGTTAGGACTTCAGCCCCAGCGCGTTCCGCTACATCGGCCATGCGCATACCAAAAACGCCATTAATGCATACCAGCATTTTGTCCCCGGGTTCGATAACGTTAACAACGGTAGTTTCCATCCCGGCTGAACCCGTGGCACTAATGGGCATTGTCAATTCGTTCTTCGTCTTAAAAACCTTGCGCAGCATCTCCTGCAGGTTGTTCATCGTTTCCAGATAATACGGATCCAAATGTCCAACCGTCCCTTTACCAATAGCATTGAGGACGCGTGGGTGGATATCGCTTGGTCCTGGTCCCATGAGGATTCGAGTAGGTGGGTTGAGCGTTGGGTAACAGTCTGTCACGGGTTAAGTACTTTCGTTGTTAGCATGCTGACAATAAGTCCAATGAGTTACGATTAATAATAACAGTTATTTAGCCGGTAGTTGGTGCATCTTGGCGCACCAGTCCGCTTATTATTTTGAATGCATCAGCTTTCGAAGTTTCACACCATTCGAACAAGGCGGCTTCTGTGGTTGTCAGAATCGCTCCGCTACTTTCCATGCGACGAAGCGCAATCTTGTGGTCGTGACGGTGCCTTGCTCCCATTGCATCCGTGGCAAGATAAAGCCGGAAACCTTCAGCGAGGAGGTCGAGTACGGTTTGTTGGATACATACATGTGTTTCAATGCCGCAGATTAGAATTTTACGTACGCCTGCTTGGGACCAACGTGAAAAGATGGTGCCAACCTCCCGGCAGCTAAACATCACTTTTTCTTCGAGTGTTTCGGGTAATGCTATTCCCAAATCTACCGTCGCCCCTAGGCCTTGGGGGTATTGTTCAGTAGCCGCCGTTGAGATATTCAACGCGTTCGCTGCGTGCAGAAGTCGTTGGATATTCCATTGGATGAGGTGGGAATGTTTAATTACCGGAAGGAGTCGTTCCTGAACATCGACGATAAGGAGGGCAGTATCGTTCGCATTCATCAATTCGGGGCTGCGTGCGGAAATAGTCATGATTGGACTCCAAAAAGGTGCTGAAACGACATTGTACTGTTACAGCAGCCCCTTTTGCCACCCTTGGCGATACGCCAAAATAGTTAGTAGAAGGAAATAGTAATTCTTCAGTCACACTAAGAGAATGGTATATAGATGAGTCAAGCAAGTTCAGGTAGTACATTTCACGCCACGACGATCGTATCCGTCCGTCATGGGGGTCAGGTAGCGTTAGCCGGAGACGGTCAGGTTACATTGGGCTCGGCAATTATGAAGTCGGATGCCATGAAGATCCGCCGTTTATGTGAAGGTAAAGTGCTTTGCGGATTTGCCGGCAGCAGTGCAGATGCCTTTGCTCTGCTGGAGCGTTTTGAAGCGAAATTAAAAGATTACCCTTCTAATATGCCGAGGGCTGCGACCGAGCTTGCGAAGGAATGGCGATTGGACCGCGCATTACGACGACTCGAAGCCATGATGATTGTTGCCGACGAATCACACACGCTTTTGCTGAGTGGTACCGGTGATGTTATTAGCCCGACGGATGGCGTCGTGGCAATAGGTTCAGGTGGCAATTACGCACTTGCAGCCGCTCGTTCCTTAGTGAAACATTCGCAATTATCGGCAGCCGAGATAGCGAAGGAATCGATGCAAGTAGCCTCCAGTATTGATATCTATACGAACGACAGTATTATTGTGGAAACGTTGAGCGTAGACCGGTAGGTCTGACGTGGTGGTAGTAACTGACAGTCAAAAAAAATAGAAGACGAAAGTAGGAAAAGTATTTTCATGGATTGTGATCTTTCACCTCGTCAAATTGTTGAACGCTTGGACCAGTACATTGTTGGTCAGGGCCAGGCGAAACGAGCGGTTGCCATTGCGATCAGAAATCGCTGGCGTCGTCAGCAATTGGCAAGTGACATGCGACAGGAAGTTTCGCCTAAGAATATTTTGATGATCGGCCCTACTGGGGTGGGTAAAACGGAAATCGCGAGAAGGCTGGCTAAGCTAACCGGAGCACCCTTTGTGAAAGTGGAAGCTACGAAATATACCGAAGTTGGATATTACGGTCGGGACGTGGAAAGTATCGTTCGTGATTTGACGGAGAATTCGATTCAATTAGTCAAAGAGCGTGAACGCGATACGGTAGTTCCGGAGGCTCAGAAGCGTGTTGACGAGCGCCTGCTGGATCTTCTCGCCCCACCTCCGATAACCATTACCACTTCGGGGGACGATGAGTACAACCCGGAAGAACAATACCAACGTACTCGTGAAAAAATGAAGGCCATGTTAGTTTCCGGGGAACTGGATCAGCGTGCAGTTGAAATTACTACACAGCACAAAGCGAATCCAGTCGTTATGGGCGGCATGGGAATGGAGGGCATGGACATGGATTTGCAGGGTATGTTCGACAAAATTATGCCTTCCACAAGTAAGCGGCGAGAAATGACAGTAAAGCAAGCACGCCAAGTTTTATTGGAGGAAGAATGCGAAAATCTACTGGATGACGATAAAGTACATAGTATGGGAATCTCTCTTGCCGAGAATCTGGGGATCGTATTTTTAGATGAAATAGATAAAGTGACGGCAGCGGAAGGGAAAAGCGCGGACGTTTCGCGGGCGGGGGTTCAACGGGATCTATTACCAATTGTCGAAGGTACCTCGGTGAAGACCCGTTATGGCTATGTGAAGACCGACCATATCTTGTTTGTGGCGGCCGGAGCCTTTCATAGTTCTCAGCCAAGCGATCTCATGCCGGAGTTGCAGGGGCGGTTTCCAATTCGCGTGGAATTGGAAAGCCTGACGGCCAAAGACTTTGAGCGAATTCTGGTGGAGCCTGATAATTCACTTACAAAACAGTATCAGGCCTTACTAGAGACTGAGGGGATTACCATCCAATTCAAAGAGGATGCTGTGAAAGCTTTGGCTAATTATGCGTTTACGGTCAATCAAACCACCCAGAATATAGGGGCTCGAAGGTTGCACACCATTCTTGAGCGTTTACTAGAAGAATTGAGCTTCGAAGCTTCTGAGATGTCTTCCTGTACGGTCGAGATTAATGAAGGGTTTGTAAATAGCCGACTCGAGGAAGTCGCTGCGGATGAAGACTTAAGTCGTTATATACTTTAGCCGCCCTTCCGGTTGTCTTCGCTATGGTGAGGTTTGGGTATGACACAATTCGATGAGTCACGATATAATATAACCATTGGCATATATTTAATCATGTGTTCCCATTTGCTTCGAGCGATGATCTGACTTCTGTCAGATACGGTCTGGCGATGTTACGTCATTTACTGTTTGGTTTCCAAATGTGTGGTCGGTTTACTTTTTGTTCGCTCGTATTTTTTACCGCCGCGAGCGTGTTTGCACAGGTAGAACCCGTTGTCGATTATGAAAAAGAAGTGAAGCCGTTCTTTGCGAAGTATTGTAATGGCTGCCATAATGCTGACGCTTTAGAGGCTGGTGTTCGAACGGATCATAGCCATCTTGAGGATGTTTTCATTAATGATCGTGAAAACTGGCTTAAGGTTTATGACATGCTCCGGTTTAAGGCGATGCCACCGGAAGAGGCTGAGCAACCAAGAGATGATGAGCGTGACTTGGTCGCCATTTGGCTCGATGAGAATCTCAATAGTGTCGATTGTGACAAAGTGAAAGATCCTGGATCGGTAACAATTCGGCGACTTAACCGTCTCGAATATAACAATACGATTCGCGACTTGTTTGGCATCAAGTTTCGTCCAGCCGACGACTTTCCGTCGGACGACGTTGGTGAAGGATTTGACAATATTGGCGATGTCCTGACGCTGTCCCCGCTACTAATGGAAAAATATTTAAACGCGGCTGAGCAGGTCGCGGAACAGGTGATTTATGCGCCCAATGAAGAAAATCAGGCGGAGACTCTGATTGCACTCGACCAATTCAAAGTGAACCGTTCGGGTGCACTCGCGGATGGTGCTTTGAGATTTTACACGAATGGGGACGCGACGGCGTTATTCGAAGCCCCCTTCAGCGGTAAGTATGTATTACGAGTGCGTGTCGGTGCAGATCAGGCTGGAAGTGAGCTAGCGAAGATGGTGTTGCAGGTGGACCAGCGGTCCCAACAGTTGATGTCCATTTCGGCGAGAACACGCACACCGAGAGAATACGAGTTTAAGATGCAGTTAGCATCCGGAAAACACGCCGTTCGAATTGGATTCATTAACGACTTTTATAATCCGAGAGCCTCGGACCCTAATCAAAGAGACAGGAATCTCAGTATTTTTGCTGTGAATTTGGTGGGCCCAGAGGTCGTTCCACAGGATGCCTTGAGTAGTTTACAGCGCGAGATACTGGCCTTGCAGGTCAATCAAGGCGCTGAGGCGACCGCAGCCGCGTCGCGTATCCTTACCCCGATCATTAGCCGGGCCTTCAGACGCAACGTGGATCCTCGCCATGTGCTGGCGTATGCAAATCTCGTGAATCTGGTCATGGACCAAGGGGAGACTTTTGCTCGGGGTATGCAGGTAGCACTCAGTTCTGTTCTGGTTTCGCCAAGGTTTCTCTTTCGTGTTGAGGGGAATCGGGGCTCGAAAGACTCTGTGCGGGATATCGACCCTTACGAGCTTGCTACCCGATTGTCATACTTTTTGTGGAGTAGTACGCCGGACGATCGGCTATTGTCATTAGCCTTTGATGGAGAACTCACCAAGGCTCGTGTGTTGGAGTCAGAGATAGAACGGATGTTGATTGACCCTAAGGCCTCGGGTCTTGTGGATGGCTTTGCAACGCAGTGGTTGAATTTACGTAACTTGGACGATGTCACCCCTGCCCCAAAATTTAATTTTAGTGACTCGTTGCGCGAATCTATGAAGACAGAAACAAGAATGTTCTTTGAGGAGGTAATGCGCCGTAATAGATCGATCACAGAATTTCTAGATGGGAAATTTACGTTCGTCAATGAGGAACTGGCAAAACACTACGATCTTCCTGACGTATCAGGCCCGGAGTTTCGTCTCGTTAGTCTGGTAAATACGCCACGCTACGGTGTTTTGACACAGGGGAGTGTGTTGACACTTACTTCTCAGCCTAACCGCACTTCGCCCGTGATACGGGGGAAATGGATTATGGAAAATATCCTCGGTACGAGGCCACCGGATCCACCGGAGGATGTCCCGGAAATTGATGAAGCAAAGGCAGAGTCAGGCGAGGTTAGTTTTCGTAAACAATTGGAAATACATCGGGAAAGTCCGATTTGTGCAAGCTGTCACAATCATATGGATCCACTGGGATTTGGATTTGAGAATTATGATGCGATTGGTCGATTTAGAGTAAAAGACGGACAATTTGATATAGATCCTGCAGGAATACTCCCTACGGGCGAAAAATTTGAAGGCACGAAGGAATTAGTAGCTATTCTTAGAGGTCGGGAGCGAGAGTTCGCGAGGTCGTTGGCATCGCGAATGTTGACCTTCGCATTAGGAAGAGGATTGCGATACTATGATCGCTGTGCAATTGATAAAATAATCGTCGAACTTGAACGCGACGATTTTCGGTTTCATTCGCTGGTAAAGCAGATTGTATTTAGCGATCCGTTTCTGAAAAGGCGTATTGACGGAGAGAAATGATGAAGAAATTAGATCGACGAACGTTTTTACGTGGAGCCGGGCTTGGCGTGGGGCTTCCTTGGCTCCATGCGATGAACCCTAATACGTCAGTATTCGCTGCCGCACCGGAACCTGCACCGAATCGTATGGCTTTTGTGTTCTTTCCTAATGGTGCGATTATGGACTCCTGGAAGCCTGCAGGCGACGGAGAAACCTACGTTCAGTCAGACACTCTTAAAGTCTTAGAGGACTTTCGCAGTGACTTTAATGTCATCACAGGCCTTGCCCAGGATATGGGCCGTGCTCATGGGGATGGGGCCGGCGATCATGCTCGGTGCGCGTCGACCTATTTAACTGGTGCTCATCCTTACAAGACCTCAGGTGCTGATATA
>PAAT01000078.1 GCA_002698965.1 Rhodopirellula sp. | reverse complement strand
ATGACTCAATCTAGTGAGCAGGGTTTCTTGACACTGCCTACTGGAGAAAAGACTGATGTGTGTCTAGATTTGTTCACCACTAACCCACACCGTACTTATGATGCAGCTACAGATAAGACTAGCATCTGGCTGCCTTACACTAACGTAGGTACTGGTGATTACAGTCTTGTCATTCTGGCAAACTTTGGTACAGTGATAACTTTCAAAGCTGTTGATCCTGGAGACGGTAGACCGTTTATTAAAACATCTGGTACTGATAAATATTTAGAAGTTGCCGGTGATTACAGGGGGATTGATATGGTTATCGGTCAAGACTATGATATGACTGTTGATCTACCTAAGCTCTACAAGTATAACGTCGCTAATAAGCAAGTAACTAACGATGATGTGTCAAGCTTGATCATCCATCGACTTAAAGTAAAAACCGGTCTAAGTGGTCCTGTAGATTACAAGATCTCTATCACTGGTTTGAATGACTGGACTAACACGGTTAGTGTTACCCAGCCTAATCAATACCAACTAAACAACGTAAACATGCAAGCAAGCTCTACTCACGTTGTACCCATCTTCCAACGCAACGAGAACCTTGCTATTAGGATTATTGGCAATACGCCATTCCCCGTATCCCTGCTTGGTTTGGACTGGGAAGGAAAACTAAACCAACGTTTCTATAGGAGGGGATAATGGCCGCCGATTATGCATTAAACAATCTAACCAACTTCGGGTCTAAAGCATTCGGAGGTGGAGCATCAGCAGCTACAGGAGCAGCTACTACAGCAGCACAAGGTGGTTTCGGTGCTTTCTTAGGCACCGCAATGCCTTACTTAGGTTTTGCTGCTCAGCTTGGTCTTGGTCTTCTCAACCAGGACCAGCAAGCTACTGAACAACGTAGGCAGCGTGATGCTGCTAACCGTCAACTAAAGATACAGACACACCAAGAAAACGAGCGGCGCCGGCTTCATAATCAACGTGAAGGCCAGCTAGCCATGGTTCGCGAACGGATTAAAACCCAGCAATTGGATTTTAACCGTCAAGCTGCACAGATTGCTTTTGCAGCAGAACAGCAACGATTAGATGATATCTTCACTAGAAGTGGGTTTGCATCTAACCAACAAAAGGTTATGTTGATGCAAGCAATGGGAGCTAATCAAGCAGCTAATGAAGGCAATCGTGGTCGTTCGTATGAACGTGCTAGTATGATTAGTACAATGGGTAATTATGGTAGAATGCAAGCTGAAAAGCTAGAACAACTAGCTAGTGAGCGTGGTCAATACGAACGTAATCTGGATAAGATTGCTCAGCAATGGAAAGGTGCTAACCTTAAAGCACTTGCTAATGCTAGTGTTCCGCCAGCTCCTATGTCTATGTTGCCACAGCCTCAAAGCCTGCCGATGCCTAGCTCTGGTACAAACATGCTTAACGCATCTGCACTTGCTATTGGTGCACTTGGTACTGGCTACAACTTGACAGCACCTGGATCTAGCTTTTTTGGAATTGAAAAAGGATTCGCAACAACATGAAAGATTTTGAATACAGAGCGCAGTTCCAGGGAGCCACACAAGCAAGCGGGTTTAGTCCGATTACTGCGCCAGATATAACACCAATACTTCAAAAACAAGCTAAACAAGAGCAAGCTGAACTTGCAGCTAATGCTAAGATTAGGCTTGCTAATATGCAGCAGCAAGAAAAATACAACGCTCTGTATGAAGATGATCGCTTAAAAAAATTAGCAAAATTTTCTAAAACACTGGGTGATGGTATAATTGCTTCTGCTTCTGAATACAACCGTCAGGAGTATTTACTTGGTTTAAATAGTGACCGTAAATTTGGTGTAGATCCTCAAGAACAGCAAGCTTGGGATGAAGCTGCTGATTATTTGAAAAGTGAGGATGACAAATTAAATGTTGCTCTTGACAATACTACACTACCTGAAGAGCAAAAACAAGAGTTAAGGTATTCAACAGGTTGGCGTGGTCTTGGAGAAAAAGTCAGAGACCTTACCACAAGCGCCAAGAAACTAAAAGGTAATTTAGAGTATGCATTGTATAATGACAATGAAACTAAAATTCCTGACCCATTAGATGAAAACAAATTCTTTACTCCAACCCAAGCTATAGAAAAAGGTGGTATATATGTTGACGCAGCATTAGAAGTAATAGCTGCACAAGAAGCGCAACGAATTAACCTTGACACTTACAGCCGTCGTTTAGTTAACCACGCATACAACAAAACTGCAGAAGACGCTATTAGTGAAGTTAGCCAAACTGCACGGCGTCAAATTGTTTCAAACCGAAAAGATGCTGCAGTCGATACTGCTTTACGTGATGTTGTAACTAACCCTAATACTCGTAACCCATCAGATACTATACTGAGTGATACTATCGTAAAGATTATGAGGGAAGGTGGGTTGAGTGGAGCTAAAGCAAGGGAAAAAGTTATCAATGCTATTGTTCAAGCAGAGAGTGTTGATCAACTAACCCGCGCACAAACAAGCAAACTATTTAAGCAGGAACACCCACCAACTGGCAGAAGTTTTTACGAAGAGTTTTTTGTTGAGGTTCAGCTTGCACGGCAACAAATGGATCTTAAAAAAGTCCAAGCCGCTAATCTTGCTGATAACATTAACAAACTTAAGTATGAAGAACAAGTTGAAATACTTAGGGCTGACTTAAAAGCTAATAAAACTACATCAGATAACGCTATAAAGTTTGGTGAAACTTTAGCTGAATCGTTTGGGTATGATAATGTACATGAACGTATTACTAGCTATGCAAATAATTTTGCACCTGATAAAGTTGATTTAAAACAACAGAAACTAAAAGCTGAAGCTGAAGCACGGGAAGGTATTCTAACAACTGAACGATTGGTTGAAGAGTACCCCACAGAAGTTGCATCTGATAGAGACTTACAAGCACAAGCAAAAGTAAATGATCAACGCCTTGCTGTACCTGAAGGAGAAGTAACATCTCTCACTAAAACCATACATAAAAACATTTTAGGTATACTCGATCTTGAAGGTGCATTAGATGAAAATAATGTACACTTTAGTTTGGATTTTGCATTAGAAGATGCAGTAGACAATACTACTACACGTATGCAGCAAATCTATGCAGCACAAGCAGATGGTCAGAAAAACTGGACTTCGGCTCGTAGAGAAGCGGTACGAGAATTTATGCAGTTTTTCCAAGAGGACCAAAATAATGAAAACGGTCAGTATAAGTATACTGGAAAAGGTGCTGATATTAAATTTGGATTCTACATGTATGATGAGAAGCAAGCTGCTTTGGCACCTATGAGTGAACAGGGTCAAGCAATGCTTGCTACAATTTCTTCTTATGCTACACAAGACGGTCTAGACGCACTTAAAAGTAGAGAATCTAGTACTATGATGTTTGACATGGAGGAGATTAAAGCCTTCGGTCAGTATGGTACTACTAGAAATAGTGCTGCTATGTATAAACTTACCAAGTTTGTAGAGCAGTCTAATCGCAACCCTTATACACCCACTATCACCCATGATGAAGCTGTTGATGCTTTGCTCAATACTTGGAATATTCCTCGTACCATTCCAGCTAAAAAAGATCAATACGCCAGTGAAGCTCGCGCAGCTGGTGTACTAAATCGTATGATGACTCGCCTAAACAACGGCGGTACACAAGAAGTCGCGGCTATTGGTAATCTCCCTGCTATTGCTATTAGAGATGGTTCTGTAGGTGTTAGAGATGTTATGCAGACTATGCGTAGTTTGGAAGCACCTAGTAACATTATCCCTATTGCTGGTGCACTGTTTGCAAATGAATCTGCTTATGGTCGCCGAGAAAGCGGTAGAAACAACTTGTTTGGCATTAAAGGTACTGGCAGTGTCAGGACTACAACTGAAGGGCCAGCTACAAATGTAGTGCAAGCTGAATTTGCTGATTATGGTACACGACAAGAAGGTGTTAAGGCACTACACGATCTGATTAAAAACCGGTACCCTGATGCTTATAACGCTAAAACTCCACGTGAAGCTATTGAAGCACTGAAAGCTGGTGGCTATGCAACGGATCCTAGATTTGTTGAAAAGATGGTCACTCTTGTCGAGGAACAAGGTGTTAATGTAGACGCACCTTTTAACTCTGAACCTATTGTTAAAGGTAACCAATACTCTAACCCAGCAAACATGGGAAGAGAGGCATGTTCTTTTATTACAGGTAATACTGGAAGAAGTACTGGACCTCATCTTGACTTTAGAGTAAATCAAACACCTGGGGTACGCTCTCCTATTAACCCTGAAGAGTATGTATCTCAATTGTATGTTGGAGATAAACCACTAACTGAAGTTTACCGAACGTCGTCGCCTTACGGTCCACGTCGTGACCCTTTTGATGGAACCTACGGATTCCATTCTGGGATTGATTACGCAACTCCAACAGGAACTCGTGTTACGGTACGAGGTGCCAAGTATGAAACTACATTTAGAGACCCTTCCGGTGGTGGGGTTATCGGAGTGTGCAAGTTTCCATCTGGTCATGAAGCGTTGTTGTTGCATCTTGATGAATCAAATCTACAATAACTAATGGAAGAAACAACTCCCAACACAGACCAATATCGTGACAGGGATTCGTTTGCAGCTGATGCTACTGCGTCTGGCCCTCTACGGAGCAAAACCCAAGCGCAGCTAGAAGAAGAGCAACGAATGCTTGAAGAAGAGCAAGAAGCTGCAGCTAAAAAAGCTGAAGAAGAAAAAGCTCGTCAAGAAGATCTTGCGCGTCCGTTCACTGAACTGAGCCGAGAAGAAGCATTTGAACGTATTAAATACGGGATGACAAACCCTGGCTTTGACGAAAGCAAAGCTACGGATGTAGAAAAAGACATACTAGAGCGTGGACGGCGTGGTCCACTAGACTCGCTTGATACAGCTGCAAACACAAAAGCTGGACAAGAAATAGGCGCAGGCTACATTGGTGGTGCTGTCGATGCTGTTGAAGGTATCGGCTCTTTTGCAGAAAGTCTATTTACTGGTCAGGGTTTTAATAATCCTAACTTTAAACCAACTTGGTTACAAGTACCAGAACACGTACCTATCCCTGAAAACACCACAGTACTAGGTAAAATCTATCGGGATTTCCGCTCGTTGACTCTTCCGATGGGTCCAATTGGTTTTGGTGCAAAGGCAGCTGTTAAATATGCACCTGGCGGAGCTAAAGTTGCAGCATTTGCTGAACGTGGTGGTCGGGTACTACAAGCTAATAAATACGTACCAAATATTTTAAAGAAACAAGGTCGTTTAAAAAAGGTTGGTGAGTTTGTTGGAGAAGGTTTGGTATCTAGTTTTATCTCTAACCTTTCACTAGAAGAAACTGCTAACGATGCATTAGTTGAAGCATTCCCAAGTTTAAGTTTTATCGACCTAACTACAACTAGCGCAGAATCCACACCAATGGAAAAGAGAGCAAAACATGCTCTTGAATCTATTGCTATTCCTGCTGCTTTTATTGGAGGTGCTCTTGGTTTTAGACGTGGTTTGTCTGTAATCAAAGGTATTAGTAAAGGTGATATTAATCCAAAAGGTATTTCTGCTGAAGTAACACAAGAAATTAGTGAAATTACTGAGCAACTGAAAAACCTACCATCAGATGCTACACCTGAAAGACTTGGATTAGAGCAACGTTTGAAGTCTCTTCAAGATGAAGTTAGCGAATACATGGACACAGATCCAGAAGCAGTAGTTGCTAAGGTTGAAGGTGACGTTATTGAAAGCACACAAAACGCTTTGAATGAACAGATCCAATTGGATTTGTTTGAAAACGGATTGACTAAACCTACACCTGCTACACACCCACAGTTCTACACAGAAGCAGAACGTGGTCTGCGTGGTACACGTCCAGGCAACCTCTATAACCACATGAAAGACATGCTCTCTATGGCTTCACGTGGTGACTATTCTGCAGGACGCCGAGCACGTCTTGTGACAGAAGCAGCTATTGGCCGTATGGCACGGCACAGTGGAGAGTTGAAAAAACAACTTGATACCTTTGCAACAGAACTGCAAAAAGGTATGGAACTTCCTGCAGGTGCTAATGTTGGGGGTTTGAAGACTACTTTAGACGGTGTACGCCAATTAGCTGTTGCTAGATACACTGATATTATGACTTCTTTTCCTGATCTTAGAAAAGCAGACTTTGATGAGATCCGGGAATTGCTACTAGAAGATGCTATTAGCGTACCTACTATTGAAGGTGGTCGCACTAGAGTTATGAACAGTGCTAATGCTATGGCTCTAGAAATGTTTATGTATGACTTGAATGCTGCTGTTGCTGATCAAGCAATGGGTTTGCATGCTATGTCAGACACACCAATTAAAGAAGGTATTGCTAGTCTGCTAACTAAAGTAGAATCAGCGTTTATGATGAACCAAGAAGCAAGTGAGTTTGCTGGTTCTCTGCTACGTGCACGACGTGGTGATAAATTTACTCAAGGTTTAGGACGTGCAGCTTCTAGTGTTAATAAACAAGAACAAATCAAGATCTTTACAAAAGAGCTTGGTAATCTTATGGAGTCTAGTCCAGAACTAACAGAAACGTTTTTACGTGCATTTGCTGAAACAAATGGACAAGTTCATACTATGGAAGCTCTGCGTCGCTATGCTGCAGATTCTGTTTTTAACTGGCGTTCAGTACTTGGAACAGCAGGAGCACGTAGTAAATTTGTAGATGGTCTGTTTGACACGCTTTATAACAGCATTCTGTCAGCTCCTAAAACACTTTCACGTGCATTTAGTGGTACAGGTCTTTTGACTGTTATGCGTCCTATCCAAATTGCTATGGGTGGTGCATTGTCTGGTGATCAAAAAATGATGGCTAAAGGCTTGCACATGGCATTTGATAACATGCATGGTGCTATCGGTGAAGCGTGGCAACTAGCTGCTTCTACGCATAACTCTCTTATTAGCAATAAAGCAGGCCCGTATGTAAACCAAATTGTTAGTCCTACTGAAAAAGCACACTGGAAAAATTTAGGTAAAATTGTAGAAAAAGAAGGTAACATGGCTGAAATGGCAATGTATCGCCTTACATCTACAATTATGGATTTTAATAACAATCGTTTTGTTAGGTATCCTAGTAACTTTATGTCTACAATTGATGCTTTTTCTAAAACATTAATTGGTCGTCAAGAGTTAAAAGCTAGAGCTTTTGAAGCAGCTTGGAATGAAAGTGGTGGTAAAATAACCAAAGAGCTGCTGCAGAAATATGAAATGAAATTTAAAGACAGCATCTTTAACAAACAAGGTGAAGTAGCTGATCTTGCTGCACAACGAGCTGGTCAAGAAGTTGCACTGCAAATCCCTCTGACTGGTAAACTTGGTGAGCTAGAATCACTGCTAAATCGTACGCCTCTTATGCGTCCATTCTTCCTTTTCATGAAGACTGGTGCTAATGCTATTTCTGTTGTATCTAAACATACCCCAATTCTTGGTAGGTTTAACGACGATGTACGTGCCATACTTTCTGCAAACCAAAAGGATATGTCTGGTGTTGCAAAGTTTGGTATCACTACTGCTGCTCAACTAGCCGAACAAAAGGCTTTAATTAAAGGTCGTGTTGCTACTGGCTATATGACTGTTGGTGCTGCAACAGGTTTGTATATGACTGGACGGTTGACTGGCAATGGTCCAGCAAACCGTGAAATGCGTAATGCTTGGATTAAGTCTGGTAAATGGCGTCCTCGTTCTATTAAACTGGGAGACAAATGGATTAACTATGATGGTTTAGAACCATTTGCTTCATTCCTGGCACTTGTTGCTGATATCGGTGATAACTCATCTTCATTGGGAGAAGCTGGTACAGAAGAGATGTTTAGAAAGGCTGGTTATCTGATTGCCATGAACCTTACTAATAAATCATTCTTGGCGGGTCTCCAGCCATTAACTGACATTCTTGCATTTGATGGTGCACGTGGTCAAGTTTGGGCTGGTAATCTAGCTAATAACTTTATTCCATGGTCAGGTGCTAGAAACGAAATTGCTAACGTGTTTAACCCAGGTTTGCGTGAAGTTGAAAAAGACTTTGCAACCACTATGGCTAACCGTAATCCATTTACTCGTGGACAGTTGCCTTTACAATATGACCCATTGAATGGGGAGATTATTAAAGATTGGGATTGGCCTACTCGTTTGTGGAACACTATTAGTCCCATTCAACTTAGCGGAGCTGATAACCCAACACGTAAAATGCTACGTGAAAGTGGTTATGACCTTGCAACTACCTTTAAAACTGACTCTTTTGGCAACCGATTGAATCCACAACAGCGCAGTAAAATGATGCAATTGATGGGTCAAGAAGGTATTGAAGATCAACTTACAAAACTGTTTGCTGATCCTACTGTTAAAAAAGAGATGGAATATTACAAGAAATTACGTGCTCGTGGTATTAAAGGTAAAGATCTAGAAGATCCTCAAAATTTAAGGATTGAAGATGCTTATTTCTTCGAAGAGATTAGTAGGATTTTTAACAGGGCTAAAAAGAATGCAGAAGTAGAGTTGTTCCAAATTTATCCAGAACTTAGAGAAGCTGGCTATGATCAGCGTATTAAACGTAATATGCAAGGCAGTCAGATGATTGAAAAAGTAGATCAACTATTTTATTCTACCCAGAACAAATAACCAAATGACAGCAAATGTCCCTAATAACTGAAAATAATGCAACAGGGAATGGTTCTAACCCGAACTTTTCCTTTACATTTGAATATGTCAAAGAAAGCGACGTTTATGTTTCTGTAAACGACGTTGTACAAACACTAAATACTCACTACACATTTGCTCCTAACACTAGCTCCATTACCTTTCTGCCGACTCATATCCCGGTTAATGGAGCTGCTGTACGAATCTTTAGAGAAACAAGCCTAACATCACCCTCAGCTGAGTTTTTTCCTGGATCCGCTATTCGAGCACAGGACCTGAACGCTAACAACGATCAGGTTCTGTTCTCTGCACAGGAGCGTAAAGAGCGCAGCCTTGACACTACTGGTGGCAGCCTAACTGGTCAGCTCGATATGCAGACCAACAAGATTGTCAATCTTGGCACACCAACTGCTAATACAGATGCAGTAACAAAACAGTATGTTGATGATGCTGACAATCTAAAACTTAACCTTGCTGGTGGCACCATGTCTGGTGACATCGCAATGGGTACAAATAAGGTTACTGGACTTGGTACACCTTCTGCAAATGATGATGCAACCACTAAAACTTATGTTGACTCTGCTGACAACCTAAAACTAAACCTCAGCGGTGGTACTATGAGTGGTGCTATTGCTATGGGTAATAGCAAAATTACTGGGCTTGGCACTCCTACTGACGCTGCTGACGCTGCAACTAAAGCATACATTGACGGCGTTGCTATTTCTGGTATTGCTGACGGCGACCGTGGAGACATCACTGTAAGCAACAGTGGTGGTACTTGGACCATCGATAACGGCACGATTACATCTGCCAAGATGGACACCAACATCGAGCTGCAAGGTACGTTCAGCTCTGGTAATGCCACCTTCAAAGGCCAATCAGCTCCTGGTCAAATTACTCTGAATTGTGAAGCCAATACACACGGCATCACGATTAAGAGTGCGCCTCACTCTGCTGGTGCTACTTATACTCTCCAACTACCTGGCTCTCTGCCTACGCAAGACGGTCACGCTCTAAAGAGTGACTTGTCTGGCAACCTGTCTTGGGGTACTGCAGGTGGTGCATCTGGTGGTGGTAGTGACCAAGTGTTTTATGAGCACGATCAAACCGTAACCACCAACTATTCGCTTGGTGCAAACAAGAATGCTATTACGGCAGGACCAATCACCATTAATACTGGTGCAACTGTCACTGTGCCTTCAACTTCAAACTGGGTGATTGTTTAATTATGGCTATTACAATTAGTGGAAACGGAGATATGTCCGGCAACTATCAGTTTGCTGGAAATGTTGACGTTACAGGAGATACCGATCTCAATGGAAAATTAGAAGTACCAGCAGGAAATACCGCAACACGTCCGGCTACTGGTCAAGCTGGTGAAATCCGGTT
>PAAT01000077.1 GCA_002698965.1 Rhodopirellula sp. | reverse complement strand
ATTTTCATTTTCATTTTCATTTTCATTTTCATTTTCATTTTCATTTTCATTTTCATTTTCATTTTCATTTTCATTTTCATTTTCATTATTAATAAATCTATTTAATCTATTAGTATTTCTGGTAATAACACTTATAGCAGTATTTAAACCAGTTTGTAAAAAAGATTTATTATTATTATTTTGATTATTATTAATAAAATTATTATTATTATATTCATAATCATTATTTAATTCTAAAATAGTATCATCATTATTACTAGTATTATCATCATCTTTAATATCATCATAATTAATATTATTATTAGTAATATTATTATTATCTACATCAATTTGTTCAATAATATAATCAATAGGTGTACATTCAGTAATAGTATTTTTAATAATTTTTTTTATATTTTTTTCAATAATATTATAATTATTTTGTATTTCAGAATGTCTTAAATTTTTATTAGTAAAAAAAAGGAAAGGATTTTTCCAAGCCCATAAAGCAACATTATAATAACATTTATGAATAAAATCTTTAATAGAAGGGAATTTTAAATCAATATTATCAATTTTATTTTTAAATTCATAAATTTTAATTTTAATACTATTAATAATAATTAATTTATAAATTTTATCTAAATTTTTATATTTAGAATTTTTTAATATATTAGAATATTCTTCTTCAATAATTAAATTATTCCAATTTTTAATATTATTAAGTTTAATTTGAAAACCTTTTAAACCTGATTTATCTTCAATAGATTGAAGATAAAAAGAATTAATTTTTTCAGCGATAGGAATAGTAATAGAATCTAAAATATAATGCATATATTCTTTTTTTGTATCAATAAAAGCTTGCATATTTATAATATAAAATAGATAGAATTCTTATATGTATTATAAATTAAATAGGATTAATATTAATATTTAATTCATTAGTTTTTAAAGATTTCATAATATTTGAATCGAGTCTTTCAGCGAAAGCATTATGTTGAATATTTTCTTTAGTAATAGATTTTCTAAAATCAACAGAAGATGAGAAATTTTTATTATTATTTTGATAAATTTTACCAATATTACCATATTGTCTATTAAGAAGTTGATTTCTATCAGATTTCATTTTAATACTAGAAGAATCAACAGCGATATTCATATTACCAGGATTTGGAGTATGTCCTGCAGCAATTAAAATAGTTTCTCTAGTATCATCTTGTGGAGCTTCATAATAATGATTACGATTGCCTTGTCTATGTTCATGAACAGAAGAAACATTACCTCTTGAAGGATTATCAGAAGTGAATTGTTTATTAGTGTTATTAAGTTCAATTTCTTTATTAAAATAACCACCAACTAATTTATTAAGTAAACCACCTAAGAATCCATATTCAGATTTACCAATAATAGTGGTTTCTTTAACAGTAGTTTTAGCAATTAAATCTGGATCATAAACATAAGTTTTATATTGATGAGGACCAATATTACGAATATTATCACATACATTAACAGTTTCTTTAACAGTAGTTTTCATTTTATCAAAATTTTCAAGATAAGTTTTAGGGTCAGCTTTTAAATTAAGAATATCACTATCGTGAATAGTAGTTTCTTTAACAGTAGTTTTAGCATCATCTTGAAGAGCAGAATAAGAAGTATTAGGACCTTTTAAATTAGAATTTTCACTATCGTGAATAGTAGTTTCTTTAACAGTTGTTTTAGCATCATCATGAAGAGCAGAATAAGAAGTATTAGGTCCTTTTAAATTAGAATTATCACTATCATGAATAGTAGTTTCTTTAATAGTAGTTTTAGAAATATGATTAATAGGATCATAAGTTGTAGGTTTTTCAACTAAACCTTTTAAATTACCACCAGTTTCACGGGGAGCATCAATAGTATATTCTTTAGTAGTGAAACGAGCACCATCAATAAGAGGAGAAATAATAGATTTAATCATGCTAGTAAAATTAGTAACGACAGTTTTATCTTCAGTAGTTTGTCTTTCATTATCATAAACCATAATATTATTTTTACCATATTCATCAAATGCACCGACACCTGGATTAGTATATTTAATACCTCCAGAATATTCAGGATGTAAATCTTGTTTATTAGTATGTTTTAAATTTTCAATAGGTCTATTAGAACTTTTAAGATTAGCACCAGTTGTTTTAAACCAATTTTTTTCATCAGTATTATAAACTTTTTCAGGTTTATTTTTAGTAAAAGATTTTACAACACCTCTTTTTGCAATTTCATTTTTAGGAGCATTATAATTAATGCCAAAAGTTTTTTCTTTTTGATTATTTTTAACTCTTAAATCATCTATATTTTTAGGTTTAGAATAAACATTAGAATAAAAATTATGAAAACCGCCACTACCGGCATCATTAAAACCATCATTAATACCGGGTCCAACTCTTTTTTGTTCAATCGGAAAAACATTATTATTAATATTAGTTAAAGTTGAATTACTTCTATCTTTTAAAAAAGCGGAATCAAATTTAGAACCATTAATTAAATCATAACCAGCAGTAGGTTGAAAGAAATTTTCAAGTTCTTTTTTATTATTATAAAGTTTATGAACATCTTTATTATTATCAATAACATATCTATCAATATTTGTATTTTGTGTTACAGAACCTTTAATAAATTTTTGCATATTATTATGTTTTAAATCTTCTTTATTCATAACTTCACCAGTTAATGAAGTAAAAGATTCATTAATATTACTAAAACTTTCATTTTGTGGTAAATAAGTTAAATTTGCAATAGGATTATTTTTATTAACTTTAATATCATAATTTTTAATTTTTTCCCAATTTGTAGAATTATAATAATTATCCATTGAAGGAATATCACCTTGTCTTAATTCCATTATTCTCTAATGAAATTATATATAATAATATAGAATAAATAAATACTTATATATAATATAATTATTTAAGAAATATTTTATAATTAAATTTAGAATGATATTAATATATAGTGATATTTGTAAACATTGTAATATATTATTGGAAACAATAGATAAACATGATAAAAATAATATAGTAAAAAAGATATCAATTGATTCATTAAGAAAAGAATATAATATAGAAGGAATAATACATTCAGTACCAGCATTGATAAGTAAAATAGAAAATAATAATAAAATAAATAAAGATGATATACTTTTTGGAAAACAAGTATTTGATTATTTATTATTACCAAACAGAGGTGTATTATTTACACAAGATAATAATACAAGATTAAATAAAGAAACAAAAGATTCAAAAGAAAATATAAATATGAGTGATAATCAAGAAGATAATGGTCCATCAGCATTTACATTAGGAAGTTCATTATCAGATAAATTTTCATTAATAGATGAAAGTGATGATAATATATTAAAAGATAAAATGTATAGTTGGGATGTATTAAGAGATGATAATGATATAGAAAAAATAGTAGATAATAGTTCAAGTATAAATCCAATATCATCAACAAATCAAAATAATGAATTAAAATTACCTTCAATAGAAGAATTATTAAATAAAAGAAATCAAGATATAATATAAATTATATAAAGAAATATACAAAAATAAATATAGTAATAATAATGACAAAAACATATATATTTAATCAATATTATATAGATTTAATAAAAAGATTAAAAACAACAACAAAAAAACATAAAGAAAAAAGTACAACAGCGAAAAAAGTCTATGATAGTATTAAAAATAATTATTTAACATTAGATAAATCAACAGATGAATATATATTATATTTTAAAAAAAATATATCAGAAGAAATATATGAATCATATAAAAAAATAAATATAATAAAAAATGAAGATAAAGAAGACTTAAATATTTCAAATGAAACAGATATAACAAATATAGCAAATGAATGGTTAGAAAATAATTCTGAATTATTAATATTTAATGATATAACATTAGGTGAAATAAAAAAAATATTAAGAGATGAATATATTTGTCATCATTATGTAAGTATATTTTTTATTTTAACAAGAGATATTGATGATGAAGTATCAACAAAAATAGTAAATTTATTACAACAAAATAACTATGAAGAAGAATTAAAAGAATTAGAAGATGAAAATGATAATTTTAAAACAATATTAACAAATTTACAATATATAAAACAAATAAAAATAAAAAAATCAGTAGAATTAAATATGGGTGGAATGGAAAATACAACATTAGGACAATTAGCAAAGGAAATACTAGAAGATGTCGATATAAATAAATTACAAAAATCAATAGGAGAAAATGGAGATGTATTAAAAAGTTTAGGAGACCCGAATAGTGGATTTGGTGATATTATTTCAAATGTAAGTCAAAAAATGGCAACAAAATTATCAAGTGGTGAATTAAATCAAGAAAATTTAATGAAAGATGCAATGAAATTTGCAACAATGATGCCGGGAATGTTTGGAAATAATCAAGATCAATCAAAAGGTAAAGCACCAAATATGGGAAATATGATGAGTATGTTTGCTGATTTAATGTCAAATAATAATGATGATATGCCCGATATTAATTCAATGAAAAATATGGCTAAATCAATGGGAGGAAGTCAAAAAGGTACAAGATCAGGATTTAGTGATTCAAATTATAGAAAATTAGCTGCACAAAAAAAAGCTAGAAAAAAATTAGCTGCTAAAAATAATAATCAATAAAAAGAAAATACATTAATAATATAGAGATTACATAATAATAATGATATTAGATTATTCAGAATTATTAAAACCTATTTTTATTCTAAATAATAATATGACACAATCTGAAAAAATTAATACTATTATTCGTTTTATATTATTTTGTGGTATAATATTAGCTTTAATTTTAAATAATTATAAAATAGCATTATTTGTATTTATTATAATTTTATGTTTACTTTATTTAAATTATTACAATTTTAATTTAAATATTATTAAAGAAAAATTTAATAATTTAAATAATTTAAGTTATGTTGATAACAAATTATGTGTAACACCTTCAAAAAATAATCCTTTAATGAATCGAAACATTTATGATAATAGAAATTATGATAATTGTGATATTGATAATAAATGTATTAAAAATAAAATAAATAAAATATTAAATAATTCTATTTATACCGATGATTATGATATATATAATAGAAATATTTTAAGTAATATATTTTATACAGTACCAAATAATAATATTATTAATGATCAAGAAGGTTTTGCAAAATGGTTATATAGAGATAATGAAACATGTAAAGAAGAAGGTGGTATAGAATGTTATAATAATTTATATACAGATTTAAGAGTAAAATAATATAAAAATATAAAATATACCTTAATTAGAATAATAAATTTCTAATGGCTAATTTTTCTTCTTCTATTACTTTTACTAAAGATAATTTAGATAATAATCAAAATATTATTAAAAAAATTGAATACAAATATACACATTTAAATGATGATAAATTATGGTCTACATATTATATTAATAAAATAGATAATAATGGTAGTACTGAAACTTTTAATAAATTATATAAAAATGGTGATAATGTGTATGAAAAAATTGGTAATAGTCAAAATAAAGATTCTTGGGATATTAAAGAATTTTTTAATACAAATTTAGAAAAACAATATGTTGATAATTATCAAAATATTAGTTTTAATGATAATTTAATAGATGCATGTGAAAATATTCCGGTTGAAAATCAAAATTTATTAAAATAAAAAAAATGATTATATTATTTTATATCATTAATATCAATGGCATCTTCTACAATACCAGATTCATTTTTATGTCCGATTACACATAATATTATGTCTAATCCTTATATTGATAACGATGGTATTACATATGAATATTCAGCAATTACTAAATGGCTAGTAAATAATAATACATCACCTATTACAAGACAAAATTTAAAATTATCTGATTTAAAACCTAATCGTTCTTTATTAGAATTAATTAATTTATTTAAATCAAAAAATTTTATAAAAGATACTGAAATTATTGAAACTAATAATAATTTTAAATTAAATGATAATATATGTAAATTTAAAATTAATAAATATATTAAAAATGAATATACCTATTATCATCTTAATATTGACATTATTAATTTAGAATATAGTCCTCCTATTGATATTGTTGCTGTAATTGATATTTCTGGTTCTATGGACTCTAATGCTAATGTTCAACAAAATGGTAAAAGTGTTGATATCGGATTCACTATTTTAGATATTACTAAACATGCTTTAAATACTATTATTGAATCTATTAAACCAAATGACCGTATTTCTATTATTACATTTTCAGATTATGCTGATACATTAATAAAATTAACACATATTGATAATACTAATAAAGAATATATTAAATCACTAATTAATAATTTAAAAACAAAAGGTGCTACTAATATTTGGGCAGGTTTAAATAAAGGTTTAGAACAATATTTAGATAAAAATAATACAAATACTAATAGAGTTAAATCTTTACTATTATTAACTGATGGTATTCCTAGTAATCATTTATTACCACCTAGAGGTATTTTAGAAACACTTGATAGAAAACTTAAAGTTATTAATGATAGTAATATTATTTCCCCTAATATTTATACATTCGGTTTTGGTAATAATTTAGATACTGATATTTTAGTTAATATTGCTATAAAAGGTAATGGACATTTCTCATATATACCAGATTCTGGTTTTGTTGGTACAGTATTTATTCATTCTCTCGCTTATATTAAAACTTTAATTTGTAATACTGCAATTATTGATTTAGATTTTATTTGTAATAATTTTAAAAATAATGTTGAAGTTTTAGGTTTTAATAAAAATAATATTAATTTAAACACTTTACATATTGGTTGTAATAAAAATATTATTTTTAAAATTTTATCTAAAGATTTAAATAATTGTTTAGACTTATTAACTATTGCTTTAAAATATAAAACTATTGAAAATGAAAATAAAATTATTAAATATACATTTGATAAAAATAAAAATACTATAGATTATAATAATACTGATGTTGTAAATAATATTAATTTTAATATTTCTCGTTTAGAATTAATTAAATCTTTAAATACAAATATTTATAATGATTTAGTTAAAAATTTTAATAATTATTTAAATAATAATAATTTATATATATGTAATGATTTAAATAACGATATAGAACAAATTAAAATGGCTGTTAATACTTATTATAATACATGGGGTAAAAATTATATCAAATCTTTTACAAATGCACATTTAGAAGAAAGATGTAATAATTTTAAAGATAAAAGTATTCAAAAATACGGTGGTATATTATTTAATATTATTAAAGATAATATTGATGATATTTTTAGTAATTTACCTCCACCCACTCCATCTAATTATATTAATTATATAGATGATAATGAAAATGATAATGATAATGATAATGATAATAATAATGATAATGATAATGATAATGATAATGATAATGATGATAATAATAATGATAATATATTTATAAATTATAATAGATTTAAAAATAATAGTAGATTTAAAAATATTAGTAGATTTAAAAATATTAGTAAAAAAGAAAGTATTAATAATTTTCAAAATTCATTTAATAATGTTGATAATGGTTGTTTTCATGAAGATACAAATGTATTAATGTCGGATAATACATTTAAAAAAATTAAATATATTGTTAAAGGTGATTCTGTTAAAAATTTAAATAATACTATTAGTAATGTTGTTTGTGTTGTTAAATATCTTTGTGATAATAATCCTAAATTAATTGAATTAAATTCTAATACAATTATTACACCATATCATCCTATTTTATATGATGGTTTATGGATATTTCCATATACAATTGGAAAATCAAAGGAATATAATACTAAATATATATATAATTTAGTATTAGATAATGAACATACAATTATTTTAAATAATTATATAGCATGTACATTAGGACATAAAATAAATACTAATTTTGTAATATCACACGATTATTTCGGAACAGATAAAGTTATTAAAGATTTAGAAAAAATTAAAGGATATGATAATGGTTTAGTTTATATAAAAAAAGAATATATAAAAAGATGTAAAAAAACAAATCGTGTAATTTCTATTACTGAATAATTATTATAATTTTATTCTTAATATTTTTTTAATTAATATATATATAGAAAGAACAAATATATTTATGAATTCAGATATTAAATATGATTTAAATACTAATATTGCTTCTGATACTTGTTGGAAAAATGCTAAAGAAACAAATAATAAAGAAATAAATGATTATACATTATATGATAAATATGCTGAATATAAATCGGATAATAATTATGGTTCTATGCCTGATTTTAGATTAAATCATCCTAATTTAAGAGGTCGCGTAGGATATGGTTTGTCTGATGATTATTTAATTGATAATTATTCAGCTTTAAGAAATGATCCTAATTCATTAACACACGATAGATGTGCAACACAATTATTTGCTAGAGTTTTCCAAGCACCACCATTATTGAAAGGTGCAGAAGGTAATGTTGAAAAAGAATTAGATTTATTAAGTGGTAATGATACAAATGTTTATAAATCTAAAAAAACAGTTATGGAAAAAGAAAAAAGAATAGGATACCCATTAGTAGATTCATTACAAGATATACAAAATCCCGATAATATAGTTCCACAATGGACTAATGGGGGTGAAGATACAAGATCTTATAAAAATAGATCTGAATTTAATAAAAGATTTACACAACAAAGAAGATAAATATAAATATAATTATATTATATTATAATAGATTAATATGAGCTTTAATAGAACAAAATATGATACCTGTTCTTATAAACAAGATTTAGAAGAAAATGTTAATACTTTAGGTTATATTTTAACTCCTTTTAGATATGAACATAAAGATAAATGTAGACATCAATTAGGTTTTATTGGTGGTACTTCTGTTTCACATATTAAAGGAAATATCGTTGATTTAGAAAGTGAATTAAGAGGACAAACAAGAATAATTTCAAAATGCGGTGATAATTATTATATACCAACTAATGATAATATTATTAAAAATGACAAAACAGAACCAATTGATACATCTCTTAATCATTTAGGTACATGTCAATCAATTATGTATAAATCTATTCCATTACCACCAAAAATGAATTTTAATAGATGTTAATTTTTTTTTTATAATAAAAATATTTTTATTTTATTAGAGATTAAATTTATTCTATGAATAATAACCCTAATGATACACGCCTTAATTATGATGAATGTTCTTATGAAGAAAAATTAAAAAGAAGTATTGGTCCCGGACTATATAATATTAATGTTCCCAGTAATGATTGTACAGATTGTGGTTTAAGTGTTCCAAATGACCCTTCTTTAAGATATCAAAAATATGGATTAAATACTTGTTCTATTTCTGATACTATTGATGATTCTAATGAATTAAAAGGTCTTAATTATAAAAATTCTAAATGTAATGATGATAATTATTTACCTGATAAATATAATCAAAAATTCAAATGTAATGTTAAATTTGATGAAGACCCTCGTAAATGTTTTACTCCACAAGAATCTACACGTCTTTCTAATCCTTCTAACACTTTAAGAGGTACAGGTATTAATCGTTGGCAATGGTTATATGAAGACCCTCAACAATTTGCTCTTGAAAAATTTAATAGAGTTCCTACTAATTATAGAATGGTTGCTAAAGATAATCATATACCTTTATTTGAAAATCCTGATGCTTCTGATGATAAAGTTAAACCAGATTCACAAAATTTAGAAGTTAATCCATCTGATTCTATTGATAATTGGGGTAAAGGTTTATCAACACATCCTTATGCACCTGGTAATCCAAATGGTGTTATAAATTATAATTTTGCCTGTATTTAAATAATATATAAAATTTATAAGTATTGTTTTTATTATGAATAATTATAATTATAATTATTTTATTATTAATAATTTAACAAAAGATAAAATATATCATTTAACAATTAATAATGATTTAAGATTTATTAATTTTATCGGTAAAAATTTTTATAAAACTTTATTAAAATTTATTGATTATGGATATATTATTAAAATTTATGATTGGGATTTTTTTTTTCTTAAAAACGAATTCTCTATTTCTAATAAATTAAAAATTATTTCTAATTTTAATAATTATTTATGTTATTTTGAATATGAAGATGATTTCTTATATTATTTTGATAATATTAAAAATAAAAAATTTCCTATTAATAATTCTATTGTATTTATGATTAATTACCATAAATATAATATTTCTTTTATTAATAACTATTCTGATATTTATAATATATATACACAATTTATATATTCATTATATACTGCTTTTTATAAATTTAATATTTATTTTGATAATTTTAATATTGATTTAATTTATATTATTAAAAATAATTATAAAAAAAAATTTAAATATTATAATAAAAATAATATTATTTATTTAAATAATTGTAATTATAAAATTATTATATCAGATTATTCATATTATAATATTAATAATAATATTAATTTTGATATTGATAATAATATTTTTAATAATACAAAAATTTTAAAATATTTTAATAAATTTTTTGATTTATCATATTATAATTTTTTAGATATTAAAAATAAATATTTCCTTTAATTAGATAAATAATATTTAATTTTTTATTATGGATGTTTTTGCTGTAAAATATATATATGATAAATTAAAATCAAATGAAAATTTTGAAAATAAAGCTGAAAAAATAAATGAAGTAGAAATACCTGCTGATGTTGCTAGTGCCACTATTGCTACTACTGAAGTTATTAGTGCAGGTTCTAATGTTTTTTTAGGAGTTACTATATTATATGTATTTCTTCTTATTATATGGTTATTATTAGCAATATGGGCTGTAAGTTTAAGTTGGAGTTCTAATACTGTTGTTGGATATAATCCTGTAGCTAAAGGATTTTTTGCTTTTTTTGCATTCTTCTTTGCTACTTCTTACCTTTTTTCACATTTAATTCATAAACTAGATCTTTTATATTTTATTGATAAATTAAAAAACAGAGGCTCTTCTTTTTCACCTACAACTGGTGGTAAAAGAAAATAAATTTACTTAAAAATAAATGTTATACTATTATTTAATATTATGATTTATATTAATTTTTTTTTAATTATATTTAATATATTATATTGTTCTGCTTTTTCAAATAATTTCGCATCTATTAAAATAAATAATAATAATCCTTCTCCTCTAAAAATACATTGGAATAATATTTTTAAATATTTAAATAATTGTAATGGTAAATATTATAATAAAAAATGTACTTGGTATTTTGATAATTTAAATAATAATATTTATTCTACTAATTTTATAGATTATAATTATAATTTCTTTAAATATCATAATAATATCATTTATAATAATAATTTTATTTATAATTATAAAACAAATCCTTTTATATTTTTATTAAATTATAATGTTAAATTATATGTTAATAAATTTTTTAATAATACTTTAGATTTATATATTATTAATCCTTATAATAATAATACTAGATTTAATATTATTATTAATTATAATAATATTAATAAATTAAATTATATTATTTTAAATAGAAATTCTTTAGATAATAAAACTTATTTATATAATGATAATAATATTATTAAACTTAATAATACTATAAATAATAATAATAATAATCCTTTTATTTTTGGTTCAAATTACTTTTTAGAATATCCATTGAAAATTAATAAATTTAAAAATAATAATGTTATTTTTAATAATAAATTTCCATATTTAAATTATTTAAAATTAAATAATAATGATGATATTATTCATTTATTATTACCAAACAATATTAATATTTCCATTCCTAATAAATTAAATAATAATAATAATAATTTTGAAATTTTATGGAAATTTCAAAATCAATTAAATAATAATATTCTTAATATTAATTTTAATTATTCTTCTAAATTATTAAATTATATAAATTATTTTACATATATTTGATTTTTTTTATTTTTATTTACTATTAATAAATATGAAACAGAAAAAAATAGGTTCTGGTTTATTTGATTTTTTATATAATAATAATAATAATGATTATAATAATAATAATAATTTAATTAAAAAAAATGAAATAGAAACTAATAATAGTTTAAATAAAAATAAAAAAAATAATTCTATTGATACAAAAAAATCACAAGATAATTCAAACAATAATAATGATAATAATAATTTAATTAAAAAAAATGAAATAGAAAATGGTAATAGTTTAAATAAAAATAAAAAAAATAATTCTATTGATACAAAAAAATCTCAAAATAATTCTACTAATATTAAAAATTCACAAGATAATTCAATAAATATTAAAAAATCTCAAAATAATAATACTATTATAAAAAAAAATAAAAATATTAAATATTCTATTGTTGGTAAACCAGGTTCCAATTATGTTAAATTTGATTTAAAATTAAATGATGCTATTATTAATTCACCTGGTTCACTTATTTATTTAAGAGGTGATATTAAAAAAGGTGAAATTAAATATGATGATTCATTTGGTAAAGCATTTTGGAGAGGTATTGCAGGTGAAGATATTTTTATTAGTAGATATGTAGGAAATAATAAAGGTGGCTCTATTGCTTTAGGAATTGATATTCCGGGTGATATTCTTTGTTTAGATTTAGAACCTAAATCTGAATGGATTATATCAAGAGGTTCTTTTTTATGTGCTTATGATAATGTATCTATTGAATCAAAATATACTAATTCTTCTGGTATTATTGGTATTGGTACAAGTGAAGGATTTATTTTACCTTTAATTAAAAATAATGATAATAACTATTCTAAAGTATGGTTAAGTTGTTATGGTACTTTTGAAAAAATAACTTTAAATAATGATGAAATTATTATTGTTGATAATAATTCTTTTTTAGCTTCTAAAAAAGATATGGAATATACTATTGAATCTTTTGGTAAAGATTTAACTAGTACATTTCTAGGTGGTGAAGTTTTTGGTATGAAATTTAAAGGACCTGGAACTATTTATATTCAAAGTAAAAATATTACTAATTTTAAAAATATGATTAATCATAAATAATATTTTAAATACTTAAATAATATAACATATAAAACCATTTATCAAATAATACATTTTCTGCTTTTACTAACTCTATTATATTATTTTTTATATATATATTATTTAATATATTTTGATCTTTTCCTACAAATATATTTTTTTCTATAAATTTATCCATCATATCATAATATATTTTATTCCATTTCTCTATTATATTTCTACTACTTATTATTACACCACCGCCACATCTATTTTCTTTAAATATATATGGTGTATCTTTATCTTTCTCTTTTAATTCATTTTCTAAAAATTTTTCAACTTCTAATATATATACTTTATCATCTCTTATTTTATTTAAATTTTTTTTAGGAAATATATCTTTTAATATATTATATGTATTTTGTTCTCTTATCATTCCTATATCTGTCCAAATATATAAACGACTTTTAAAATAATTATTTTTATATGTTTCATACATAAATGCTGTTTTATTATTCCATATTAAATATAATAATGGATCATGATATCTTTCTATATCTCTTTGATAATCTGTCTTAAAATATTCTATATATTTCGCACAATATAAACTTTCTAATGGTTTTTTTATTATTTTTGTATTATTTAAATAATCTTTTCTTATTTTTAATATTAATTCTATTATATATTCTGTATTTGTATATATTACTATATTTGTTTCTTTTATCATATTTAAATATTTTATTATCCAATTTATATATGTCTCTGATGTATATTTTTTTTTTGGTAACTCATAATATGCTGTTACTAATGTAATTTCATTCTCCATTTTTTATTTTTATTTATATTTATTTTTTTATATCTTTATACTGTGTCTTTTTTTTCTTTCCATCGTTCTGCACATTTCTTTAATAAATCTTTATTTGATAAATCTGGAAATTCTACACGTAATTTTTGAATCTCTTCTTTAATAAAAATATTGTATTTTGTTGGATTCTTTTTTACTACTTTTTTCTTTTTTAATTCCTTAATTTCTTTAAAAGAGTCTGTTATTAATTTTTTAAATTCATTTAATGAATATTTTTTTTCATTATCAATTTTTGATATAAAATTATCCATTATTACTTTTGTTATATTATTTTTTGTTATTTTTAATTCTTCTGTTTTTATATCTTCCATTATTTTATTTATATATATTATTGTTTTTATATAAATTTTTAAAATTAAAATAGATAAAATTATTAGAGTTAGACAATTATGTCATATAATCCATTCTTCAATCTAAAAGCACAAAATTCTTCAAATATAGCTTCCTTTTCTTCAACTAATGATGAAACTTATATTTTATTAATTGCTAATGATGTTGATAATGTTAATGATAATGGTTCTATTTCAAGATCTACTCAAGATAATGCTGTTATATTTGGTGCTAATATTGTTGATGAAACTTCGGATAATCATCAAGCCTTCATTAGTCTCAAAAATAATAATGTTAATACTATTGTTGCTAAATTTAACAGTAATAATATTCTTTTTGATGTAGATACTATTTTTGATAATGACATTTTACCATCTAGTAATAATAATAATATTGGTTCTTATAATAATATATGGAATAATATTTATACTTCTAATATTTATGCCGATGGCTCTCATATTAATAATATTAATTTAAATGATAAAAATTCTGATCAACTTAAAGAAGGAAATTCTAATCTTTATTATAAAACTAATTACTTTAATTCTGACCTTAATAATCGTCTAATTGACCTTAAAAATAATGATATCATTTCACTTGATAATATTAAACAAGGTAATATTAATAAAACTATTCAAAATGATTACTATAAAGGTACTCTTATTGTTGATAATATTATTATTAATAATTATGACCCCGATAATGATGGTTTCAATATTCAATATAATATTAATGTCACTAATACTGACCAAATTTATGAAGGTACTAGTAATAAATTTTATGATCAATTAGATGTTATTAATATTGTTGATAATTCTAATAATGCTCTATTAAATAATATTTATTCTATTATTCCTGATGTTTCTTCTAATGATATACTTTTTATTAAAGATGATTATAGTAATATTACTAAATCTTTACAAAATTCTATTTTAAATAATTCAAATCTTAATATATCTTACATTGATAATAATATTTCTATTATTAACAATAATTTAAATAATTTTAATAGTGAATTAAAATCAGGTTTTAATCATTTTAATAAAGTTATTAATGACCAATTTGATTTTATTAATCTTGATATTAATAGTAATTTAAATGATTTCTATTCTAATATTGATTATTTAGATTTTATTATTACTTCTTCTAATAATCAATTTAATAATACTTTAATTAATTTTAATAATAATATTGTTAATACTTCTAATCATATTGGTAAATTAGATAAACATATTTCTAATTATTTTATTAATAATGAATTTAATGTTTTAAATACTTCTAATCATTTAGGTGAATTAGATCATAATATCTCTAATTATTTTAGTAATATTGAATTAAATGTTTTAAATACTTCTAATCATTTAGGTGAATTAGATCATAATATCTCTAATTATTTTAGTAATATTGAATTAAATATTTTAAATACTTCTAATCATTTAGGTTTATTAGATCATAATATTTCTAATTATTTTAGTAATATTGAATTAAATATTAATGATAATTATACTTATATTAATAATATTCACGCTAAAACTAGTAATATTAATATACTACAAAATGGTAATATTAAATTAAATTCAGATTTAACTATCGATAATGATTTAATTATTAATAATAATTTAACTTTTTATGGTTCTATTAATAATATTAATAATAATCAATTTGATAAATTAAATAATTTAAGAAATGATATAACTATTCAAGATAATTTTAATATTACTTCTAATCATATTGGTGAATTAGATCAACATATTTCTAATTATTTTATTAATAATGAATCTAATATTTTAATAACTTCAAATCATTTAGGTGAATTAGATCAACATATTTCTAATTATATTATTAATAATGAATCTAATGTTTTTAATATTTCAAATTATTTAGGTTATTTAGACAATAACTTTTCAAATATATTTATTGATAATAGTTCAAATAATTTAAATATTTCTAATCATTTACTCTTATTAGATAATAAAATTATTGACATTAATATTAATAATATTTCTGGTATATCTGATTTTAATAATAATATTACATCTAATACAAGTAATATTTTTAATACTTCTAATCATTTAGGTTTATTAGATTATAATATTTCTAATTATTTTATTAATAATGAATCTAATGTTTTTAATACATCTAATCATTTAGATCTTTTAGATACAAAATTTATAAACAAATTTAATAATACTATTACTACATTTAATAGTGTTATTAGTGGATTAAATTTAAATGTTTCTAATTATATCTCCACTTCATCTAATTATTTATTTAATTATTCTTTTGATAAAAATATTGAAACTTCTAATTACATTAATAATATTTCTAATTATTTTGATAATTATATTAATAATTACAATAATGATATTAATATTAAATTAAATAATATTGAATTAATAAATAATCAAACTTCTTTTATTGTTGATACTTTATCTTCTAGCGTTCAAAATACTTCTAATCATTTAGGTGAATTAGATCAACATATTTCTAATTATTTTATTAATAATGAATCTAATATATTAAATACATCCAATCATTTAGGTGCATTAGATAAACATATTTCTAATTATTTTATTAATAATGAATCTAATGTATTAAATACTTCAAATCATTTAGGTGAATTAGATAAACATATTTCTAATTATTTTATTAATAATGAATTAAATGTATTAAATACATCAAATCATTTAGGTGCATTAGATAAACATATTTCTAATTATTTTATTAATAATGAATCTAATGTATTAAATACATCTAATCATTTAGGTGAATTAGATCAACATATATCTAATTATTTTAT
>PAAT01000076.1 GCA_002698965.1 Rhodopirellula sp. | reverse complement strand
CTTTAAGAATCTGGAAGAGGGTTCGTCCTTTGACTAACTCCATTGCATAGTAAAGGATACCATCTTCCTGTCCATATCCGATGATTTGCACGATGCCGATATGCTGTAACTGCTGTAGCGTCTCAATTTCCTGATGGAATCGGTCCCGGAAATTACGATCGTCTGCAAAAACATTCAACAGAGTTTTTAAAGCGACTTGTACCCCGGTTTCTTTGTGTCGGGCTGAATAGACGAATCCCATACCTCCCTTGCCGATTTGTTCGTCGATCAGGTATGGGCCGAGTTGTTCCAGCATGCAGTGGTTTCTTCTTAAACAGGTAAGTTACATCGGCGCTACGCGTTTGGATCCGACGTCTGTCGTTAGCATCACGTGGGCATCAAAGCTGCGGTAAATCAACTCTGCTTTTATTTCAGCATAATCAGGGTTATCCCAAAGATTGTTAAATTCCCAGGGATCTTCTTCTAAATCATAGAGTTCGCCGATGTTGTGTCCATGATAAACAGAGAGTTTGTATTGGCGATTCCGATACATCGTTGCAAACGCTCCGCTACCATCGGTGAAGAAGGGGTCTAGTGCATCAAAGTACTCGCTGCGAACGAATTCTCGATGCTGATCGATGGCAGACGCCTCTGTTAATAGTGGCAGCAAGGATTTGCCTTGCATGTATTCAGGTTGTTCGAGTCCGGCCAACTCTACGATGGTTGATGTTAGATCGAGTAGTTCCACGAGAGCATGTCGTTGGACGTTATTTAAGAAATGTCCCGGCCAAGAGAGGATCAGGGGGATTCGAACAAGTCCCTCATAGAAGCGACATCCTTTTTGCAGTAGTCCGTGGTCTCCCAGCGATTCACCGTGGTCACTGGTGAAAATAATTACAGTGTTTTCAAGTTGCTCCGTTGCTTCAAGATGCTCGACAACGCGTTGGAATTGATCGTCGATTTGCTTGATCATCGCATAGTAAAATGCCTGCATTCGTTTGGCGTCATGACCTTCCGGAGGTAACGCTTCGCCCTGAAAGTCAATTCCAGCCAGCTTCTTCTGATTTTCCAAATCCTCTTCGCGGTAGTACGGCCCGGGCATGTCTTCAGCGACAAACATGTCGGCGTAAAATTTCGGAGGAATGAATGGTGGATGCGGGTCGTAAATATTGACACATAATAGCCAGGGCTCAGGACTTTTTGCATCGATAAATTCTAGGGCACATTCTGTTGCCCAGGTGGTTTGGTGATATTCTGGTGGCACTCGTTCTGGGCTATCGCGCATGGAATCAAGATTTCCCCCCTGTTCACGTACCCAGTCGGCGTAGTGATGTCCTTCTTCCCAGTCATCACGCGGGGCATGGCTGAATTGCCAATAAGTCATGCCATCATCCAGTCTAGGTTCAGTACGGTGTCCCGAACTGGTTAGATGAAACTTTCCAATGTTGCCGCAACGGTACCCCGCATCTGCAATTAGTTTTGTAATCAACGGCGGGGCGTCGGGAAACGTATCATTCCCGTTGCGAGTGTTGTGGAGGCGGGCAGGGTAAAGGCCGGTTAAGAAACTTGAACGACTCGGCGTGCAAATGGGAGATTGGCAATAGGCGTGCGTAAAGGCGACGCCTGATTCTACAAGTTTGTCGATGTTTGGAGTGTCCACATATGGGTTTCCCAAAGCTTTGATAGTGTCAAAACGTTGTTGATCAGTGCAGTACCAGAGAATGTTAGGGCGACTCATCGATGCTTACTCTTCACTTAGTGCGTTTTTGATAACTTCGTTATCGAAGTAATTAATCTTCATTCCGGCATCGACCACAACGGTTTGAGCACAAATGCCTGACGATCTGGGGCTGAGTAGGAAGGCGGCAACGTTGGCGGCCTCTTGTGTTTCCAACGCCTGTTTTCGCGGAATAACCTTTTCGGCAAATAGATACGAATCTACGTATCCTGGAATACCGGCGGAAGCACTTGTCTTCAGCAGACTTGGGCCAACAGCGTTGAAGCGGACTTTGGAAAAACTGCTGAAAGATTTAGTGAGAAACGCAAGAGAAGAGTCTAATGCAGCTTTTATAGGTGCCATGAATCCGTAATTTTCACTTGCCATCGTTGTTGTTGAAATTGAAATCGTAATGACGGACGCGTCTGCGGCCATAAGATCTTTGAGGGCATTGGCTATCGCAATAAAAGAATAGCAACTGATATCGACTGCTCGCAGAAATTGATTTTTACTTGTCTCATGGAATGGCTTGGGGCCTTCTTCATAATCCGCAAAGGCAATCGAATGCACGACCCCATGAATTTGAGGATGTCTTTCCTTTAGTTGCACATGTAGTGCATCGATCTGTTCCGGGTGTTCAACATCACAAATATAAATTGGAAATTCACCAAGAAGCTGCTGGAGTTGCTCTTTACGTGTTTCACTTCGTACCACGTATATGGGTTTCGCGCCCGCTTCCGTAATGGTTTTTCCGATGTGGTAGGCAACGCTTTTCTTGTTGGCCACGCCAAAAATCACGATGGTCTTGTCGTCCAATTGTAAGAAACTCATGGCGTTACCCTTATGATTCACTCGTGAAGTTGGTTACTGAGCAGCTGCCAAAGTACAGGCAAAGTCAAACCGAGTGGCTAACTTTCCGTGGACCATGACTTTGGCTGCAAGGAAAAAGGCAGTGCTCACGCGATCGGTGAGAGTGATCGTTAACTCAATCGTATCATCCGGTTTTACCATGTGCTTGAATTTGACATTGTTGATTCTTGTTGCAACAGGTACTTTGCCAGCCAAGTCATCGGTCATGTCTTCGGCAATCTTCGTTGACAGTAAGCAGGCCCCGGCTTGCATAGCTGATTCACACAAGATGATACCCGGGACGATTGGTTGGTCAGGATAATGGCCCTGAAAAAAGAACTCGTCAGCATGAAATGTCTTTTGGCAGACGATGTTGTCGCTCGTTAGTGAAATGATTTCGTCGATCAAGAGCATCGGAGGACGGTGCGGTATCAGAGATTGAATCTGTTCGATTGACATAGCTATTCTTCCGTTCTACGCTAGCCGTATAAGATGCTTCGCGAAGAGTATTTCTTTTATTTACTTGTCACTGCATTAGGAGTTGATCGACTTCGTTAGAAACGATGACACCATAGTTTATCGCTCCAAGCCAACCCGACATAATGATGCCGACACTTCCCGCATGATAGAGTCCAGTGATCTGTGATGGTAAAGCCTGGCTCACCGGCAGCCCTTCAAATTTGGTGCCAAAACTCGCTCCTTCATGATGGCGAGTGTAGTGGTAAAACGTCCTGGGAGTTGCAGCTTCAGTATAAACCACCCTCTCTCTCGCGTTGGGAAGGTATTTCTCTAAGGCATCCAATGTGGTTTCAATCAGATCCTGTTTACTTGCTTCATAGGCTTCATTGTCCAAATTTCCCCAATCCTCCCAGCGTGCATTTGTACTCGAGACAATTAAGTGTCTTTCTCGTTGATCATGAGGGCGAGTATCGGGGTAGTATACGGAGAATGTGCGACTTGTAATGTCACGGCTCAGGAGCCGATTAGTTTCAAAACGTTCTGCCGTCGAGGTAAATAGTAGATCACCGGTATCACGGTCTATATGATCCTCAGGGCCGAGTGCCATGTAGACCTGAGTACTTGAGTTGTTGACTCGAACCGCCTTGGCGTCTTCGAGATAATCTTTGTCGAATTGTTCTTCGCCCACCATTTTAAAAATGGTCGTCAATAGATTGGCATTTGACACCACGCTGCGGCACTGGATATCACGATCGTTTACCGTGACGCTTTTGACCTTACCGTGTTCGGTGTTGATTTTTTCAGCTGAGCAGTTGATGCGAATGTCGACCCCATTGGCTTCCAGTTCATCCTTCATCAGCCCAATCATTAGATCAGTACCACCCTGAAAAGTATAAACACCTTTGGACATGAAGTTGCTAAAGACAATGCCGTAAGTGATGGCAGGGTCTTCTAGTGTTGATCCGTTGGCGTAGGTGATTGGCTCCATGAGAAGACGTGTGATATCGTTTCTTCCGGGAAAGAATCGTTCAAACAACTCTTTTGTCGTTAGGTTCTGATCGTCATAGAAATTCATTCCACGCGCCGTGTCAAAGAATTCTTTGATTGTGGCTTCTGCGACTCCAAACTTTGACTGTAGCAGGTCTGTGAAGCTTGCTCGATCATAGGTTGTCTTCAGCGTAAATTGCGGATTGTCAAAAAGGATGCCTCGCAATGGAACGATACGGTCAGCAATTTCCTGATTCCAGTAACGTCGACAACTCTTTAGCATGCCGTAGGGGAAACCATGTAAGGAGATATCAAAAATGTGCCCCTTGGGACGCTTGAACCAGGTAGCCATACCGCCCAGTTTGTAGTGTTGTTCGAGCAATAAAACGTCATATCCTGCACGTCCCAGAATATTTGCTGAGGTTAACCCTGCCAGTCCACTACCGATGACGATGACATCATATTTGTCTTTTACATCTTTTAAAAAATCGCGAGGCATACAGGCACTTAGGAAGGCTTAAAACGACTAGGAATTTGCCGCTAAAAGGGCACACATTGGTTCAACGCGTATTTTAGCGTGGAATACTAATTACTGTTAGTATCCTACAACAACGAATAACGGAATTAAGAGCGGGCTAACAGATGTTGATTGGCCATCGATATGCCACTTACGATGGAGCCAATGATACCAACGAATCCCTGATCAGTACCGCAGAGAAATAGGTTGTCGATGGCAGTAGTGCCGTCTAGCCATTTACGAGTAGCACCATACACAGCGCCATTTTCGTGCCACGTGAACCGGTGGATTGTATGGGGAGTAAACATATCGGTGTCGATAACATGTGGTCGATAATCCGGAACAAATCTGGCTGCAGAGGCCTGGACTTTTTCAAACCATTGGTCCTTTTCGGCCTGATAGCAACTTTTGTCGAGAGTACGCCAACGTTGATAGTCTGCCAGAGCAGTTACACGCATGACACCGTCCGGTAAATCTCCGTCTTTCTCATCATAACAGTAGTTGTTGGGAGTGCAGACGACCCCTGTGCGCACATCGCAGAAGTCATCCATTGGTCGCTCCCAATGGAACTTCTCGGAATCATTGAAGAATACGATTGTCTTGTCATGACCAAGTTCGCGAGGATATTTGTCTAGCGTTGAGATGGCTTCAACAAATGATAGCTGCCCCGTTGTATGAGCATGAATATCTTCGCGTGTTTCACACAGCTTAAAAGTCTCCACAGCGCCGGCAGAACTAAGGATGTTGGAACCAGTTAACTCTTCCCCTGAATCGAGTACAACGCCAATGGCCCGACCATTTGCCACTTTGATCTTACTAACCCCCGTTCTAAGTTTTAGTTCGCCACCTAACTCGCGAAACTTACGAACGAGTTTTTTGAGAATCAGTCGGACACCGTCGAAGGGACGTGCAAAACCTTCAAGAAACAAGCTGCGGAACATAATGCAGAATTGTCCCCAGTCCATGTCTCGTTCGCGAGGATTCCCGTACCACATGATCGGGCAAAGAATCATTTCGATCAGCAGAGGATCTGTAATGATCTCTTCAAGACGTTCTCGCGTTGACGTTTCGAAATGTTTTTGCTCTAGATCGTCGTAGTCGACCAATGACTCTATGAGCTTATCAAAATTGTCAATTTGCTTTGGGAACTCCTTGGCGACCTCACTTCGCAACAAGTCAATGTTGTTGTCGAATTGCAATTCGATTCCCGGAAATGAGATGGAAGACACCAATTGCGGGGAAAGTCCAAAGTCATCCCATTTCATGCGTAGTTGACGTAGTAATCTCGCAAAAGGCCCTCGTTTTGCGCCGGGTGGCGTAAAGTTGGTGACAGCATGTAGACCGACGTCATAGTTGCGTCCACGCAGTCTATAGAAAGAGTTTAGTCCACCGATGGTATAGTGACGCTCCAACACACATACTTTCTGATCGTAGTATGCTGCTCGAATACCAGCCGCTAAGCCGGACATACCTGCGCCAATGATGATGGAGTCGTACACTACTCTGCCGGAATATCTACCATTTTGGGCTCGAGATAGCTGACCGTAGAAGCCATGCTTACCAGGTTTTCGTAATCTTCTTCAGGTACCTGAACGCGATAACGCTTGCGAAGTTCCATTACGATATCGAGAAAGTCCATACTGTCCAATTCCATCTGGTCACGAAATTCTTTGGCATCATCCAGATTGGTTAGATCTTCGTCAGGGGCGATAGTTTCCAAAATATCGATAATGGCAGCACGTATTTCTGCAGATGTCATTCCTGAATAGCTCCAAGCTCTTTTGTGAATTATCAATAACAGAACGTATAAATGTTCTGTGGGCAAAGTATAAATCTACCGTGTTTTGTCAATAAAACATAGTGGTGCATTTGTGAGTTTATGTTTTGCTTAATGCTTATCGCTTCGGAAGCATATCCTAGGGCAAAAGCAAAAAGCAGATCGTCAACCGTTTCTTGGGCCGTCTTGGCTGGCTCCCGTAGGAAGAAATGGCAGTTGGATTCCTCGCTAGAACAGCATTCAGTCTTACATGCTGAATTTGCGAATCACGACCGTGGAGTTTATACCAAGCATGCCAAACGAGTTGTTAACGATATATTCAACGTTCTCAAGTTGTTTGGCTTCATTTAGAACCAACCCATTGATCGCACATTCTTCGTCAAGATTGTCAACGTTAATCGTCGGATGGCAAATATTGTCATCGAAAGAGGGTAGGTTACCAGCTAGTTCTAAGGCTCCAGCTGCTCCCATGCAGTGACCAATAAAGCTCTTGGTATTATTGATGCTCACTTTGCAGTTATCGTCGAAGACTTTTCGCAAGGCACTGACTTCCTGGATATCGCCACTAATTGTTCCCGTGGCATGTGTACTGAGAATATCGATGTCCTGTGGAGTAATGCCCGCCATGTTCAAAGCAAGTTTAATGCACTCAGACTGACGCTCCGGGTTGGGAAGGACAAAATCCGTTGCATCGGTGTTGATGCTGTGTCCGACAATTTCACCATAGATATTCGCTCCTCGTGCTAAAGCATCTTCAAGTCGCTCGAGTGTATAAACACAACCGCCTTCGGAAACCACGATTCCATTACGGTTAACGTCGAATGGACGCGACGCTATAGATGGGTCGGAATGCTCGGCCAACGCTCCTTGGCTTTTAAAGCTTGCGAAGATCCCAAAGGTATGAATGGATTCTGATACTCCACCGGCTAACGCCAAGTCGCACTGACCTAACTGGAGCATTTGAGCGCCTTGAATCAGGCTGCTGTTTCCGGCAGCACATGCAGCCCCCAATGTGTAGTGTGGGCCTGTGATGCCCATGTTTAGTGCTGCCTCGCCGGCGGGGTTGTTGGCAACGGTGCGGGGATTATGAAAATGGTTCCAGACACTCACGTCGTAATCAAATTGACTTAATTCGTAGACTTCATTTTCTGTTTCTACATTCCCATGTTCAGTAATGCCGAGATAGACACCGACTCGAGACTTATCGATGTTTTCCCAGTCAATCCCGCTTTGCGCCACCGCTTCATTGCAACTGTAGATGGCAATACTACCGGCCCTTGTTCCTCGCCGAATTTCACGGCGGTTTTGGTACTTCAAGGCATCGTAATTGCAGATGCCTGCCAGTGTTTTACCCACGTAGCGGATTTCATAATCCTGCACTCCACTTTTTCCTGCTAACAAGCTGGACCGGTGACTCGCCAAGTCGTTTCCGTTAGGCGAGGTTAAACCAATGCCTGTCAGCACAATTCGTGGTAGGACCGGAGGCGTATACTGATGATGCGTGAGGGCCATAAGCGTCTACGTATGTTTTTTGAGGGTATGTACTCGAAGGTCTAGAACCTTAAAACTATAGGTACAACCGTCGTTTTGCAAGCAGGCCAACGAAGCAATCTGCCAGTCAAATCGGCGGTGATGTATTTAAAGCAGTTTTGAGGTTGGTCATGGCATCTGCCGTGGAGAGTATTGGGTAATACCCGAGGACGTTTTGAGCTAGTGTATTGTCAAAATAGTGGTCAGCTGAAAGTTGCAGCGCCAGAAAACGGGTCATTCGGGGCTCAGATTTAATTCCCAGCAATTTGTACATGGATTCGAGTATTGCCCCAATTCGATATGCTGTCCTAAAGCCAATCCGGTTTGTAAGAGGTTCTATGCCGGCATAGCCTAGGATCTCGTTGATCCATTCCCAGCAATTTACGGGAGTTTGTTGTGAAATCCAGTATGCTCGTCCTCGGGCCTCAGGGGTGACTTGCAATGCGCTAAGTGCACATAAATGAGCATGGGCTGCATTTTTTACGTGAACCATGTCGATCAGATTTTCTCCATCACCAATGATCCTTAATTTGCCGGTGTGCCCTCGATCAATAAGTCGCGGAATTAGGTGGGGATCGTCTTCACCCCAAATAAGGTGTGGCCGTAAAGCACAGGTCGCCAGACGTCCGTCAGCATTGGCGGCAAGTACTTCCTGTTCCGCCAACGCTTTGCTGTGAGGATAATGGCAGAGCCATTTTTTCGGATAGGGGGTCTCCTCGGAGATACCTGATTGATCTTTTCCATCAAAGGTCACACTTGGACTGCTCGTGTATACCAGATAGGGAATGGCGTGTTGCTGAACCGCTCGGATTATGTTTGCGGTGCCTAGTGTATTAATACCGTAATACATCTTCCAAGAGCCCCAGATGCCGGGAACGGCTGCTGTGTGGATCACCGCATCCATTCCCTCACAAGCCTTGGATACATCTCCTTGTTTACGCAAGTCGCCCTGCACCCAGTCGACGCCCCAAGCTTCCAGTGATGGGTACGTACTTCGACTAAAACCTCGGACCTTGTGCCCGGCATCAAGTAATTGGAGAGCGATGTGGCTACCAAGGAAACCACCGGCACCGGTGATAAGAACGTTCACAAACTAACACCCTTACTTAAAGATGGGTTGGGTAGAAGGAGCTGGTTCTGCGGACTTTGCAGGGGGCTCATCTTCCACTTGCTGACTGGTGTTAGCTGGTTCTACACTCGACTTGATACTTTCCTGAAGGGATTTGATATCTTCAGGTTGATCGCCGTTCTTCCCTTCCGGATTGTTGGGGCTCCCAAAGTCAGGTCGCGGAGGCAATTGACCATTCTTCTGTTCTACCGGCTCTTCGTCTGCAACCGTCTTATCAGATACAGAGATTCTTCGTTGTGTCTGGCCACGGACAGCGTTGTCTGGATTCTCTTCGGTGTTGCGGTCCGGCTCGGACAGAGATAAATCAGGTGTTTGGGCAACGGTTATTCCAGACGAATCACGGCCCACCATGACGTTTGGAATATTGTAACCCATGTATCCGGTTTGGCGGAACCACGCCAAGGGCACTGCCAGTTTGAAATTCTCAATTTTATCTGAAGCCATTGTAAACGATAGTTTCTCAATAATTTTTCCACCCGCAGGTATCGTTCGTGTGCTCAAAGCTTCCGTTAACGTAAGGAATTGATCAGCTCCATTTCGGGCAAGTGGTGCGTAAGGATCGAGTGAGTTCGCATCGGACCTTACCGCCGCTTCTCTATGAACAGTGAATGCGTTACCTCGATCCAGGTTTTCCGTTTCCAGTAATACGTGCATCGTGAACTCTGGCGAGATTGCCACTGCATCAAGGGTTTTTTCGGACTTCGCCAGCCAGACGTCGGTAATACGCATTTGGATATTCATATTGGCAAGACGCGTACGCGATTTGGAGCCATCACTATAGGAACGAATTCCTAGAAACACCTGTTCTTCGGGCAGGGACGGCCTGGCTGATCTGGAATCCACATGGGAACGTGATTGTTGCGACTTAGGGGCTTGCGCTGCTTCCTGTACGGGGATTGCTCTTTCGGTACTTGCGATTGTGATGACGAGTCCTATGCCAACGAAAATGCCTGTCACGGTGAAAATAAGTGGCATGGTACTTCTTCTTCGCCGTTTGTGCTCAAGAAACTCCTTGTGGCTTTCGTTCCCCTCTGGATTAGTGATGACTGTCGGAGGCATTTCGGAAATAGCAGGAGCTACCTTGAAGGCGTATTCGGTTGCTATAGGGACATCCGAGCCCTTGTCCTGATTTGAGTTGTTAAGAACGGGAGGAGCTATCACGGAATCCGATGGCTGTGATTCGAAGAGTCCCTTTACACGCGAAGCTTCCGCCCAACTTTTTGCCCCTTCTTTTTGCACGAGGGTATTGGGAGTGATCTGCCCTACTTCTGCCAGCAGTTTTAGGGCTTTGGATTCGATGGGCCCTTGTTTTTCGTCGCCAACCCGGTAGTACCACTTTGAAGCCATAGGGTTCCTTTAATTTAACGAGGTTCTCTTCGAAGTCGTGTGAAGGTTAGTGACTAAGCTTCAGGATGTTGTGTGCTTAGCGTTTTTGCCGTCACTGTTACTTATTATCGGGAAAATCACCATTAAATTCCAACGCTGTTTTAACTTGCGCTGGCTACAGTCCAAGTTTTTCTTGGGCCCAGATGGAAAGTTGCTCACGGAATATCTTGGCGTTATGACGAATGTCGACCGGTAACGCGTCTCGTACTAGAAAATGAGTGATCATCGAGGTTAAATCGTTATTCGAGGCCAATTGCTTCAGTTCGTGGAAGAGTTCTTGCTCATCTGCAGGAGAATGTGTTTTACTGTCGGGCCAGCATTCGACCACAATAGCCGCTTCTGCGACCCCTTGATTGTCAACTTTAACAACGGCGCTCCGGTAAATACGAGGGTGTAGGTTGATGATTGCTTCAGTCGGGATGGTGAAAAGTGTTTTTTGTAGTAGCTGGACTCGATGGGATTTTCGACCACAAAACCAAAAACGTCCGGTTTCATCAAAGTAACCCACGTCTCCCATGCGATGCCAAAAACTATCACCATCTTTAATTTTGTGTAATCGAGTTTCTCTTTCATGTGTCACGTAATGAGAAGTTACTACCGGACCTCGGACGATTAATTCGCCGATCTCGCCGGAGCCCACTTCTGTGGTATCTTCAATGTCTCCAAGTTCGTCGTCACAAATTTCAATGACCTTCCATTCGATACCAGAGAAGTTTGCACCGACGCAGGTCCCATGTCCAGCATCGGTCTTTGCAGCAGTCTCGCCTAATACTTCGGTAGCACTAATCGTTGCCACTGGCAACGATTCAGTTGCACCGTAAGGTGTATGCATATCACCTTCACTGGCCATCGCATCACGCATACGTTGCAATACTCGCGGTGGTACTGGTGCACCAGCTGATAGAATTCGCTTTAAGGATGGCATCGTAACGTCATTTTCAGAGCAATAACGCCCAACGGTTTCCCAAAGAGCCGGGGATCCGAAAGATTGCGTAACTTTCCAATCCTGAATTGGCGTAATGATGTTTTGAGGGGTAACCAGAGCAGGTTTCGTAGGATCCATCTCCGGGAGGATCGTTGTAACACCCATCGCAGCATTGAACAGCCCAAACAGGGGGAAGGCAGGTAAGTCCCGTTCCCCAGCCTCTATCTGATATTGTTCTTGTATTTGCAAAACCTGATGGTAGAAGTTTTGGTGACAGTAATGGACACCTTTGGGAGGCCCGGTACTGCCCGTTGTAAAAATGATAGCTGCAGGGTCTGCAGCTTCTGGCTTGAACAGTTCGAAATTATCAAGAGGTGTTCGTCTTAATTTGTTCGAAGTTGGACCGCCCCAGAACCATCGTCGCCCCACAGTCACATTTGTTTTCGCGGTTGGGAATTTGTTGCGCAGGATTGTGCGAACCGCCTGTACTTTACTGATGCCGATAAACCCTTCCGTTTCCACTCGTTGGAGGCAGTTAATTATGTTTTTACCACCCATTCCGGGGTCGATGAGAACAGCAACCATGCCCGCTTTGAATAAGGCGAATACCCAGGAGATAAATTCACAACTTGGTGGGATCATTAAGGCTAGCCGCGCGCCTTGTTCGATCTCGAGGGTATGGAGACCTGCTGCTAGTCTGGAGCTGAATTCGTCAAGTTCTTGAAATGTCAGACAGCGGTATCGTTTTTCTAGAGGGAGACTACGGTTTCGCCAACGCCCCTTAATGGGTTCCGCTATCGCTATTGCATTTGGCTGTTGATGTGCCTGGCGTTGGAGAAATTCAGCGACGTTCATGAAACCGGATTTTTAACTTCCTTGGAATTCAGTGGTTGGCTATGAGCGTGGATTCGTTCGGCCAAATAGCGAGTGACTTCCAAAGCGATGTCGATACCAGTGACACCAGTCAGTTCTTTCCAGCCGGGAACCGCATTGACTTCAAGAATGACAGGAGTCCCGTCCGGAGTAAAGACGATGTCGACACCTGCAATTTCCGCTTTTACCACGGCGGCTGCCTGGCGTGCTAACTCAATGACCTCTGAAGAGGCTTCATAGGGTTGTCCCTGACCTCCGAGCGAAATGTTTGTGCGCCAGTCATCCAGGTTCTGTCGTCGCATACAAAATACTTCGTGACCGAGAACGAAGACCCGAATGTCAGAGCCGCCGTGTTCTATAAATTGCTGTACGTAGATAACACCTTCTAATTGTTCAAGCATCCGAAAAGCTCGAACAGCCAGTGCCCGGTCAGAAAGTCGAGTGATCCCCCGGCCTTCTCCACCAAAGATCGGCTTAATCACGACGTCACCGCCCAGTTGCTCGTAAGCAAACAAAGCGTCTTCCGCCGTTTGGCAAACAATGGTTCTCGGTACGGGAAGCTTTGACTCTGCAAGTAACCCGAGGCTCAGATATTTGTCGACGGCGATCTCGATGGACCGGGCGCAGTTCAGCACAAGGCCGCCTGAGCGTTCGAATAAGTGCAGGGCATTCATTCTGAAAATGACTTGCTCCAGAGACCCTGGTGGCATAGTCCGGATTAAGAGACAGTCAAATTCGTCAAACGCTTGCTCGGCGGAGCTAAGTTCCCCAATCTTGTCGTTCCTGATACCCGCCTGGATTGTGGAAAAGGGTAGGGCCTGAAACTTGATACGTTGATTGCAGTATTCATTAGCTGCACGTTGTAAATCAGCTAGGTACCATGAGTTCGGATTGCCAAGAACTGCAATGTTCATCAGAGCCAGAAGATCTCAATAAAGAATGAAGTTGGATGGATATCTACGACAATCCAAATGATTGTTCGAGAATACGTGGGTTGAAGTTGCCAAACCGAAAGTAGCTGCCTGTCTCGAGATTGACAATGTTGATGACGGCAGGACTAAACAGATTAGGGTCGATCTTGTAGAAGTCGTGATCATATTCACGAAAAATTTCGATAAACGGTTTACCGTAATCGTTTGAAGCCCGGCTTGGAATCTTATTGCCGATCGCATTAATACTTTCGTCGTCGCCGGTGACCCAGATGGAAACTTCACCGCCATAAAGGATGGCGTCATTGGTGCGTCCAATACCAGCCAGATCATCGGATGCAACGGGCGGCAAGGGAGCCAGTCCCGTTCCCGATTCTACCCGTGCAAGATCGAATCCGAGTTCGTGCATTTTATGTAAAGCAGTTTCAAGTGATCTCGCCACAACCTGAACCGTACCGGCAAGGCTGGCTGTCGGAGCGTATGCCAACGTCAGATTGTTGGGGGTAACACCGCAAGCGTCAGCGATTAGTTTGCAAACAGATTCGGAGGGTGTTTTTCCGGATTCGATTATTCCTACGGCATGAGTTGTCCGTTCGGTAAATCCGATGTCGGTAAACAGTTTTTCTTTGCCTGCTGCTGCCCGCATGGGGCCACTTCCCATACCGAAGTAATCCTCGGTTGCCAACTGCCAGCCAGCATACTGGCTGGCCATGCAAGCTTGTACCGGATGATCCGTCTCGATTTGGATGGCTGTTGTGGTTGGGAAAAGTTCCGGGCTGGGGACATAGGATACGTGGGCTAGTCCCGCTAGACATGCTTCAGCCAACAATCGTCCTGCTTCAAGTCCGCCGGTTACTGAAATCCCCAGATCAATCAGGCTTGTGCCAACGTGACTGACGGAGGTGCCAATTTTTAAATCGTCTGCCAGATCGATCAGGGCGTCGGTTATGTATTTCGCTCGCTCGTTTAAATTCACCGTTTTTGTCCCGTAACTGTGAAAATTATTTTCTCTATCATCATAGCGATTTATGAGGCTTTCAGTGGATTTAGCCAGGAAGCTCTCTGGGAAAACAACAAGCCTGTTGAAAAGAGTGTATCTTAAATTGGAGCAGTTGTAGAGCAGCTAAAAGAGATTGGCTAATTTGACGCGATTGGAGGAATCTGGATTGCCCAGCCTCACCATAGAAAACTATGTAAAGACTATCTATGAGATTTGTTCTCGCCAGCAGGATAATCCTGCCGCAACAGGTCAACTAGCCAAGGCGCTTGGAGTTTTGCCAGGTACGGTTACTAGCATGATGAAAACGCTGTCTGCTTCAGAGTTGGTGTCATATCAACCTTATGAAGGTGTAAAGCTCACTCCTTCAGGAAATGCACTGGCTCTGCGAGTGCTTCGTCGTCACCGGTTGATTGAGTTGTTTTTGGTGCGAACTCTGGAGTTGTCCTGGAGTGAAGTACATGAAGAAGCTGAAAATATGGAGCATGCGGTTAGTGATCTTCTTGTTGATCGCATTGAGGCATTTTTGGGTTATCCAGACTTTGATCCTCACGGAGATCCAATTCCTAAAGCGGATGGTACGGTTCTGGTGTCAACCGGGGCATCACTTGATGCGGTCAAAGCAGGGGCGGCAGTGAAAGTAGTGAGAGTGCTTGATCAGTCCTCAGGTTTTCTCAAAGAGCTCACGGAAAAGGGAGTTGAGATTGGAACGACGCTGGAAGTTCTTTCGGTGGAAGCTAACCAATTGCGGTTGTCTGTCGGTACAGATCCGGGTTTTAATTTGCCAATCGATCTGGCCCGTCTGATTTTAGTGAAATAGACCTGCCGTAAAAAACAAAGTAAAGAGAGAAAAGCGATGTCTCAAAAAACTAGATTGTTAAAGCAACTGCAGTCAGCTCGGGCCTTTAGCTCTAACTTGCTCAAAGACTTTGAAACGCCGGAGTCCTGGATTTATCAATTGCATGAGGGAGGCAACCATGCATTGTGGTTTGTGGGGCATATGGGAACGACCGACAACTTTATGTTGTCTCTTTTGCGACCGGACTTGTGTGATGTAAATGAGGAGTATGCAGGTTTGTTTGGCTTGGGGAGTCAGCCATCTGGAAACCTTGCCGAGTATCCAGCCGTTGAAAGTGTCTTGGCGTTTATGGCGGATCGACGAGAGAGACTCTTGCAAGCCTTGGAGGAAATGACTGATGAGCAGCTTGCCGACGCCACTCCTCAAGGGGCTCCGGAGTTTATGCCTGACAACGCTTCCGTTTTCGAAACAGCTATTTGGCACGAAGGGCTTCATTCGGGGCAAATATCTTTGCTGCGTCGTAGTCTTGGCTTTGATCCGCTGGTTTAATCCTGACTATTGAATAGGTTTGGAGAAACTAGTTGAAACACCTTCGAATTCGGGTGAATTCCTGTCAGTTAGGCACTTGAAGTTTAGCTGGAAAATGCTGAGAATTGAGGGAGTAGTATTGTCTGCTCGTCAGACTGTCTTACGATGGTGCTCGCAAGGGGGAGCCGTGAACCGAGTCAGGCCTTAACCGGAGCAGCTCTAAGCGGGGTACTCTTGTGCGAGTACCATCGTGCGACAGT
>PAAT01000075.1 GCA_002698965.1 Rhodopirellula sp. | reverse complement strand
TCGAGGCATTCTCGACGACGGCGAATTGAATAGCCGTCAGTACTAGCACGTGAATCGAGTACTCGATCATGGTCCTGCTGGCAAAATGGACATCGCATGGTATGTCTCCGAAAGGAAGCTGTCACAATAATTGTGACTAAGTCATATTGTGCGGATTTTTGGTGAAATTACCAGTCTTCGGACCGTTAAATTAGCGTGAGGACTGGTAAAGGGACGATGTGAAAGGCAACTCAGGCCGCGTCAGGCATTTTAGAATCATCCTCAATCTGCCCCTGATCGCCGACATCTTCGAAGCGAACCGAGACCTGTTTGCTGACCCCTGATTCTTGCATGGTAACGCCATATAGGGTGTCGGCAGCCGTCATGGTTTTCTTAGAGTGAGTGACAATGATAAACCGTGTAAAGTCGAGAAAGTCTTTGAGGACATTAATGAATCGTCCGATATTTGCTTCGTCGAACGGAGCGTCTACTTCATCGAGTATGCAGAAGGGACTCGGTCGGAATTGAAAGATTGCGAGCAGTAGTGATACGGCTGTTAAGGCCTTTTCACCCCCACTAAGCAGCGAGATGTTGATTGCCGGCTTACCCGGAGGCGACGTGATGATTTCTACTCCGGCGTCCAGAATATCAACACCTTCTTCGAGGATGATATCGGCTTGTCCGCCGCCGAATGCTTTACGGTAGAGTTGTTGGAAGTTCTGGCGAATGGTTTCAAGCGTTTCCAAAAAGAGCCGGCGACTATCGGCATCGACGCGTTCGATAATTTTTTCAAGCGATTGTTTGGCGAGTGTCAGGTCCTGGAATTTGCTGGAAAGGGAAGTGAATCGCTCTTCGAGGTCGTTAAGTTCTCCAAGTGCCTCCATGTTCACGGCACCGATATTATTCAGTTTGCGCCGTAATGACTCGATTTCACGTTCGACTTCTTCGCGTTGTTGGGTTTCCGCCTCGGTTTCTTTGTTGACCTGTAAGGAAGATAATTCAATGCCATAATCTTCCCGCAGACGAGCTTCGAGGGTCACCCTCTGTGACTTTAAGTCGCTGGAGGAAAGCTCGATCTCGTGTTTTTTCGTAACGAGCGAGTCAATTTCTTTACGAATTTTTTCTCCGGCCCGTAGTTCATGTTTACGTTCCGTCGAGACTTCATCCTGTCGCTGCCTGATGGCGACGGTGGTGTCGCGGTATCGGGCTTTGGTTAGATAGAGCTCAGCTAATTGCGAAGTTGCCGAGAGGATTTCCATCGTAGCGTCGAGGTGGCGTTGTTCGGCCTGGCCTAATAATCTGGCTTGGTCATCGACGACAGTTTGTTTCTCTTCGTGATCCTGAGAATATTGTAGTAGTTGTGATTCTAGTGCCTGTACTCGCTGTTCATTTGTCCCGGTGGTAACACGTAACTGGACGGCCTGTTTGTTCAAGCTGTGAGCTTGGCGTTCCAACTCGTGGAATGCTTTATTAAAGCGGTTGAGGCTGCTCGTGATTTCCGTCAAATACTGTGTTAAGGAAGACAGTTCTTGTTGTTGTGTTTTAAGTTCTGCTGTGGTGCTAAGTTGTCTACCGCGAGTATTCCGCAGTTCGGAATCGAGCTTAGCGATCCGAGAGGATTCGTGTTTCATTCGCTCTTCACAACTTCGCATTTCAACTTGTTGCTCGTTGAGCTGGGTTTGTTTTACTTGAATCACTGAGCGAAGTTGTTCGACTTGTTCTTCCTGATCGAGGATGTTTTGTTGCAGACGCTGCTGCTCGTCTCGATTGTCTTGCACTTGAGCTTCTAGGACAAAGATGTCCTGATTCAGGTTTCTTAATTCGCTACGTCGTGAAATGAGTTCGCTGGAGGAATCAGGGGGGCCCATGGTAACCGTACCCTGATGATCCAATCGTTCGCCTGCTTTGGTGATTATCTGGATCTGGCCACGATGACGTTGCCATAGCTGCTGAGCGGAAGTTAAGTCCTGAGTAATCCAACTATCCCCCAAAAGCATCGTAAACAGCGGACGTAATCGGTCGGCGCACTGGAGCAATTCATCTGCTCTGCAAACCACGTTGGGGTCGTTCTCGAGCGTAAGCGGAGACGGGTGGGGGCCAAGGCAGTTTAGATTAATCATGGTGATCTGAGAATCTAAGGAAGTTCGGCCGGTTCGGCATGATTCAAGTAGCGCTTCGTTTTCCGTCACGATCATCTGCGCCCGATTGCCAAGAGCGAGATCGATCAGCGAAGCGGAAGCGAAATCAACTTCTAATAAGTCAGCGACCAAACCAACGACCCCTAAGGAAGATGTGTCATGCTCGTCGGTATCCGGCGGATTGAGTAGATGTCGGACGGTTTCACTGATTCCTGCATTTCTCGTCTCTAGTTCTTGGAGTACATTACGACGCTCCCGCACAGCTGTTAGTCGTTCAATCAAAGCTTGCAGGTTTTGCTGTCGTCGGCTGTGGACCCTTCTGCTTTCAGTGATTTCCCGCGTGACGGTTTTAACCTCCTGTTCAGCCGCAGATAACGCGGCTGTTATTTCGGCCTCAGCACCCTGATGTCGGGAGGCGGTTTGTTCCAGAGCTTCAAGTGTGGACTGGGAAGAGGTGAGTTGGGCCTCTGTTGAAGCGAATTGGATCTCGAGTTCTTCAGCTAGAGCGGTAAGCCGGTCATATCCAGCCTGAGTCTCACTCACCTCCTTGGTGGCCGTTACTCGCTCCTGACGCTGCTTTTCCGTATCGGACTGAATCTGAATAATATGAGACTCGAGCTCTTGTTGTTGGATTTCGACTTCGCTCAGTTCAAGCTGAGCGTCCATGAGTGTTTTGCGAAACTCAGCAAGATCGGCATTGGTATTTGCAAGTCGATTCTCGATCCCGCCGACACCCGACTGATTAACGGCCAACTGGATGCGATGTCTCGAGATCTCACTCGCAAGTTCTTCCAGTCGCTGGGTTTGCACTGTTTGTGTCGTTATAAATTCAGCTAGCTTTTCGCGTACGGCGGCGGAGAGTTCATCCTGACTTTGGAGGTCGCCGGTAAGCCTCTCTAACTGTCCGTCGAACTCGGCAATGGCTTGACTGCTTTGATTTAATTGTAGGTTGAGCTCATCCGCTTGAGTTTCAGCTTCGGCGATTTGCTTATTAAAAATATCGATATTTTCGCCAAGCTGTCGCCATTGCGTCCGACCAATCTGAGTGCGAAGTTCTTGGAGACGATCGCTGTATTCTTTATAACGGCGTGCTTTGGTTGCTTGATTGCGTACGGCCCTGAGTCGCCCTTCGACTTCATCGACGATGTCAGAGAGTCGCAAGAGATTCTGGTCGACCCGATCTAACCGACGTAGGGTCTCTATTTTTTTGGCTTTAAAACGACTGATTCCTGCAGCTTCTTCGAAGAGTTGCCGGCGATCTTTGCTGGAGGATTCCAACATCCGTGCAACTTTGCCTTGCTCAATGATGCTGTAAGCATCGGCTCCGACTCCCGTGCCACGAATTAAATTCTTGATGTCCTTAAGACGGCATGGTTCGTCGTTGATCAGGTATTCGCCCTCACCACTGCGATAGACTCGTCGGGTGACTCGGACTTCGTCCTGTTCTAGAGGTAATATGCGAGTGGTGTTGTCGAAAATGATCGTTGCTTCGGCGCTGTTAATATCACGCCGGTTTGACTGATTGGGACTTTTGAAAATCACATCAGACATTTCTTTGCCACGAAGGCTTTTTGCACTCGTTGTCCCTAAAACCCATTTGACAGCATCGACAACATTCGACTTTCCGGACCCATTAGGCCCCACGACGACGGTGATTCCCTCGGGGAATTCAAACCGCGTTTTATCGGCGAAGCTCTTAAAGCCGGTTAATTCCAGCGCTTTTAGCATCGATCGGATTTGCCTGTCGGTTAAAGGTTAAATGCCTGGGATGGCGGATTTTACTCTGTTAAAGAATCCCCCAGCCGGCGTTTCGGGATCAGATTGTGCCGAATTGACGGCATTAGCTCGAGTTTGGTTACGTTTAACAGCTTCCGCTTCTGTTTCAGCCAGGCGGTCAAAATAAAGTTCAGGAATTGGGTTGGTGATGTCAAACGCCGGGGATTGTTCTTTACTGTCCGCATTTGAGAGGCGGTTGTAATTCCACACGGGGCGAGGCCGAGCTCCGACAAGAACGCGGGCGTTGATGGCGTCTGTCTTTTTAAGCGTTTGAAGCATATCAACAATATCGGAATAGTTACCGTCGACTTCAGCGATCGCTCGAACTACATCGGCTAGTTTTGTCGTTGATGTGGCGTACCGATCTTTTTGATTCGGGGAAAATCGACTGACCTGCAGCTGTCCGCCCCCTTTGTTTTTCACAATGATTTCCTTACCCGCAAAGACATGGTCAACCGGAGTTACATGGACGTCACTGCCAAAGGCAATCATTTCTGGTCGCTTGGACACTGCGATGTGTATCAACGGATACGCAGTTGTTTCCACTTGATGGTAATGGAAGTCACTGAATTGCCTTCCATTAACTAATGGAGAATTGGGGTTGCGCGTCCACAAGGCGCGGAAGGCGCCAACACGTGTCTCCGCACTTTCTGCATTAAGCAACTCGGTAATGGCATCCAACGCATTTACGTGGTCCATTCCGGCCAGTGCAGTCATAGCATGCCAGCGAAAAGCAATGTGCTGATCAGCTAGCTGGCTGAGTGCGGGGGCGGCATCAGGTTCATCCAGATAGGCTAATGATTCAGCAGAGTAGAAACGTACTTCCGGATCATTACTGGCCAACCCCTGTTTTAAGGTGGGGATCGATTCTGTACCGATAGCTTCCAGTTGCATAGCTGCTTCGGCAGTAGTGGTGGGCTCTAGCAGCTTTGCTAAAAGAAGTTCTTTGCGTTCATGACTAGCGACATCTGATTCTCCCACCACGATGCTGCGTATTACGTTCATGTATCGAGATACGTTGTGGCGATAGCTCTCGTGTACGATCAATTCGACATAGTTGTCGCTTTTGGCACTGGCGACACCCTTACTGTTCTCGTCGGTGTATTGTAGGAAACGGCGGTTGATGGCCGAAGCCACCCGTGTTGCCGTTCGAATTGAACTGTACTTGGTTTTTATCAACAGGCCTAGCGGGCGATCCATTTGGGAAACACCGCCTCCGAGAATGATCCCCGAGCGACTGTTCGTGTTGTCAGCCTCACCTCTGAAAAGTGAGTGTGCCAGTACAGAGCCTTCAGATAACGCGGCAACATGGCCCGTTCGGACGTTTTGGTTGAGTACGGCAAGTTCGCGCATCCTCGAACGTAAGAGAAAGCCATCTCGTAAGCTAGAGGTTTGTGAATGAGATGGTATACGCACTTCGATGTCAAAGGCATCGCCCTTACGCACCCCCGGAGGTAAATACCCTCGAAGCATTACCAGTGACGTTCGTGGCGAACTAAGTAGTGCGTTGGGGTTCTCGACATCATGGGTTTGCATTTCGTCGATGAGCATTTGGCGATGCATGCCTGAAGGGGGAGTACTGCCGGTATTTTTTAAACCGGTTACCAAACCGATACTCTCTACCTTCAGGTAATTCATACCGTTAGGTACCGTTAAATCACCAACCGTAAGGGGCTGTTGTTGCTCATCTCCTCCACCGGGGATGAGATCCTTTAGTTGCTTCGAACCGGGGAGGCTGTCGGTAAGGCTGCAGCCGGTGGAAAGGATGGACGCTAATAATAGGCTGGCAATTTGCCAATTCAAGGATGTTTTCAGTGGTAAAGCAGGCTTCATGCCCCAATTACTCCCTAAGCGCAATTCGATTTGCGTGCAAAATATGTACCTGCAACGTTAAAGTGCTGTCAAGTTGCAAGCCGAGACGAGCTCAAAAATAAGGGAAATTGCCGAATTGGGTCAATAGAGAAGCGGCCAGGACCATAGAGTCCACTTGAGAATAATTACTCGTTACGGGAGGTCTTCGCCAGACCCTCCCCAAGGGTTGCAACGGCAAATCCGCCAAGCTCCCATCATCGAACCTTTAATTGGTCCATGTTTGCGAACAGCCTGTATATAGTAGTTGCTGCAAGTTGGCGTGAATCGGCAGCTTTGCCCGAAAATAGGGCTTAAAAAGATCTGGTAAAGTCGTACACCAGCGATTAATAGTTCACTAAAAACTCTTCGGATTATCAGAAGCAGCTGAATGATAGGTTTCATCGTTGTTTCTCTAGTTTTCGTTGGCCTTTTGCCAACAGATTGGCGAGCGACTTTTTGATGGCTTCAGCATTTGGAGATGCACCTTTGCGGGGACGAATCACAAAGTCGATTCCTTTAGGCAAGTTGTGTTGCTGGGTTCGAAATGCTTCACGACAATACCGTTTCCATAAATTGCGAATAGGTGAGTTTCCGGTCTTTTTGGGGATGGAGAGCCCCATTCTGCTTCTCTGTTCCGGGTTGGCTTTCAGGTTGATGACCAATGTTTTGTCAGCTTCAAACACTCCACTAGCATAAACAGCCGAGAATTCGCCCGGTGTTCTAAGCCTCAGGCTTTTCGGGAATGTTAGTGGTTCTGACATTTCGGTTACCACGTGAGTTTTTCACGCGGGCTGGGTTGATCTAACATCTCGATTTGTTCCGCAAGAGAATCGGGAATCGACGGTGGGATTGTGATTTGGATTGTGACGTACAGATTCCCGCGCCCGGATTTGTGTGAAACCCCGTGTTTTGGAACTCGGATCCTCTTGCCACTTTGGATGCCAGAAGGGATTTTTAGGTCGATGGTACTGTATGGCGTGGGGATTTCGATTGTCGTACCTCGAATGGCCTCAGCTAAAGTAACGGGCACTTCGAGCTCAAGATCACGCCCCGATCGGGTGTAGTTAGGATGGTTGCAGATGTTGATCTTGATAAAGAGGTCACCGTTTGGTCCGCCTCCTTGACCAGCCTGACCATATCCACGCACGCGGATCTTTTTACCTTGCTTGATGCCAGCTGGTACTTTGACCGTAACCGGTTTTCGCGAGCCGTCAGGTCCCATCACGTTGACAGTGAATTCTCCGCCGGTAACAGCGGTGGCAAAGGGAATGTCCTGTGATAACTCTAGATCCTGTCCCTGGCTAGGTCGCGGACCCCGTTGGCCACCACCGAAGTTGAAGAATTGTTCGAACCCTCCTCCGCCCATGCCACCAAAAATGGATTCGAGATCAGCCCCTCCACCCGCAAAAGGGTTGCCACCGCCTCTCATTTGTTCGAAGCCCTCGCCGAATTGATTGTATTGAGAACGCTTTTGTTCATCCGAGAGGACATCGTACGCCTGTTGTACTTCCTGAAACTTGCGTTTGGCCGAGTCATCATCCGGATTCATGTCTGGATGATATTTGCGGGCAAGGTCACGATACGCCTTCTGGATTTGTTTATCCGAAGCGTTGCGTTTGATTCCTAAAGTGTTGTAGTAGTCAGTGCTCATGCTCAAAACATGCAGTAAAGCGAGTGAGTAGTTTACCGTTTGTATACTCGAATTTTAACAACAAGCTGTGTTGCCTGTAAGTGAGGGCGGGTTTGTCGAAAAATCAGTACTGCCTTAGTTTTCTAAATTCTTTACTCTTTGATGACTTTTGTGATGTGCGAAGGTCGTGCATGGTGAATTCGTCTCTGGAAAGGTGTTTCATGTTTTGGAAGTCAATTGTTTTTGCGGCATTAGCGTTAGTCTCACTGGGCCATCGTACAGCCGTGGCGCAAATAGGTGTGATTGATTTTCAGATAGTGGATTCTGAATCTAAGCAACAGATTCCCGCGAGGATTCACCTCTGGGATTCGACGGGTAAGTTTGTGCGTCCGCCAACGCTACCATTCTGGCACGATCATTTCGTCTGTAACGGGAAGGTGAGACTTCGTGTACCACCAGGTGATTATCGGTTCGAGATAGAACGTGGGCCGGAATATCGCATTCACTATGGGAACTTTCGCATGCTGCCAGGGGCTCGTGAGTCTAAAGTTATACCACTGCGGCGAATCCTGGATATGTCGAAAAACGGATGGTATTCAGGAGACTTGCATATTCGTCGTGAAGTAAAGGATATCCCTTTGTTGATGCAAGCGGAGGACCTTTATGTCGCGCCTGTAATTACGTGGTGGAACCAAAGTAACAAATGGGCTAATCATGAATTACCGGAGTCGCCTTTGCAGAGAGTGGAAGAGAAACGGTTTATGCATGTGCTCAGTGGAGCAGACGAACGTGATGGTGGAGTCTTGCTCTATCACAAAATGCCAGCAGTAGTTGATATCACCGAAGGAACCAAACACTATCCCTCTTCGATGCATTACTTAATCCCTATTCGGAAGATGCCGGGAGTGCATATTGATATTGAAAAGCCTTTTTGGTGGGATACGCCGCTGTGGATTGCCAGCGGAATGGTCGATTCCATTGGCTTATTAAATAACCATTTGCAGCGAAATAAGATGGTGTCCAACGAAGCCTGGGGAAAGCAACGGGATGTTAAGCGTTTTCCCGGTGTCCATGGCAATGGCCAGTGGTCTCAGGAGATTTACTACCAAATCCTGAATACGGGTCATCGTATTGCTCCTTCAGCGGGTTCAGCTTCGGGCACGCTTGGCAATCCTGTTGGGTATAACCGTGTTTACGTGTTTTGTGGCCAAGAATTTAGCTGGGATACCTGGTGGGAAAACTTAAAACAAGGAAAGGTGGTCGTCACCAATGGCCCCTTAATGCGTCCCTTGGTCAATGGGGAAGTTCCGGGCCATGTCTTTACGGCTGAGCGTGGTGAGAGTCTGACATTGCAGGCGACCCTTAGTTTGGCAGTGCAGGACAAAGTGGAGTATCTAGAGATCGTTCGTGACGGTCTAGTCATTGAGAATATTCCTCTGGATGAATATGCCAAGATGGGCGGGCGTTTGCCGGGAGTTGAGTTTAAACAGAGTGGTTGGATGTTGATTCGCGCAGTGACCAACAATTCCAAGACCTATCGTTTGGCTTCTTCAGGCCCGTTTTATGTAGAAATCGGAGGCTCTCGTCGTATCAGTAAAGCAGCTACACAGTTCTTTATTGATTGGCTAAAAGAGCGTCAGCTATTAGTGCAACTCGACGACCCACAACAGCAGCAGGATGTATTGAGATACTATATTGCTGCGGAGAAGTACTGGAAATCCGTTCTGGAAGCGTCAAATGTAGATTGATTGGGATTCTTTATCACTAAAACGGATTTAAGTAATCGTTTTTTGGATGTGGTATAGTTAAAGCATGATAAAAGACGTTCTGCTAGAGGCGGATTCTCGTTTGACGGGATCTTAGGTAGGGCGATGCGATAAAAAATCTTCGGTTGGACTTAGTCTTTGACGGGTCCGGAATTAGCAAAGAAGGAGAATGACATGGGAATTAGAAATCGTCGTCAGTTTCTTGAAGAATCTATGTTGGCCGCGGCAACCGCAGCCGCTGCCACTACTCCGGCCATCGTTGCCGCTCAGGAAACACAAAGCAAGAGCCCCAATGAAAAACTAGGGGTAGCTGTTGTAGGTGTACGCGGTCGTGGTGGAAGCCATATTGGCGCGTTTGCAGGTCGACAGGATACAGAAATACTTTACATCTGTGATGCGGACCGTGATGTTGGTGGTCGTCGAGCCGAAGAAGTTGGTAAACGACAGGGTGGAAAAGTCCCAACGTTTGAAGAAGATATACGTAAAGTACTTGAAGATGACCGTGTCGATGTCGTAAGTATTGCAACCCCAAACCATTGGCATGCTTTAGGTGCTATTTGGGCTATTCAGGCGGGTAAGGATGTTTACGTTGAAAAACCAGTTAGTCACAATGTGTCAGAAGGTCGACGCATTGTGGAAGCAGCTCGAAAGTACAATCGTATCTGTCAGACGGGAACTCAGTCCCGCTCCAACCCCGGTATGCAAACACTCATTGATTTCGTCCAAAGCGGTGGAATTGGCGAAGTGAAAGTGGCTCGCGGTCTTTGCTACAAACGGCGTAAGGCAATTGGTGAGCGTGGTTCTTATGATGCTCCTAAAAATGTAAACTACGACCTATGGTTGGGGCCCGCACCTGAGAAGACGGTTTCTCGGCCTCAGTTCCACTATGACTGGCACTGGCAATGGGATTACGGTAATGGTGACCTCGGCAATCAGGGGATCCATCAAATGGACATCGCTCGCTGGGGACTTGGAATTGATCACCTTTGTATTTCAACGTTGAGTTATGGTGGTCGGTTCGGTTACATGGATGCCGGGGAAACAGCAAATACTCAGGTCGTTTCACATGGCTATGGGCAGAAGTCTTTAATCTTTGAAGTGCGTGGCCTTGAAACGGCTTCCTATAAGGGAGCTAAGATTGGGGTCATATTTGAAGGCACTGAGGGTTATGCCGTATGTCCGTCGTATCACAACGGTACAGCTTTTGACAAAGATGGTAACCAGATTAAGTCGTTCTCAGGAGGTGGAGATCACTTTGCTAACTTTATAGATGCTGTACGCAAGCGGGATCATAAAGTACTGAATGCAGATATTGAAGAAGGTCACCTCTCAAGTGCCTTGTGTCATCTGGGTAACATCTCTCTTAATTGCGGTGGCAAACTGAATATCGATAAAGCGAAAGAAGCTCTTGATAAACACATTTCCCAGGATGATGTTCACGATACGTTCCAACGCACCTTGGCACACGGGAACGATAACAACGTTGACTATTCCAAGACGCCTTTCTCCTTTGGTGAACTATTGGAAATCAATCCAGAGGATGAGTCTATCGTCGGGAATGAGAAGGCAAGTCAAATGTTGTCTCGTGAATATCGTAAACCATTTGAAGTACCTGCTTCCGGTCAGGTATGATTTTTCGGCTCTCTGAAACACTTTCCGTGTTCATTGACTGGTAAGGTTTGTCACACAACGCCGATCATCAAATATCGATGATCGGCGTTTTTACTTTGAAAGTTCAAGTTTCATCAATGGATAATGTGTTGGGTGAAGTGAGGATTTTGTATGAACAGGGTCCTTGTTTATTGATTAACAAGCCCGGCGGTCTACTAACTCAGGCTCCGCCGCATATTGACAGTGTCGAAATGCGGTTGAAGAAATTCATCAGGGTTCGGGACGAAAAGCCAGGTCGTGTTTATTTAGCGGTACCTCACCGGCTTGACCGTCCGGTCAGCGGGGTGATGGTCTTTGCCTTGCATCAACGCGCGGCCAAACGAATCTCAAACCAATTTGAACAGCGTCTCGTCGGAAAAGAGTATTGGGCTTGTGTGGAAGGCACGATGAAAAGTGATGAGGGAACCTTCATCGATTTCATGCGGAAGGTTCCCGGAGAAGCTCGCAGTGAAATCTGCGAGGCCTCTGCGGAACAGGCAAAACAAGCGATTTTGCATTATCGAGTGCTAAAGCGAACGAGATACAAAACATGGCTTTCCATCCAATTGGAAACTGGTAGGACGCATCAAATTCGTTTGCAATGCGGAAGTCGAGGTTACCCCATTATTGGTGATAAATTGTATGGCTCGACTTTGAAATTTGGCGAGCATCATGAAGATGAACGAAGGCGTTGTATCGCTTTGCACTCGCGGCGGTTGAAGGTTCGTCATCCCATGTTGGATCAGTATTTAGATATGACTGCACAACTCCCGGAAACCTGGGCGGCCGCAAAGATACTCGTCGCTGACGAATCACAGGGGTGAAATACACCGACAAAGCTGTGAATGAACAGAGTGGGAGTGCGGTTCTATTAAAAACGCTGGTAGATATAATGATTGGTTAATGTTTTTGTCGGTGTCCCTGTAAAATACCAAACAAACTAGCATAATCTGAAAGTAAATGTTTGATGGCTCGTCCAGTTAGAATCGGAGCTGTTTCTTATCTGAATACCAAGCCTTTGGTGTATGGGTTAGCACAGCGTCTGCCAAATTCGGAAATCGTTTTTGATTTGCCGAGTCGGTTGGCTGACGGTCTTGCCTGCGGTGATCTGGATGTTGCTTTGATCCCCACGGTGGAGTATTTCCTCGATCCGGATTACAAGATTGTTTCCGATGCGTGTATTGCATGCCGTGG
>PAAT01000074.1 GCA_002698965.1 Rhodopirellula sp. | reverse complement strand
TGAGTACTTCGAGTAAGGTAAAACCGAACTGTTTTTTAACTGGATATTTCATTTTATTCCTCGCCTTGAATATTTTGAATCTGCTCTGCTGCAATTCAGTCAAAAAGTGACTGCTTGCAATTGATGTACCCTGTGACTTAAAAGACGGGTACTTCAAGAAATGTATAGATGGCCAAAAACCACTGGTTCATGACTGTGGGCAAAGAGGCTCTGGTGGTTCACGCACACAAAAATGTCGTGGACTTGGCTGAACATGTAACTGGCTATAAGTGGCTACGATGAAACAAACGAAATCTTGACAAGTATCAACAGTGATTTTAAAAGGAGTATCACCTGCCTGGGACAAGACATAGCAAGTCCAACAATCCGATGAACGATTATTTTGATAATCCTTGCCAGGAAAGGTCGTACCCAGAAGATCTTCATTTTCAGAACTTAACTCTGTTTTGTGCTCTGCATGAGCATGCGAACAAGTATCCTGCGTTTCTTCCCCACATGACGGCGTATTACCCGCGGAATGCCCTGAGCACACACCGTCGACCACTACATGCTGCAACTTGTGAAAAACATCCCCGCCAACAGCCATCGCAAGATAGATCGATATTAGCGAAATCGATGCTAAGAACCTAAGTACCATTATCCGCCCAGCTTAATCTTTAAGGAACTTCGCCCCGAGAGCACCCATCTAATTATTAAGGTATTGTTAAGAAATTATTAACTAGCAGTATTATATCCACGTGATTTTACAAGTCTAGAAAGATGACCTCTGCTATTCTTGTGTTAGTTTATCTAAATGCCAATATGGCGCAGCATATGCAACTGGCGAGACTTCACTATTCAGGAAGCCAAAACCTATGAACAAGCAACAATTGGGAATCTACTTATTTTGTGCAATTTACCTCGGAATCTCACCACCTTTTACAGCCGCCGCGAAAGTAAAAAATAAAGTAGAGACGGATTATGTAGCTGGTGCAGTACTGACACCATCGCAAGAAAAGATTGTGCTGGATTTGGCTGCTCAAAGAGGAATTAAAAAGGTAGCAAAGATTTCCACCTACTACCTTCTGCCCACTGACGCTCGCGGCATTCAGGTTCAGAGTGTGGAACAAGTTAAAAATCGAGAAGTCACCAGCGAAATCCTTAATATTAACTATAAGAAATGGTGGCTCCCCAACGAAGGACCAGGAAAGGATGATCTACGAGTTGGTGAATTTTGGGCAGGCAAACCGGCGATTCGCAAGGAGACTATTCTGAAGGTAGGAAAAAAAGATTATCGAGCGCGAACAATACAAGGGATGACTCTGGAAGAAGCCGAGAGAATCCTGCAGATGTTGCTGGAGCCAAATTATACGGTGGAACCCGCTGTCCGACAGGAGAACTTCGAACAAATTGCATGGGATAAGCCAATGAGCTTTCGTAAGCAAGGCGATAATTATTCTGTGACTTTTCCCCATATCGCTCGCGGTGCCGGATTCTTCGATCTGCAAATCAAGATAATTCGAGGCGAGCTAATCATTCATCAGATGTTTCAGGCGATACCCTAACAGCCACCGGAATTTATGAGCGATCAATCCTCCAGTACAAACAGAAAAAGTCTTTGGATCGCTGCAGCAGCGGCTTTCTCTGTTTACTTCTGCATGTATGCGTTTCGAAAACCGTTTACGGCAGCAGCCTTTGACGGCCAAGAGGTCTTCAACAATGAATTGAAGTCCGTGCTGATTATTTCTCAGCTGCTTGGCTATATGACTTCCAAGTTTGTTGGTGTCAGGCTCGTCTCCGAGCTAAACCGTAAATACCGTGCATTAGCGATCGTTGGATTAATTATCTTTTCTGAACTGGCTTTAGTTCTCTTCGCAATTCTTCCTGCTGATTACAAATTGATTGCGATGTTTCTCAACGGTTTGCCGCTGGGGATGGTATTCGGCTTTGTCCTTTCGTTTCTGGAGGGCCGTACCACCACCGAAGCTTTATCAGCCGCACTTTGTGCGAGCTTCATCATGTCCTCCGGTGTCGTCAAATCTATCGGACAATGGTTAATCCTGGATAAAAGTGTGGATGAATTCCACATGCCAATGATCGTCGGATTGATATTCCTGCTGCCTTTACTTTTCTCTGTCTGGGTTCTCCAGAAAACGCCTCCTCCCAGTGCACTCGACGTTCAGGCCCGAAAAAAACGTTCTACCATGAACAAAGGTGATCGCTGGAACTTTTTTGCGACCTATTGGCCCGGGCTTTTATTACTATTTATTGTGTACGTCACTTTAACGATCATTCGTACCTTCCGGGATGACTTTGGTGTGGAAATTTGGCAGGGCTTGGGGATCCGTGATAAACCGTCCGTTTACGCAAGTTCCGAAACAATCGTGATGGCAATCGTAACGATGTTGAACGCAGTTGCCATCTACATGCGAAACAACCTCCGCGCGCTTCGCGTAACTTTTATCATCATGACTCTGGCCTTTGTGCTTTTGATCGGTTCAACGTTTATCCAGAATCAAGGCGGAATGACGCCGCTGTTTTACATGGTACTTTGTGGGATTGGACTTTACATTCCATACGTTGCCTTTCACACCACCGTCTTCGAAAGAATTGTCTCTGCATCGCCCTTAAGAGGTAATCTTGTTTTTTTAATGTATCTAGCCGATTCGATTGGATACCTCGGTTATGTTGTTCTATTATCTGTTAAACCGTTCTTTGAATCTTCAACCAATAAATTAGCCCTGTTTCAAAATACACTTTACTCTCTGGCTGGTTTTTCAATCCTTTGTCTTGTCATCGCGGCAGTCTATTTCCAAAACCGGCTCTCCAATAAAGAGGCTTTGAGACGTTGAAACAAATCCTCCTTCCGAGCTCTTGTTAAAGGACGCCGACATTGAATTCAAATTCTGCTAAGTCTGAGACCTGCCAGGTTGCTATTTTTAATGAACCTAATCAGACGCTTGAAATACGCCACGAATCCATTCCAGTTATTACTGATGATGAACTATTAGTAAAAGTCAATGCGTGTACTATTTGCGGAAGTGATCTGCATACAATCACAGGTAAACGAAAAGAGGACACCCCCACGATCCTGGGCCATGAAATTATTGGCCATGTCGAAGCAATTGGCTCCACACCGCGATTTGATCTTACGGGCACCCAAATTAAAAAAGGAGATCGACTGACCTGGTCGATATGTATTAGTTGTGGCCATTGCGACCGATGTGAGGAATCAATACCGCAAAAATGCGGTGAACTGAAAAAGATCGGGCATGAACAATTTGAACCTATTTCTGGTTTTCTGGGAGGATTCGCAGAATACGTTTTGCTACCCAAAACGACCGCTGTTTATAAAATCGAATCTGATCTTGAGGATGAGGTACTTTGCCCGGCAAACTGTGCTACGGCCACAGTACTGGCGGCTTGCAGGCAACTTCGCGCGATTGCTGAGAAAAAGGTGCTGATCATCGGAGCAGGCATGCTAGGCTTGACCGCAACGGCTTACTTGAAAACTCAAGGTGCGACCTGTGTCACGGTGGTTGAACCCGATAACAAACGACGTGAACAAGCTCTTGACTTTGGTGCCGATGAAATCGCGGTGGACATTCAATCCTTACTAGGGAAATTTGATGCCGTGCTGGACTTTTCCGGGTCCTCAGCAGCCATCGAAGCCGCGGTCCAGTTGCTCGACATTCACGGAACGTTCGTCCTTGTAGGCACCGTCGCCCCCAGTCCAGCTATTTCGCTCGACCCTGAATTTCTCGTTCGCAATCTGATTCAGCTCGTCGGCGTCCATAATTACCGACCGGATGATCTCCAAGCAGCGATCTCCTTTCTTGAAGCATCGGGCTCACAATTTCCATTCCGAGAACTAGTTGAAAAGTCTTTTAAACTCGTGGATATTAATGAAGCAGTTGACTTTGCTCTCCGGGAGAAACCAATACGTGTGATGGTAAGACCATGAGCCTGCGAACTATCTCAAGTGTAAGTGAAGTACTTGCCCTCTTCAAAAAAGGAGGCCATTCCGAATACGGAGGTGAAGAAGTGACACAGCTTCAGCATGCATTACAGACAGCACAATTCGCCGAAAAAGAGAACAGTCCGGTAGAACTTGTGGTAGCCGCGCTGCTTCACGACTTTGGTCATCTTCTGCATGATTTGCCTGACGATGCCCCGGATCGTGGTGTTGATGATCTTCATGAAACTGCCGCTGAACGTTCCTTGGCTTTACTTTTTCCGTCGGCTGTCACTGAACCTATTAAGCTTCATGTTCAGGCCAAGCGTTTTTTGTGTAGTACCGACAATACTTATCACTCTAAATTAAGTGAAGCCTCAATTACCAGTCTGGAACTACAAGGTGGTACGATGTCAGATCAGGAACTATTGGAGTTTAAGTCACACCCTCACTGGCAGGATGCTATTCGATTGCGAATCTGGGATGATTTGGCAAAAGAGCCGGAGGCTAAAACTCCACCATTGGATCATTACCGAGATTTCTTAGAACACGCGAGTTTATAAACGACTATGGAAACAGATTATGATGTAGCAATCATTGGCGGAGGCATCGTTGGTCTTGCTCAGGCCTGGATGGCAGCTCGGCGAGGTTATAAAGTAGCTGTTTTTGAGAAGACTTCGATTGCCCAGGGAGCGACCGTGCGAAACTTTGGGATGATCTGGCCCATCGGGCAACCTGCCGGAGAACTTTATGAAGTAGCCAAACGCTCCCGGGAATTCTGGCTGGAACTGGCGGATGCCGGCGCTCTCGATGTAGAGACATGCGGTTCCATTCATCTGGCACATAAAGAAGATGAAATGCAAGTACTGCAGGAGTTTGTAGATCAGCAAACACACCCTGCAACATTGATTTCACCCGCTGAAATATGCCAACGATCAGGCTTGGTGAATCCGGAAGGCCTGCTGGGCGGAATGGTTTCTGACACCGAACTCCGTGTCGATCCAAGAACCGCAGCGGAAAGAATCCACAGGTGGTTAGCGCGGGAATTCTCTGTCCAGTTTCACTTTGAAACACTGATTACAGCTATCAACGGTAATGAGATCCTTTCTTCGGATCGTCAAAGGTGGAATGTCGGAAGAATCATCATTTGCAGTGGTAGTGATCTGCATACTCTTTACCCCGAGCACTTTGCAAAATCCAGCCTGGTCCTCTGTAAGCTTCAAATGCTGCGATCCGTAGCTCAGGCGAAACCATTACCCGAAAATATTCCGCACATTGCCAGTGGGCTCACCCTGCGACACTATACATCCTTTAACGCCTGTCCTTCGATCGATTTATTAAAACAGAGGATTAAAACCGAATCTCCGGAGTTGGATCAATTCGGCATTCACGTCATGGCCTCCCAATTCCAATCAGGCGAAGTTATTCTGGGTGATTCTCATGAATATGGAAAAGACATCAGCCCCTTTGACAAAATAGAAATTGATGAACTAATGATAAGAGAGCTTAAACAGGTTATTCGTCTGAATGATTGGACGGTAAAGGAGAAATGGCATGGCATCTATGCGAAACACCCTGACCTTCCTGTTTACGAAGAACAAATCAATCCAACCGTTTCATTGTTTGTGGGTACCGGCGGTGCCGGTATGACGATGTCTTTTGGGTTGGCCGAAAAATATTGGAAGAAGAGGTAGGAATATGAATCAGTTGAAACATATCAAAGCGGTCGTCTTTGATTGGGCGGGCACCATGATCGATCACGGTAGCCGGGCACCTGCCATCGTCTTTGTAGAAATATTCCACCGTCAGGGAATCGAAATCTCGTTTGCGCAGGCCCGGGAGCCTATGGGCATGGCCAAACGGGAACATATCGCGGCGATAACAGAAATGCCTGAAGTAAAGAATCAGTGGCTTGCTAAATTCGGTCGTGATTGTGAAGACGAGGACATCGATCGAATGTATGAACAATTCCTGCCGTTGCAGAAAGAAACCCTGAGAAACCATAGTCAGTTAATTGATGGAGCCGCCGAGGCCGCGGATACCTGTAGAGCCATGGGGCTGAAGATCGGTTCATCCACCGGTTACACAAGGGAACTTATGATCGATGTTAAAACAAAAGCGAAAGAACAGGGCTACGAACCAGATATAACACTTTGTGCAGAGGATGCTCCCAGAGGACGACCTGCCCCGTACCTGCTGTTTGAAGCGGCAAAACAGTTAGACGTATTCCCGATGGAAAGCATTGTCAAAGTAGATGACACCATTCTTGGCGTAGAAGCAGGTGTGAATGCTGGGTGCTGGAGCATTGGTATAACACATACCGGAAATCTTTTAGGGCTCTCCGAAGTTGAAATGCAAGGTCTTTCTTCCGAAGAATTAAATACCCAAACCAGTGAGATTAGCAGGCAGTTTCAGGCGGCGGGTGCCCACCTGGCAATCGATTCTGTTCGACAGATTGAACAGACACTCCGCAGGATTGATACGGCTATCGAAGCCGGCTCGTTTCCACAACGCTATGAACTATAATTACCTGGCACCGTCTCCAGTAATGATTGCCCTTTAAATGCAAAGCGTTTCAAGTCTCAAACCGGCTACCGGACTATTTATTTCCTTCCTGATATGCTTCTCTGCGGCTGCCATTGGAAGTTTGGCAACAACCCCTCAAATTCCTAATTGGTACGCTGATATAGCCAAACCGACCTGGACTCCACCTAATTGGCTATTTGGCCCGGTTTGGACGATTCTTTTTTCTCTCATGGCAACGGCAGCCTGGATTGTTTGGTGCAAGCATGGGATGAAGAATGCTCGAAATGCATTTGCCTGGTTTGGCATCCAACTAATCTTAAATAGCCTATGGTCAATTCTGTTCTTCGGCTGGAACAACCCTGGCGCTGCGGCAGTAGAAATTCTATTTCTCTGGCTCGCGATCTTACTGACGCTTGTGACATTTTCAAAAAAATCAAAAACGGCGAGCTTACTACTTGTCCCCTACTTTCTTTGGGTAAGTTTTGCGATGGTTCTAAACATCACTATTTGGCAAATGAACGGCTAATAGAAGCAATTATTCCTGATTCGACTATCCTAAAAAAAAACCTATCCTGCCATGAATCGTGCTATCAAGCCACGACTGGTTGTATTTTTTTGATACACTTCCGTAATACTAACGGCCTCTCTGGGTGTATTATTTTAATGCATTTCTAGCGTAATTGGCTTGATTTCACGTTTGGCACGGTACTTGCATTACAAGTTTTCTACGTCATGGGCATTCCCGCAGGATAGCAATGACTATTTTCGGGAAACTTGAATCGAAAGCTTTTGAAAGCTGAAGGAGGAGTGAAATGATAAGGGTTAAATTACATTTTAGAGCAAGTTTGTTGTTGGTCTTGGCATTATTTGTTTTCTCCTTTTCCGTTCTGCCGGGTTTAGCCAAACCTCCTAAAAAACCTCTTACTGAAATGGGTGCAGCACCAGTTGGTTCATTCAATGAAATCGAATTCAAGGATATCGATATTGAACGTGTACTGATGATCACAGACCTTAAGGTGGTGGAACATCCAATCTACACGGATCCAAAAAGCCCGACACCTTACTGGACCTTCAAGCATTTGATGACCCAGATGAGTGGAAAAGTTCCACCATCGAAATTTGTGGAAAACTGGCTCAACCAATGGCTCGAAGATCAAACTGTCGGACATGGAGTTGCCATCGCCCGATCTGCGATGAACGATCTCATCATTGATCCGTGGAGGGAAGTAAGCGGTGGTGGAAAATTGGATCTAAATAAAGCCCCCTTCAAATTATTAGCCATTGTGAATCGAATGGATTTAAGGTCTGTGAATGACGACCAGGTTAGATCTGCCGGAGAAGGTCGCTTGGTCTTTGGTACGTTGGATGCCGAAGGAAAACCCCTTGGCCGTGGTTTCTACATTATCTTTGAATACAATCTTGCTGCCTCTAATCTTCACGAGTTGAATCAGTGGGCTAGAAAATGGCAACGCCTACAGGCTCACCCCATCGAAAGTCGGCGCTATAGCGATGAATTGTCTAAAATCACCCGTTCATTCACGGATCGGCAGATCGGCCCTGATAATCATTCTTTCCATCTGAATCAGGTTCGAACGAACGAAGTGGCTTTAGGACGTCCTTGGGAACTTCGTGAATTTAAGATCAACCAAGGTCAGCCAAAGTTAACTCAGGTACCCGTTGCTGGAACTCCTGATTTCGAATTCTTCAACAATACAAAACAGGGGCGTCAAACACTAGGGGCCATTCTTCAACTCATGGATGGCCTACCAGATTCCGTTCTGGGATCTTCAGCTCCGACACCATTTGGAGTTCCCTGGAAACCAGCCAATGTGACTTCGGACCAACGTCATCAATTTGCCTTGTTCACCTGCAGCGGTTGCCATCATACAGAAACCGATGCTCTTTTCACCCATATTGCATTTCCGGAAGAAAATAATCTTCCGGCTTCCTTAGGTAATCAGGCGGCATTGTCTGGATTCCTCACGGGTATTAAAGTCGAAGATCCGCTGGATGACACGATCACGAGAAAATTCAATGACCTCGAAAGAAGACAAATTGACTTTGCCGAGTTGTTAAATGATACCCGAAAAGGGCGCATGCCTTCTGATGGAGAAAAGCGAAAACATTAACCTTCCCATAAGCAAGATTACACACGTCCTTTTACTGGCTAGTAGAAGGACGTGTGTTCTCAGTTGGTTGGTGATCGATCTGATTTATCAGCCGCTAGCTACTTAGGGAGTCTATCCTGTTCAACTTTGGGAAGCTTGCTAGTACAAGCTTTCATGAAGGCGACCAAATCATTTTTGTCCTGCACCGTCAAATCCAGCTTCTTGACATCTTTGCTTAAAGTTGGATTAGGAAACCCTCCTTTGGCATACCACTCAACAACCTCTTCGAGGGTTTCCATGCTTCCGTCGTGCATGTAGGGACCGGTAAGCGTGACATTGCGAATTGTAGGCGTCTTAAAGGCACCTCGATCCACTTGTTGTTTCGTCACCGCAAAGCGACCTAAATCAGGCTCGTCTGCCTCCATACCAACCCCTAAATTATGATACTTCTCGTCAGCGAGATTAGCTCCTACATGACACGCCGAACAGCGACCCTTGGTGGTAAAGAAAATCTCTCTTCCCCGTCTGGCAGATTCTGACATGGGATTGCTCTGACTTTGCTTGAGCTTGGATGTGTAGTTTTCAAACAACACGGGATCGTCTTCTTTGAGGGCCTCTAGGTCATCTAAATCTTCACCAAACGCTTTTCGCAAACTCAAAACCGGCTCGTACAAATCATAAGCAGAAGGCAAGGTAACCAAAGTCCTTTCGAAGGTGGCGATTGCTTTTCCAACATTTTGAATGGTTGTACCCTCTTCAAAAATTTCGTCAAACTGCAAACGATAGCCTTCAATTGCCATCAACGTCTTGACCGCGTTTTGATGCGTGTTGCCCATCTCAATCGGATTTGCAATAGGTCCGATCGCCTGCTCTTCAAGTGAACCAGCGCGACCATCCCAAAACTGAGCTTTGGAAAGAATGCGATTAAAACTGACGGGAGAATTACGCCCGCCCATTTGACCATTGATGCCAACGCCAAAACGTGTTCCCCGTCCGTAGGAGTCGTCCGGATGGTGACAATCTGCACAGCTAACCGTGTTATTTACCGACAATCTCCGGTCGAAATACAACTGACGCCCTAACTCGATTTTGGCGCGAGTCATGGGATTGTCTTCCGGAATATAAAGTTGTTTTTCCCCGACCGATAATCCAAGCGGCAAAGACGGACTTAAAACCAGATGATTTCGTTCATCGGCCAGCCAACTTTTTATCTCCTCAACCGTCAAGGCTCCCGTGCCCGAGATTCCGGATGTCAACGCTGGGTCACCGAGCTTGACCTTGTCCCGGGGCGTTTGCTGAGCTTCGGAAACCAAAGTCGTCCCAAGAAACGTCAAAGCAAGCAATACTACGAAACGTGAAAAAGAAAACATACGGCATACTTTCAAAATCAATTCATCGACTATCTATCACTATCAGTTTAAAACTTTGGGTTGATTCGGCAAGCACCGACTTCGCTAAAAAAATTGAACTTTCGCCGATCATTGAACTCGTTTGGGCGAACGCTGGTGTGTCTCTGCCGTGTGAAAATGTGATGAAAAAGAGTTGACGATTCTTCTTTTCACTCAACAATCTCTCTACCGCAATGATAAGGAGCGAGTATGAATTTGAGAAAAGCTAGATCTGTTTACCTTTTCGGCAGTGGCGTGTCGTTCGTTTTGTCCGTGAGCCTCTGGTTCCTAGGTCACAAAGAGGAAGGTATTTTTGTCGGCGTATGGGTTCCATCCATTCTAAGTCTCGGCAACTTGATACTTTCTACGTCGAAGGAGTAAGTGATGGATCTCGTCAACGTAGTCATTTTAATTTTTGGAACCATTGTTGCCGGCAGTTCGTTATGCGTCACGTGCCTGCTTGTTCGCAGCACGGCGCCGGACAAGCAAACAAGTAATTAATTAGCAGGTTCTACAAGTTAAAGTTTGTAGTACCGGAGGAGTAAAAATGTTAACCACAGCCATCATCATTCAATTAACGGTCGCTTTAACGATTCTCAATGTCTGGCTTTTCAGGAGAGACAAGCCTACGAACTACAGGGGTGCCACTGCCACGACTCTCCGTGAAGAATTCCGAGCCTATGGTTTCCCAGACTGGGTTTATTACGCCGTTGGTCCATTGAAAGTACTGACTGCGATACTCATGATCGCCGCAATCTGGAATCCACTACTTTTGCTTCCCAGCACCTTGTGTATGGCTGGTATGATGCTGACGGCATTGATTTGTCATTTGAGAATACGCCAGGATAGCCTTTCTAAAGCACTTCCCGCCGGGACTATTTTCTTACTCTGCTCAGTGATCCTAACAATCAGCCTCATCAACTGACATCGCTCACTTTTGACAATGGAGGCATGCGAACATGCTGCGCCCTCCGAGATCCCACTTGTCAACCTGGCGTTGGCATTGCGGACATTCTTCTTGCGCGTAAATCATTGTTTCTTGCGTCGAATCGATACTGGTTGTAATTCGGTTTCTGGATACTCCCAATCGCATGTAAGTCACGAGCCAATCCCAAAGTCGTTCAAAGTCCTTCTCCTCTAACTCTTTAGCCTGTCGGTTGGGATTGATCTGCGTGGCAAATAAAGCTTCTGCTCGATAAATATTTCCCACGCCGGAGATTTTACGTTGCTCCAGCAGGATTTTTCCGATTGGTACTTTACTATTCCGAATTTTCATCCAGACATCTTCATAGTTTGCAGACGGACGTATCGGATCAGGGCCAAGCCGGGCCTGTAACTTTTGAAGCTCTTTTCCATCGAGTAATTCACAGCAGTTTGGTCCTGTAAGGTCGAAAACGCTGTGAGTATTCCTCAAACGTAAACGAACGGTTCCGCGAGGCTTAGGGCCAGGTGTCGGCGAAAACTTAAATCGACCATACAAACCTAAATGAACATGAACGAACAAATCCTTTGACATTTGAATTGTTAGATGCTTACCCCAGGCCTGGGCGTCTGTCACTAACAAGTTATTAATAAGTGCGGCACTTTTTGAGAATCTGCCCTGAGGAGATTCGGCATAAACTCGCGTCGATTTGAACCTATGATTCAAGTCGTTTGCTAATCGATGTATTTTGTGACCTTCGGGCAAATCAGTTTCCCTTTATCATGCCTGCTAAATTATATAGGCCTGCCATCTGTTGGCTCAGACGATGTGATTAATCACTTGGAGGTAATAACCAAAGGTCAGGACGGCCAACATTACAATGAACAGCGCGAGCCAACAAACTTAACCCAGCCCAAGAAACAAATAAACTGGTCCTTGCAACTTGCCAGGTTTTAATTGGAAATAGTGGCCGCTCCAGAGAACGCCGTTCGACGCTGGGGATTGGATGGAAGATTGTTTCAATGAGCATATTTCTAGAACGCTCATTATCCTGCAACCCATTCATCGTCTCGGTAGCATGAATCACAAGCGCCTTAGGGACCTTGAGAGAAACTAACCGATAGTCAACCAGAGACGATGCAGACCGACTAAAAGTTGGCAAAATTAACAGGCTGAGAAACGTCCACAAGTTAAACCAGGCAATAAATTCAATTAACCAAGCCAAAGAGCTTATTGGGGACGACGCCAGCAGGTTGGCACACACAAAACCGCTAATGTTACAAGCAAGAGCGATAATCACTCCGGTGGTATGAGAAAATGAGGAGATGGCAATTGCTCTTCTGGCGATTATTGTGGCAAGAACATCAACTCCGAATGAAAGCCATCTTCGCGGTATTAAGATCTTCGATCGCCGGCCAAAACCAATAATTCCACCCGTATATCCAATATCCTCTCGATTGACTATGAAAATCTGATTCGAGATCGTTAGCCAGGACCGTGCTAATTCTTCTCCCTTTCTGAGGCCATCATCTACCTTACTATAAGGCTTTAATCGGCAACTAATCACCATGTTTCGAATTAGTAAAACAAGGATACTTAGAACCGTGAAACCAAGGGTCGCTATAAAGGGGCGGAAGCTAGCTAAGTTAACAACAAGAACACCGAGTATTATGTAGGAGAAAAACTGCCCCGTGACTGCCAAAAGGTAAGCAATAAACCATCTCTGAAATGTTGTTTTAGACTTTGAAAATTTGGTGGGAAGAATAAAGCCACCTAAAATATCAAATGGCAAAAGTGCTCCAAACACCAAGGCAAGAATTATGGCCAAAGCGATCACCTGATCAACCACGCTTTCAAGAATTACTGCCTCAAATTTTCTATAAAGTTCAAAGCCCAGAACGGCTAGACAGACCAAAACAACTGTCCCCACAGTCGACATCCCTAAGATCAGCCTGGATCGCGCATAAGTCATAGATGATTCTCCAAGTAACGTTCTTTTTCCGAACCTAGACTTAACGATCAGTCTGTGCCAAACGCAAACACGACGTCCTTACGGTTGGCGAATGTAAATAAGTTGAAGAAAGACTTCTCAATATCACGAACTAAAGTCACAATTGAACACGAGTATTGAACCGTCCAGCTATCAACGGCAACCTATTTAATCACCAAATAAATCGCAAAAGGAGTAACGGGATGTTCTCAGCATCGCCTTTCCAAAGAAACTCGATTACCATGCTCGTTACTTTGTTTTTGCTGGGCACCTGCCAGCATGGGAATGCGCAGACTCCATCGGATGTCAGTATTACGAATGCCAAACGAGTCGGGATGTCCCCCAACAAACTGCAGAAAATCACCCCTGCGGTCGAGGCACTCATCGAGGAACAGAAATTAGCCGGGGCTGTCGTATTAGTGGCGAAGAAGGGTCAAATTGTCTTCACTGGCTCGTTTGGATGGGCCGATATCGCGAACCAAAAGTCTATGCAGACGGAAACGATCTTCCGAATCTACTCGATGACAAAACCCATCACGAGTATTGCCGTACTAATTCTGCATGAACGTAAGCTGCTTAATTTAGATGATCCGGTCAGTCGATATATCCCCGAGTTCGAAAATCTAAACGTCTACGCCGGTAGCGACCAAAATGACCAGTTGGTTCTGGAAGACATGAACAGAGAAATAACCGTAAGAGACCTTCTTCGTCATACTTCGGGGCTAACTTACGACTTTCTGGACACTTCCCCCGTTGGAGAAATGTACTCAGAACGGCAAGTGGAAAATTCAGATAACTTGGCAGTGATGGTGGAAAAGCTGAAAGAAATCCCTCTCGCTTCTCAGCCTGGTGAAAAGTTTACGTATGGCGTTTCAACTGACGTGCTTGGATTCTTGGTTGAGAAAGTGAGCGGAATGTCTTTTCCGGATTTTTTGCACAAAGAGGTTTTCGCCCCGCTTAATATGACGGAAACAGCCTTTCAACTACCTGAATCAGCAAAGTCACGTTTTGCCAAAGTCTATGATTCGCAAGGAGAACGGATTGTGGAAGCAAAAGACTCCAGAATCGTCGGTGAATTCCTAAACCAGCCAACAATGTTTTCAGGCGGTGGAGGTTTAATCTCCACCGCAAGAGACTATCTAAATTTCTGTGAGATGTTACGAAGAAAAGGTAAGTGCGGAGCAAGACGAATTGTGTCCGGAAAAACCATCAAGGCAATGACGCAAAATCAACTTCCGGCGGCAGCCTATCCAATCTCTATCATCGAGAAACAGGAAGGTGTTGGATTTGGACTGGGAGTTTCAGTTGTCACGGAAATTACCGAGTTCTCTGATACGGCACACGTCGGCGAATATGGATGGGATGGCATTGCCAGTACCCATTTCTGGATCTCTCCTAAAGATGACCTGATTGTTATCGCATTAAGTCAAAACATGCCTTTTTCACACCAGTTGCGAGATGTCTTGCGTCCCATCGTGTACGAAGCATTGTCGCCGCAGTGAAAAACCAATCTTAGTGTTCCACTTTTGTTTTAGAAACCTTTGCTCCTATAATCCTGTTCAGAAAAAATTTGATGAAGTACTATCAACATCGATTTGAAAACATTGACGAATATCTGCATCATCGCCCACCCTATCTTCTAGTGGAAAAAATTGATTCACTTGAAGAGCGACAAATTATTACTTCCAAACAAGTTACGGAAGAGGAGCCGTGGATCAGCGGGCATTTCCCAGGCGCTCCTGTCTTTCCCGGTGCCATCATGCAGGAGTTGGTTACTCAGTCTGCAGGAATACTGATTGCTGCCAACTACAATCCGATGGAATCTTACGTCACGTCTGACCCCAAACACAACGAATATGCGTTAGGTGTTTTGGTCAAGGTGGATTCAGCACGTTATCGCGGTTTTGCCCGTCCTGGAGATCAATTAACCGCAACGGTGAATCTCAATGAAATCACGGGGACTCTATTTGATTTCAGCGGGCATATTCATATCCAAGAGGCCGAGATCATGAAAATTAATTTCCGGCTTTGCAATATTCCATCCTCCGCGCTAACCGCCAGAAATTTAGATTGAGTGTTTTCAACCCTAGTTTCACGCCCTAATATTTGATCTCAAATTCGAATATTCTGGTCAAGTAAAGCCTTTCCGGAACCCTTCTTTCGGAAATCATACTTGTATCTTCATAAGGGAACCAAAAATGCGCAAAACTAGCATCACCGCCGTCTTATTATTTTTTCTTTCTTCCCCCTTGTTTGCTGAGGCGAACCGTGAGGTCTTACTGGAATTCGAGACCCCAGCAAGCATCAAAAACTGGCGAGCTGTGAATGATGGCGTCATGGGAGGACGATCCGTTGGGAGATACCGCCTGACGGATAAGAATACGCTGGAGTTTTTTGGTTACCTGTCACTCGAAAACAATGGTGGATTCGCATCGATACGCCTTCCTTCAGGTGATTTTAATTTCAAACAAGGCGATTCAATTATCTTACGGGTCAAGGGAGATGGCAGAACTTACAACATGAACCTGTATGCTCAAAGAAATCTCGGGGGCTTCTCGTTCCGCCAGTCATTCAAAACAAGCGCCAACAAACTGATCGAAGTCAAGTTACCGGTAGATCAATTCGTGGCGACCTGGCGTGGCCGAGTGTTTCCAAAGCAAAAACTGAACCCCAATGATATCGCCGGACTCGGGATCCTTCTTGGTGACAAGAAACAGGGTAAGTTCAGTCTGCAAATAGAGTCCATCAGTGTTCAACACGGTGAGAAAAACTAGCACTTTTACCATCAGCCGGGCAATGCAAGAATTTCGATTCTTGCAGATGTGGTTAGCAGTGTAAGTCTTTTATACGGGGTAGAATAAGGCTGTTCCAGGCAAACACATTTTAAGCCCCTGTCCTGTTGGTATCAGCTATGATTCGTTCACTTTCTTTTGTACTGTTGGTTTCGCTCGTATTCCAATCTTTAAGGCTAGAAGCTCAAACACTTGATCTTCCACCGCTTACAGATTTACCACGAATCGACAGGGAATCTCCGAGACCTGCTGCCAGTATTCTTAGAAATTCAGCTTTCATTCTAAAGATGAAATCCCACCAAGTTAGCGGCAAAAGTTATGTGATTCTGACGGACCACGACTCACCCGAATTCCTTTCAGCCATCGATAAATTATCGGCATATCGCAATGGCAAGATTTTACGCTTAGATGATTTGGGATCGGTTACAAACGTCGGGGGACGGACTTCGCTCCAAGAACGACTTTTAGAGTTAGATCCAAAGTATGTGGCTATCGCTCCGAAAATAGATTCTTATCGGGAGAATGTTCTATTGGGTTTGTGGGAGGTTTTCAGTTCGCTGGACCAAGATCCGCTTATCGATGTTTATCCTGGCATTCTCTTAGCTCCTAATGCTGAAAGTTTTCAACGACTTATTGACCGCTCCATAAATTACCAGACCATTTCTCAAAAAAGCCTGCGTCCCATGGCCATCAGTCAGGTTCCTTCGGTAGTCGAAACGAGATCTCTGCAGAAAGCTGGCATTTTAAGAGAAATGTTTGCCGGATACGGCATAAGTACTCCCACGATAGCCGTCTATACTCCGGCTGCTAAGAATGCTGCGAAGTTGGAGGGAAAGGATTTGTGGAACATCCACCTTACCAGCAAAGGGGACTATCTAGAAACATTGTCGACAAAACCTGACAGGGCGCTTAAATCCGCTCAACTTGTTGTCATGCACGGGCATGGTATCCCGGGAATGTCATGTTCCATTGATATTAACGGGATTCCAAACCAGTCGGCAAATAGAATTGTTTTAACAGGTTCATGTTTCTCGGCAGTCCCCGTAAAATCCGATCTTCCCAGGCTCTCTTCCGCACCCGGGGGGTACAAAGTGGATGCGCGTCCGGCCTTTGCGATGGAGTATTTGGATCGGGGAGCAGTCATCTTCTTTGGACACATGAGACTTAGTTCCGGCTTTCCACATCTTTTCCCTGTACTGGAAAACTGGATGCAGGGAGAGAGCGTTGGCGTCGCCTATCAAGAGCTTCTCAATGCAATCATTGATATGCGGGGATTTCGAGCTGGTGAATTTGTCATTCCTACGCCCGTGACACAACGAGGCATTCGGCAAAATACGATGTTGTACGTGATTTTTGGAGATCCGGCGATAAAGCCGCTGGAAAAAATGGAAAAGTAAAGTATACGTACGACTGGTTCCAAAAAAGTCACTACAAATTAAGTGCTCCATCACAATAATATGGGTCTAACGGGCGTCCCCTCTTGGGACTTTCAACACTCTGCTACGTAATAGAATCGCCAAGAACCCATGCGAAGCTATCTGCTTGTTTTTCCAAATCAGCTCTTTGAAGACCACCCTGGATTTGCGCTTCAACCGGACAGGATTGTTCTCATCGAAGATAGCCTTTTCTTCGGTGATCAAGCATATCCTCTTCAATTTCATTGCAAGAAGCTAAACTTTCAAAGAACAGCGATGAAGAAATATGACTCGTTTTGTCAAAAACGCGGATTCAATACGATGTATCTTGACCACGAAAAAACGAGCCATTCCCTGTTGAAGCATTTACAGACCATCAAGAATAAAGAGCCTGAAACAAACGTCAGCTTCATTACTCTCGACCCTGTGGACTATGAATTACATGATCGTCTCAAAAAGGCTGCCGATAAACTAGGTTCATCCATTTCGTTCTTGTCTAATCCAGGTTTCATTAATACACGATCGAAGAATGAACAATTTAGCCTTAGTAAGAAACGCTGGCGGATGGCGGATTTTTATAAATGGCAGCGGACCAGACTTGATGTACTCATGGACAACAAAAAGCCGGTAGGTGGTAAATGGAGCTTCGATCAGGAAAATCGCAAAAAAGTCCCGCGAAGTCTCGTAAATCAAATCCCTGTTAGCTCACTTATCCCTGAAGGGCCAGACGACGAAAAAACACGTATCTACATAGAATCCAAATACAAAAACAATCCCGGAACCCAGTCCGGAGGAACCTACCCAACGAACCACGAGCAGGCAAAAAAATGGTTGGATACTTTTCTGGAGCAACGTTTTCGGAATTTCGGGAGTTACGAAGACGCGATGGTGAAAGGCCAAAATACGCTTTGGCATTCTGTGTTAAGCCCGCTAATAAACATCGGGTTGCTCACACCTGAGCAAGTACTTTCACGCTGTTTAGCATTCGCGGAAGAAAACGAAGTACCACTGAATAGCCTCGAGGGATTTGTCCGTCAATTAATAGGTTGGCGGGAGTTTGTGCGCGCTACCTATGAATCTTTGGGAAGCCGGATGAGAACCTCTAATCACTGGGAACACTATCATTCGATTCCCAAGGTGTTTTATCAACAAGCAACGGGACTGGCCCCTGTTGATGATTGTCTAAAACGAGTAGAGGCGACAGCCTATTGCCACCACATCGAGCGTCTAATGGTTCTTGGCGGATTCCTCTTTTTATGCGAGGTGTCGCCAGATCATATATACAGATGGTTTATGGAAATGTTCATCGATAGTTATGACTGGGTGATGGTTCCAAATGTGTATTCAATGAGTCAGCATGCCGATGGTGGTTTAATTACAACCAAACCATATTTCTGCGGCTCTGCTTATTTACGTCGGATGAGCAATTACCCGAGGGGGGAATGGTGCGACATCTATGACGGACTCTACTGGCGATGGATTTGGAAGAATCGCAAACGCTTATCAACAAACCCTAGATGGGCAATGATGTGTAAGCTTGCAGAACGAATGGGGGAGAAAAAGATGAATCAGCACTTACATCGGGCAGAGACTTATCTGTCGAGGATTCTTTAAGGCTTGCTCGTCCACCACTACCAAGCTCCCGATAAAAAGACAGAGAGCTCTCTTTCGAGAGCTCTCTGGAAGCCTATCAATGTCAACTCGGGAAAAAATTGCATTGATAAAATCATCGTCGACTCGATTAGTCGATCAATTCCACCGCGTCACCAATTGCAACGTCAGCAGTCTGCCCATCCGGAAGCAACCGGTTCGCAATGGCGATTCGATTTCGCACAGCTTCAATCACCAGCACGGCAGTCACTTCCGTCATCGTATCCAAAACCTCTCCGGTAGCGGGGTCTCGAATTACCTTCGTAACGCTAGAGACAGCAACTCGCATACCTGGTTCCAAACCCGCATTTCTACCTCCATTTAGATAAACGTATTTTTCATCAACCTCAGCAACAAGTCCCTGATAGGGAGGAACTTCCGGTGCCATTTGATTACCTTGAGGAGCAGCGGGAACCAGTTGGATCTTGCCTAAAGCATTATCAATGGCCCTTTGCATGGCCTTACCAAGCGATGAAGTTTCATACCGTCGCATTCCCAGATCGTACTGATCGATCGAACCAGCAATTCTTACATAGTCCAAATCCAAACCTACATCGGTACCTGTGCTCGTACCTCGTCCATTGACACTCGTCAAAATCTTTCCTGTATAAGGATCAAATGCACGCAGCACAACTTCAGCGTGGGCCATAGACTGCGAAAGGTTGATTCCCAAATCATAGATCTTTCCCAGTTTGATCTGCCCCAGCCCTGTGCTGAACTGAGAGCCGGTTCGCTGATCCATCACCGTTACATTCAACTGGAAAATCGCGTCCACCCCCATTTCCTGTGCTTTAGTCAAGACTTGTGAATTAAGCCGGCCATTGTTCAGCGAAAGGCTGTCGACTACTGTATATTGATTTGAATTTACAAGATTATGAATTAGTTGATCCGTCAGATAAGGGAAGCGGTAATGCATTCTGGACTGTGCCGGCAAGACAGCTACCGTTAATCTTTCAGCTGGCTGTTGTGCCTTCACAGTCCAAGTACCAGCAAAAAGACTGAAAATAAGAATTGTTAAAGTTAGTCGATTACGATTGGCTTGGTAGCGTTTCATTTTTCAAATCCCTTATATTGGTTTTTGTGTCAAGTTTGCCTTCAATGTTAGAAACGTAAAGCTGATACTAAACGGACAAAAGAAATCCAAAATAATCCAAAGTTCTATTTCAATTACGACCACCATCCTGGTTGATCTTGCATGTCATTTACTGAGTTACTAAAAAGAATTGAGAATGGTGATTCCGATGCTTCGACGGAATTACTCGACCAGTACGGACATCACATTCGACGTATTGCCAGAATACGCCTCAACGACACAATGCTCCGAAGAGTCGAAGACAGTATGGATATCTATCAAAGTGTCATGGCTAACTTCTTCATGAGAGCAGCTACAGGACAATTCGACCTGGATACTCCTGAACAAATGCTGGCTTTGATCTCAACTATGATTAGAAATCGCGTGATGGACAAAAGCCGGTTCTATCGCTCGCAGCGAAGAGATATGCGAAGGAATATCTCCATCGCCAACACACCTACAGAAGATAAAAATCGTGAAACTCCGAGCCTCATGATGAGCCGCGAAGAGGTCATTGCTGAATTCTACTCGCGACTTAATGAAGAAGAACGCTGGTTGCTGGAAGAGCGAGCGAATGGTAGCAGTTGGCAAGAACTAGCTCAGAAATTAGATGCTACTCCCGACCAATTACGTAAGCGGCTGGCAAGAGTCACGCAACGTATCGCAGCAAATATAGATTGGGAGTAGAGACATCCATGAAACCAATTCATGACTTACTACCATATCTTTGTGCCGAACAGAGTACCCGATGGGCGAACGGAGACCATGTTCCGATCGAAGAATTCATTAGTCAGTTTCAAGAATTAAAGGAAGATACTTCTTCACTGCTCGATCTTATTTACCATGAAATCTATCTACGCGAGATTCATGAGGAACCTATTGATTTGGAGCAGTTTTTGAACCGTTTTCCCAATCTTCGTTCTGACATTGCTCTGATGTTTGAAGTGCACCAACTTGTAGATACCGGTAATTTGGAAGTATCAGACGAATTGCCCGCCAGCAATGAAGAAGACGGACTCCCGGATCCCGTTGCTGATGTCCTTCGTGTGTTATCGGAAACTTATCCTTTTTCCGAGCTACCTCGAAATGTGCAACAAAGTATTGCCGGGCAATCAATTTATCGTGTTTTTGATCATGGCGACTATCTGGTGAGGCAAGGCGATGTCTCTGACTCTCTTCTGATTATTAAAAATGGTGAAGTCGAAATCCGGTTAAATCACTCTGAGGCAGGTTCCGAAGTCCTCGGTTACTGTGGCGTCAACAACGTCATTGGAGAAATTGGTATCTTCACGAACAGTACACGCAGTGCTGACGCCGTCGCAATTGGCGAAGTGGTAGCTCTGGAAGTGCCGCTGGCTTTATACGAACAGATGAATCGTGATTTTCCTGCCACCAGCGCCATGATCGCAAATCAGGTATCTGAACGCATAGGCAGTCATGATATTGACGTACTGACCAATAAAGTCCTGGAAGGATACCGGGTAATAAAACGACTTGGTCGTGGAAGTATGGGAGTCGTCTATTTAGCGGAACGGGTATCTGATGGGGAGACATTTGCACTAAAAATGCTGCGGCACGACATCCTCTGTAATCAAAAAGCCTGTCAGCGTTTCACACAGGAATCGGAAATACTCCGGGACCTTGATCATCCCTTGATTCTTAAGACCCATCAGGCTTTTCATGCCATGGCCACAATGTTTCTGGTAATGGACTATTGCCAGGGCATTTCGCTTCGGAAATGGATGGATACCTCGGATCATCTCGATATCAACATTATCAAGCATGTTGCCGCCCAGTTAATGGATGCCTTGCTGTACGCACACGACTGTGAAATTATCCATCGAGATGTCAAACCATCGAATGTAATGATTGGTGAGAATTACCAGGTTACCTTGATGGATTTTGGGCTGGCTAGAAGTTCCATCAATCCTTCGCTAACTCATACAGGTGAATTGCTGGGAAGCCCGCGTTATATGGCAATCGAGCAATTTACCGGAGGGGATGTGGGACCCAAATCCGATTATTATGCCTTGGGGTGTCTGATTTACGAAATGCTAACCGGGGCCCCGCTGTTTGACAGTCATGACCTGGTAGGAATGCTTACGCAGAGAATGCAGTGGACCATGCCGGAGAAAGACAAGATATTCCCCGATCTCGATAATGAGGTTTATGATTTCCTCCGCAGTTGTCTGGAAGCAGATAAAGAGAAACGCCTGGCAGCTTACGACAAAGAGACACTCATTGCTTTATCCAGGAACTGGCGGTTAAATCAAATAGTCTGAATAAACAATGGAGCTTTTTTAGAAGCGTCACCATTCATTTGAAAACTTTAAGATCGAATTTTATTGGAGTCTAAACCATGAAAAACTATATTCTGGGTATCCTGTCAGCCGTACTAATTGCTGGCATCTGTGGGGCGGTTGTTCAAGATCGAAACCGAGGGGTTGCGTATGAACACATTTACGTTGACCCTGAGAACTTCACCATGCAATTGTTCACCGATTTTGAGGCCACTCCGGTGCCCAAAGAAGAAGGCGTATTTTTCGATACTCTCGGTAAGCTACAGAAAAGTGGATGGCGTGTTGTCTCAATGGATGACGTGGGATTCGTAATGCTGCGTGAAAAATAAAAAACTGGAGGGAGTAAGTTTCCAAAGACTTACTCCCTCCATTTCTTAAGCTAGATTTAGTTAACGCTGAACAAATCGATTTCGATTTCTGTTGCGATACTGTTCCGATGAACCTTGTCGGAATTGATTCAGTACATTTTCAATGTTGAAACTGCTCGATTCGTTAACATGCTCTTCTATTTCCATACGTTCTACTTCACGATGATAGATCACACGTCGTGATGACTGTCGGTTCTGTACGGCAGAAGCTCGCTGGATTTGCTGCAGTAAATCTTGGAATTGGTTACTACTTCCCTGCGAATTCGAAACATTACGAGCTCTCACGACTCGAGGTGCCATTTGGAAGGGTGCTTGATTCATACCGTTGCTTCGCATGTTCCACGAGGATCCTCCCTGATTCATATTGAACGGAAATCCGAAATCCTGTGCTTTTACCTCTCCCAAACTCATATGTGCTACCAAAATAGCTACCATCATTGTTATTGCCTTTTTCATTTTTTTTCTCCTGGCAAGTGGTTATTTGAGTGGGACATTTCAAAGGTGACTGAATCTGTTTTTCTCAATCATTTGCCCCTTACGCTATCTAAAACGTAAGCCACTCCAAGACCGGACAGGAAAAAGGAAAAATTATCCAAAATAAGGTTTTCAGGCCCTATCTATTAGATCTAGTCAGTTTGAATACACCATGATTCAAATTGACTCTGCCTTATTCACCGCCGTAGAGGTTAAAGCCTTAAAACTTAGGGTTTAGTGCTTTGGTACGGTGTTTGCGATTAAATCCACCAGTTGGTCAGACCGTCTGACCTAAATGCAATCACATTTGGAGAACATCTTATGAGTAAGAAAGTATTCGTTTTAGGTATGATGGCTTTTTTAAGTTGGTCAGTACCAGAAACCAAAGCAGCCGACTTCGGCTTTAGTCTTTTCGGTCCCCAAGGTGGACAATTCAGCTTTTACAACGGATCCTCTTTCTCGAATCGAGCCCATCAGTATCGGCGCCCGGTTTACCCGAGCTTTCATTATCCGAGTACTTTTTGTATGCCACGATATCAGTTTCAGTCAAATCGGCAAAGTTATCAGTATCGTAGTTTCACTAGTCAACGATATCGCTCGCGATCAAGTTTTCGTTCAAACTTCTCTCAACAATCTTTTCCATCCTTCTGGGGATTCTAGTCACTAGAAAAAAGGTTGGCCGGTTTTACTAAATCGGCCAACCTTTTTGTTAAAAAGAATGCTTACTTCCAGGCTATTTAAAAGATAGGCAATCAGGTGAACAAGTTTTCGAAGAACAAACCAGAACCCTCCAATTGGCAAGAACAATTAGAACTGTTACACGGCTTTACGCTAGAGTTACAATCGCTTGCTCAGGAAATGGTGTTATTACTACGAGAGCACAACGAAAGCAAATGGGAAAGAATTTATTCAAACTTTGCCCAGGCCATCGGCAACTCTAAATCCAATCGCCAACGTCTGAAGGCCATTGATTACATCCATTCGATCTACGGAGGAATGGGAAGTTGGAATGATTTCTATCTTCTCGCTTTAGGAGAGGCGGAAGAACAGCGAATGTCATTAGGTAATGCCATCTATAATTTGGCTGAGGAAATGAAAACCCAGATTATCACCGGACCCAAAGAGCCGAAAAGAAGTATTTGGCAGAAACTAACAGGACGATCTTCCAGATCGTACTTTTAGAAAAACAGAGGAGTCGTGGGAATGCAAAAACACAGTCGGCTTTTAATCTCATTCAATGCGCTGGCAATCAGTGCGTTTTGTCTGTTTGGATTTATGACAACTTTCGAGCCGGTTAGTAATGCTATAACCTTTCGAATCTTTTATTCAATTCTAGGAATCGCTGCAACGATTATTAGCATCCGAATGATGTACTTAGCCATTCGAAATCCTTCCTTAAATTGAAAGAACTTATTTCGAGGGAGCTCGAATCGCTTTACCGATTTTTCCAGGGACATTGGTCGTAATTGATTGAACCCCCATCTCAATAAGCGCGTTGGCGGTTGGAATCTCATCGACCGTCCAAACGTGATATTCATATCCGGCCTTTTGGAATGATTTCACAAGTTCACTGGTAAGCCCTTCAAAATGGGTGCTCAATCCATCTGTCCCCAAAGTTTCCAGCGTACGAAGAACTGTCTTCGGCGCAGGTTCCAGTTCACCACTCTCATTTGTTTTAAACCTCGTCAGCCAAAATGTTTTGAGCTCCGGCCACTTGTCCTCGACAGCCTTAATCACATCTTTATGGAAAGAAATAATAACTATCTGTTGTAATTTCAAAGAGCTATTTCGAAGCTGTTGGATGAGAGGAGGAACTAACTTCGCATCGCTTTTAATCTCAATAAAAATACGTTTGCCTTTGGGAATAGTGGCCACAACTTCTTTGAACGTCGGGATTCTTGTTCCAGCGAATTGCTGATCATGCCATCGACCAAAGTCCAGCTTCTTCAATTCAGCCAAGGTCAGATTTCTCACCTCAATATTTTTTTGTGTGTAATGACGAATGTTAGCATCATGTACACAAACAATCTCATTGTCAGCCGTTAAATGAAAGTCTCCTTCAACGGCGTCTGCGCCTTGAAGCCAGGCTTTTTTAAATGCCGGAAGCGTATTCTCAGGAGCATCTTTAGAAGCTCCTCGATGAGCAACCACAGGAATATTCTCCAAGACTTCATAACTCGGAAAACTTACGGTTGTTCCGGGCAACAATAGTCCAACCAGCATCATAAAAATCGATTTCCCATACACCATCTGTAATTATCTTTCATCAAAACCAAGGGCCCTTGAGCCGTTGTTGTCTGTCTAAATCCGCATAAGTTGATTACGGGGGGCAAATGCCGGTTCGTTGCCGAGCCATACGACTCTCACAAAAAGAATCTAAATCACTGCAGGCAAAATATGTTACAAGGTTCCTAATCAATGGCTAACCGTGGAATCGCTTTCAGTTCCTTACTCCCCGTAAACGGGCAGACCTTCATCGCTTTGATCGAGGGAATGACCGGGAGTGGATTTTTGGCCTGCGGAAATTTGAATAACTGAACAATCTCTCCCGTATCATGATTCCATATCTTAGCCACCGGTTTAGGTGGTTCTTCTGCCCGTGACCATCTTAAATACACAAATTTTTTAGTCTCCGGATCGAAACCCGTGTGCTGCGCAAACAGCCTCCCACCACCAAATATGACCATATAGGATTTGGTTTCTTCATCCGTCTCGACAGTCACTTCATATCCGGTACCTGCAAAAACATGAGAAGAAACGATGAGGAAGAAAATCGTCATCATTAATCGCATTAACATCTCTTTAGTTCCTTTGAATCAAATCGCTGAGTCAGTCACGCATAAACATCTTATTTCTTGTGTTCCATTATGGTTCATGAATTTCATTTGGACTCAAAAACTGCTCCGGTTCCAAACCAGCAACTTTATTGGTGACAATCAACAGATCAAGTGTCTCTCGTGGAGATAAGCCTACAGCGATTTCGCTGGCCGGTCGGTCTGCTTGCTGAGGAATTTCACAATTTAGTTCCAGGTCAAAAAATCCCAAACGAGCGTTCATCCGATATTTTATGCTTTTCAAATAGCCATATCTCTCGGTACGTTCTGTCGGGGTATTCTTCAATAAATCAGATGGGAAAACGACTCGCTGACCAACACGACTTCTTAGCTGATTGGCTCCCAGAATTTCATAGGCCACAAATTTACCAAGTGATGTGAGTAGCAATATACCCAAAGCCCAAACCACAAGTCGCTTTTTCGATAAGCCAAAGAAGCTCTTATCTCTACACTGTTCGCTCATTGCAACCACACGTTATTGAATTCCAACATTACGTCCGTCAATCACGATCTCTTAACTGTTTGTGTTGAACGTGGAAGATTTTTGCAATGTCCGATAGAGAATAATTCCAAGTAAGAAAATACTCCATTCACCAATCGCAAGCTTATAGGTGCCAGACCCTATGTCGCTGTAAAATACGAAACTCAATGTTCTGAAAATTACAAGATTGGCATGAAGCAACACACAAACTAACAAGGTGTAAGCAAGAAAACGCTCACCAAACAATGGCAACAAAAAAGTCATTCCCATTCCGATTTCAAGCCCGCCATATACCGTTAGAAATTCTGACATCCCTGCTCCGCCAATCAACTCAAAACCTACCACCTCAGAGGTTTTTTCGGGTGATACGGCACACCATACACCCAAAGCAAGATACATCAGGCCGACAACGTAACAAAACAGAGAGCTTAGTCTTGGCATCGTTATAAAGGTCCTTTGATTCAAAATTTGAATGTAAGTTAACTTAGCAAGCATTCCTACGAAAATACAATGCTTTTAGCCTTTACTAAAACCGACGAAACGTATTAATTTTCCTACACTGAAAATCCCTCGGCTTCGAATAAAGTAATTAAAGCCTTTGACTGAGAAATACTCTAGTGCGATCCTACTCACCTTGGTGCTATTCGTTGTTAATAGTGCCAGGGCCCAAATTCAGCAGAACCCGACAAGACTCAATGAGGGTGTTATTAGCAAAGAGGATGAGTTAAGCATCCTGCTTCAAGAAGCGCCATTGCGTCGATTTAAAAAACAAGCGATTCAACGGCTAGCTGTCTCCTCCGGCTACTTTACCGACCGTGAAAACTCCAGCACGCACCGATGGTTTGCAACGGAAATTGGAACGGGTATACCACTGGGGAACTTTGAAAACATTCTTGCGACCGAAATCTCATTTAGGAATGATGTGCTGACACTACCAACTGAAGGATTTAAGCGAAGCGACCTTTATGAACTAAGCTCCTCTCTGTTCTTTAAAAAGGCCCTGTCGGATAAAAGCAATTTACTCCTCAATTTTCGGCCCAGCTACCTTGGAGATTTTGAGGCTACCGACAATACCTTTGGTATGTTTGGAATGGCTCTCATTACGAAACAACTGGAAGCCCATGACCTCACGTTGTCATACGGCGTTGTACATCTTAATCAGGTAGACATCGGTTTCTTGCCCGCATTGGGGCTCCGCTGGGATCCTAAACCGGAAATGACGGTTGATTTGAGATTCCCCGAGTCGAAGATCTCATGGCGTCTCGAAAAAAACGGGCGTTTCAGTGAACATTGGTTGCACGCTTCCATTGGGTTTGACGGCAATCGCTGGGGTATCCGTGAGCCCGACGGTAATGATACTGAAATCCGACTTAAATATTGGACGGCTGCGCTCACGCTGGAGAAAAAACGAGATGGCGGAGGGGGCTGGTGGATTCATTTATCCCATCAATTTGCGCGTCGGTTTTTGGAACGTGGTGAAGTTGACTTGAAATTAAGTAATGGATTCCAATTAGCTGCGGAAATCGCTTATTAGGAATGGTTACGCACAGGCTTGTAGGAAAGGAAAACTTTGTTGAGTCAAAACCAAGAGAACACTGAGGTGGACACGCAGCAAAATGAAACGTCTGTTGTCCAAAAGAACTTACGACTTTGGCCTGCTCTGTTTCTCGTCATTACAGGTATCTTGTCATCTCGTCTTACAGAATTATATGACGATGCTCCGTCCTGGCTGTGGATGGTCGTCGCATTTGGCCCTCTCTTGTGCTCATTATTAGCTTTAGTTTGGTGGACATTCTTTAGTCGGGCTAAACAACGCCAACGCATTTACGGATTGATCGGAATCATAGCCACGGGATCAATTGTCCTACTTCTTCTAGACCAAACTATGTACGGTCCGGTCATCATGATGATCACTTTCCCACTTGGCATGACGGGCTTTGTGGTGGGACTTTACCTGGCTCGCTGGCTTCCTCTGTCGCAAAACTGGTTAGCCGTGACAGGATGCATACTTGGATTTAGCTACTCTTTATTTTTTCGCTATGAGGGGATGTGGGGAGACTTCACTGTAAGACTCGCGCCACGTTGGCAGCCTACATCCGAGTCACTCCTGCTAAAACGAGAAGCCACAGAGGAAGATGACCTGCCCATCCCACGTCGGCTTCAATCTATGAAGCAGGTATCATGGCCAGGCTTTAGAGGGGGAGAACGTAGGGGGATTGCCACCTCAAGCCAACTCGATACAGATTGGATAAAACATCCACCGAAAGAACAATGGCGTATCAAGATAGGCCCGGGATGGTCTTCATTTGCCGTTGCCGGAGAATTACTGTTTACGCAGGAACAACGTGGAGAGAATGAATGTGTCACGTGCTACAACGCACGTTCCGGTAAGGAAATCTGGATACATAGGGAACAAGCTCGTTTGAATGATCCTCTGGGGGGACCCGGCCCCAGAGCAACTCCGACGCTTTACCAAGGACAGCTCTATACACTAGGTTCCACGGGCATTCTTTTGTGCTTAAACCCAATCAATGGTGACATAATCTGGAAAGTGAACATTCCAGAAGAAGCCGGTCGCGGCGTGCCGATGTGGGGTTTTTGTGCATCACCACTGTTGGTGGGAGAACATGTCATCGTTCACGCGAGTGAAGCCGGTGAAAAGGATGTCTTCGGTTACAAAGCATCCAATGGAGAATTGGTCTGGACGGCAGCGGCAGGAGAACACTCCTATAGTTCACCACAACAGATGAATTTCAGTGACAGTCAGCAGGTGGCAATTCTCACTGATGACGGGCTGACCCTCCTCGATCCCACGACTGGCACTATTCTCGTGGAATATGCCTGGCCGCATAGTGGATATCGGGCATTGCAACCATGCGTAGTCGGAGATAAACAAATTGTTATTCCTACAGGTATGGGTACGGGAACACGACTGTTAGAAATAGACGTAAAATCTGAGCATTGGAGTGTCAAAGAGATCTGGACCACCAAGAATCTCAAATCTGACTTTAATGATTTGCTGGTACACGAGGGGCATCTATACGGTTTTGACGACAGTATTTTCACCTGTATCGATCTGGCAACAGGGCGTCGAAAATGGAAACGAGGACGATATGGTAAAGGTCAAAGCTTATTACTGCCTGAAGAGAACCTGATCATGGTATTGTCTGAACAAGGAGTGATCGTCCTTCTCGATACCGATTCCGAAACTCACCAGGAGTTAGCGTCACTCCAAATGCTGAATGGGAAAACTTGGAACCACCCGGTATTGGTTGGTAACAAATTGTATGTACGGAACTCTGAAGAAGCTGCCTGCTACCTACTGCCGACAAATGAACCTGAACGGAAGGCTTTACCTGTCGAGACTAATCAGCCTTAATCAAAGAATTCCCCAAAGAACACGATCGCAGCAGCCACCGTACGACGTTCAGAATCAGAGCAGCAAGAGCTGACATTACCCCAGAGCCTGCCTTGTATGCGAATCGTCCCGCTATTGGAGATTTGGCCAACAAGCCTTCCGTTCTTTCGCAGATTTCCATTCGATTGTACTTCTCCCAGATAGGATCCCGACTTTCTTAAAGTACCGCTACTACTAATCGAACCCACTAATCGACCTGAAGCACGAATATTTCCATTCGACTCGATACGTCCGACTAATCGACCGGATTCCCTTACATTTCCACTACTGTCAACCGTGAGAAGAAGTGACCCGGATTTTCGAATGGTCATATCTGCACTGACAATCGTGCCCAACACTAACATCACTGCCATGGTGAAAAGCAAACAATTGTTTTTCATAAGGAGTCTCCTTTGCAATCTAAAGTATTTTCCTTACCAACTGCAATTCTCATACCATTGTTATTTCATGCAGATAATGGGGCGATCAACGCTTAAAAAGCGTTGTCAGATTGATGAATAATCTTTCAAATTGAATACAAACCAGACATCTCAACTTAAAACATTTTACCCTGCATGTTCTCACGACATTCTTTGCGATTACGATCGAAGCGTTCTAGCTGTTCACGAAGCCAGTTGTTGGCTTCATCAATCAACCTCTTTTCTTCCCCAGCCCGTTCAATCCTCTTCTTGTACTGCTCGCGTGCATTCTTTTCAAAGCGATCTAGCTCGGCGAACCGGGCTTGATAAACATCCTGGACATCCTCGGCATCGATTTCTTCCAAATACTTATCCATCACCGCTTTTAACTCAGCAGCCTTCTGTGGCAAGTCCTCCACCAGATTCTGCTGCTCATAATAGTCCGTTGCGACATTAAATAATTTCTGTTCACCCGTTAGATGATGCTCCATCAGTTTGTAGTCCCCCAGGCGAATCACCGTTAGCGGCGGAGCAAAGTAACAAGGGTAATGATAGACAAATCCTTCAACATTCCGTTCTACTTTTGCAGCATTCCCATACTCAAACACCGGACGTAAGCTACCGCCATCCAGATCCTCCGGTAACGCTTCATCACTTTCGGAGTAATCATGTAAGGTTGGCAACAAGTCCCACTGATTAATCGCCACATCACACTGCGCCCCTTGCCGCACGCCAGGCCCGGCGACAACAAACGGCACTCGCAATCCGCCTTCATATAAATTAGCTTTTCCTCCACGTAACGTTCCGTTTGGGTTGAGCCCACCGCCGTTATCCGAAGTGAAAATAATAAAGGTATTCTCGGTCTGACCGGCCTTCTCAACAGCCAGCATAATCGCCCCCAAACCCTGATCTACTTCATCAAGCATCGCAGCGTACTGCAAACGCCAATGACTGATTTTACGACCCTCAGGAATTTGTTCCTCCGGCAAGTAATCTTCATCCTGAAGATATTTTCCGCGCGGTAAACTGCGGTACTTTTCGATTAGATCCGCCCGCGCCGCATGCGGTACATGCACTGCATAATGCGACACCATCATGAAAAACGGCTGCTTCCCACCATGCTTCTCAATAAATGCCACCGAACGCTTCTGTAACGAAGCCATTCGCTTCGGATTATCAGGCGGCAACGGCTTACGATTTCCAATACTGTCATATTCGCCATGGAAATTATCATTCGTGGCATTGCCGTCCACCTCATCCGTGATGTCATACCCAATTGTTTCCATCCGATCACCACTCATCCCCTTACCGAAATGCGCGGTCACATAATTGGGATTGGCAGCTTTGATAATATCGGCCATGGAGACTTCATCTTTCCATGAGAGCTTTTTCTGCAATGCCAAGACATCGTGCACAAAGGTGTAACCTAAACGGCCAGGCGTCTTTCCAAACTGAATACTCTTGCGAGAGGGAGTACAGGTCGGAGCTGGAGCATAGGCACTTGAAAATGTCATCCCTCGCGCTGCTAATTTTTCCAGGTAAGGGGTCTGATTGAAATCACTCTTACTTTCCGGATCGCTGAGCATCATCGGTACAGACGTATCAGCCCATCCCAAATCGTCCACATAAACGATAATAAAATTTGGCGATTCAGCCGCACCAACGATCGTGCAACAAATCATAAGTACAATAGCAAGCAAAGTTTTCATCATTTGACAATCCATCATTCGTACAACTTCAGTAACCGGGCAAGACAACCCTGCAGGGCTAACACAACTATAGATAACACTAGCTCAATAGATCAGTGGCTACCCGGCCTGGTGACAAAGAAAACGGACGACCCGCTCGATCGAAGACATGAGTCTCTGGTCCAATGCCTAACAGGTGATACATCGTTGCCGCTAAGTCCCAGGGAGCAATGGGGTCTGTTTTTGGAAATGCCGCATGCTGATCGCTTTCACCCACAACAACTCCTCTCTTTACGCCTCCTCCGGCCACAAGAAGAGAATAAACATCGGGCCAGTGATCTCTCCCGGCATCTTTATTAATCTTAGGTGTCCTACCAAACTCGCCAAGTGCAATCACCAACGTCGAGTCCAACATTCCACGAGCATCTAAATCGGCGATAAACGCTGATATACCCTGATCAAATGGAGGTAACAGGCGATCCTTCATTGTCGGGTAATTCTTACTATGCGTATCCCATTCCTCACGATTGGAACGTGCCCAGTTCACCGTGATCAAAGGTACTTCAGCTTCTACCAATCTACGGGCAAGCAGCATCGTCTGACCAAACTTATGTCGGCCATAGTGTTCTCGCAACTGCTCTGTCTCGTTACCTAAATCAAAGGCCTGACGACTCTTTCCGGATCCAAGCAAGCCAAAGGCACGCTGCTTCAAATCCGTCATGCCACGAATCTCACCAAGTCTATCCACTGCCCGGAACCGCGGTTCAAGCCTGTTTAGCAAATCGTAGCGTTGATCAAACCTCGCCCCATTAACCTCTGCCGGCAAGGCCAGCTCTGCAACCGAAAAATCGGTATCATTGGGATCCCGGTCCACCCGGAACGGCTCAAAAGCATGGCCAAGGAAACCTGCATTCTGTCCGGCCATTGGTGGACGATTACCTTGATGCATCACAGGGCCTAAGACCGTTGCACTGGGAACGGGGCCTTGTGTCGGCTTCAAATGAGCCACCGCCGCTCCATAAGTCGGAAAATCCTCGCGACGAGCCGGCGTATTAGTTCCCGGCAAAGGATGAGGATGTCCTGTCAAAGCTGTATAGGAAGCGGAGCCATGCTCAAAATCTGTATGCGACATACTGCGCACAATGGTGACTTTGTCCATCAGCTTACTCAGATGCGGCAAATGCTCGCAAATCTGAGTCCCGATAACATTTGTCGAAATCGGAGTAAACTCACCACGAATCTCCGCCGGCGCGTTGGGCTTCAGGTCGTAAGTATCCTGTTGTCCCTGCCCGCCAAACAGGAATACCACGACACATGACTTCGCTGTACCAAAATTGCGTGGACGTTCCTGTTGTTCATTACCATTGGAAATCCCGGACATCACTCCGCCACTCAAGAAGCCTAAAGCTCCTGCAGAAATCCATTCTCGGCGGTTAGTAGGAAGGTTCATCTTTAAGATCGGTTAATAAAAGTCCGGTAGCTAAAGCGATTAACTAACTCCATTGTTGATAAAACATCGTAAGGCAGCAAACAACAAACAGGGAATTCGAAGATCACTTAGTAATCGATAGATCAGGGAGAGCTTCCTGTATCACTCTAATTCCTTCGGCATCAATTCGTGAATACTGTAATTGAAGTCTCTCCAATTTCTTCAAACCTGACAACGACTCAACACTCTCATTGGAAACTTTAGCTCCCACTAGGCTCAGCTGTCGAAGATTTGTAAAACCTTTGATCGTCTGAACTGCCTGATCTGTCAAAATAGGGCCGGCAAATCCTGTGTTATGTAACAAATAAAGCTCTTCAAGCTGTTCAAGCGGAGCCAGAGTCGCAACGCCTTTGTCTTTAATTCCCACAAGGCTTAAGTCCAAGACCCTGAGAGCTGAAAGCTGCGAGATGGACTGCATTCCTACATCGGTGACTCGATTTCCATAAAGACTCAAAACTTCGAGCTTCGGCAATTGTGACAAATTAGCAACACCTTTGTCAGTTATTTTGAGTTTCTCAAATGCCGTTTTTTTCAAAATCAGGCATCGTAATTCAGTCATCGTTACGATCTTCGGCAATGCAACATCAGAGATATTCTCACAAACTTCAAGATCCAAAGACTGTAGCGAAGACAATTTCGTAATCAGCTCTATCGATTCATTCGAAACATCTGTTCCGGCCAATCTTAAAGCCCGTAAGCCTTCGATTTGCCCAACCAAATCTAACACCTCCGATGACAAACCAGTGCAAAACTGTAAGTCCATGCCTTTCATATGACTTAGTTGTTCCACCTGCTGAATTTGACGTGCGTTCAACTTCAAACCTGTTAAATCAACCACAAAGTCGTGAGATGCTTTCTTCAGTATATTGATTACCTCCGGTGCAAATTCATCATCCTCATTTGGTTTCAGCGATACGACCGGAATCACGCCCACCGCATTTATATCCGTCTGATCAACGACATAGCTATAAAATTGTTCAATATCAAATGTTGAGGAATGTTGCTGAAGCTGTCCAACACTACTATGCTCGACACCTAATTGATTAAGTCCCCATTTAATGTCCTCCGTGAAAACACTTGCGATTTCCGTAGTCATCTCGGCCTCTGCGTCTCCATCGTCATCGAGATTGTGAACATAAAGAGAGTTCTGTTCTCTCAAAAACAATGCGCCGTTGGCAATCACCGGATGGGACCAACTATCCCCACCTGCCCCGGGAATCTGAAACTTTCCCTCAATAGTGAATCCATCTTTGTCTGCTGACAACAAGGCCACCACTCCGTTTTGATAGCGAAACACAAATCGGTTATCGGCGTAGACCACGGCCGCCGATCCGACACCAGGACCACGTCGCTTCCAAAGGACCTTTCCGCTCTGAAAGTCCACACAGGTAGGCAAGCCATTATTACTACCATGTCCGCCAAATATTTTTCCATTGAGGGCAACCACGCCACCATGATGATTTTGAAACTGATTTCCTGCTAACCGATAGACTTCGTGAACATCAATCTCTTTTGCTCCGACTGGCTTTAACTGAAGCAAGACGCTACCGGAGTTATACCCATTGGCAGAAAATACATAGTCATCCTGAATCACGGGAGTCGGAATATTGACGATATCTGCACAGATATCGTTGTATCCCCAGAGGTACCTTCCTCCCCTACACTCGATACCGATGAGCCCACGCCCTACCAACTGAACATACATATCAATTTCACCAATCCGTGCTTTCACAATCGATGAAAATGCTGCTCCATCCCCCCCTTTATCACCAACTGTTGGAGCAGCGGTTTTCCAAACCAATTCACCCGTCGCTTTATTCAGGGCCACAACAATCGCTTCGTCTCCTCCAGGTGTACAAATCAGATACTTACCATCAATCAATGGCGATTCTCCAAACCCTCGTCCGGACTGGAGCTTCCCACCATAATCTCTAATGAAATCCACCTGCCACTGAATCTCTCCTGTAAGAACATGCAGACAGGCAAGCTCTCCATCTGGATCTAAAGCATAGAGATAATCACCATCAACAGTGGGCGTCGACATCGCGTGTCTCGAGGATTCACCGATTCTTGTTTTCCAGAGAATCTCGCCGGTTTCTTCACTCAAACCATAGGCAAAGATCGTACCTGCTTCATTACCAATTGTGTGCAGTCGGCCATTGGCAATTACGACACTGGCATACCCTTCACCGAGCGAATCTGTCTGCCATTTCAAAGGCGGCCCATCGACTGGCCAGACTTGCAACAAGCCGGTTTCACTAGACTTGGCATCACGATTTGGCCCTCTCCATTGCGGCCAATCATCTGCCAAAACTGGCAGGGTAATCAACGTGATGGCCAGAACGGCTATATCATTTTTAAGTTGGTGGAGGTACATAAAGAATTCACGAAACAATCTATTAAGTAGAAACAGGCTCTTTATTAGCCTAGCAGAACAATCACAGCGTTCCAAAAACAGAACACCTCCACCGACAATTAATCGGCACTCGGATTGAATCTTATTTATAATGAGCTCGTTAAGCTCACCTTCTAAAGAATAACGATATCCTACCTTTGTTTTCTGCACTCCAAATACCGTTTTGGTCTCTATGCTTTGTCTCAGCCATTGCCCTAAGCTGTATGACCGAGGTTACGATCGCAGATGAAACCAAAGTACAAAACTTACCTCCATCGGTCGAGCGTGAAGTTTCTTTTGGTAAAGACGTATTACCAATACTTAGGCACTCCTGTTTTGATTGCCATAAAGGCTCCAACCCAGATTCCGGAGTGAGGCTGGATTACCATGCCAAGCTCCTCGGTGAATCCGACGGAGTACCTCTTTTGCTTATTGGTCGAAGTGAAGCCAGCCGACTAATCGAAGTCATTGCTGGAAAAGATCCGGAAAAGCAGATGCCACCGGAAGATTACGGTGAACGTCTCTCTGACGAGGAGATCGGAATCCTAAGAGCATGGATCGACCAGGGTGCTAAATGGGACGAAGAGCTTCTTCCCAATCCCAATCAGCTAGCAGCTCAAAAACACTGGGCTTTCCAGCCCCTGCAAAGGCCACAAGTCCCCAAGTCCGAGTTTCTTGTCAAAACGCACGGCAATGATAAAGCATCCGGCATTCTGACCAAAAATCCAATCGACGCATTTGTCGCCCAACTTCATCGAGAAAAAGAGGTATTCGCCAGTCCAAACGCTGATCAAAGAACTCTCATTAGAAGGTTGTACTTAGTCCTACACGGTATGCCGCCAACAGAAAAACAATTGGCCGAGTACTTGAATGCCAATGTCTCATGGGACGAGACCATTAATAAAGTCATGGATTCGCCTCATTACGGCGAACGTATGGCACGCCACTGGCTCGACTCTGCGCGCTGGGCTGAATCCGAAGGCTATGCTCAAAATAATCCTCGTCCTCATGCCTGGCGTTATCGTGACTACGTCATTAATAGTTTTAATCGCGACACATCATATGCTCACTTTTTAACACAGCAAATTGCCGGTGATGAAATGGAACCGTACCTTGATGAAAACATTGTCGCCACCGGTTTCCTCGCGGCGGCTCGAATTAGTGCAGACGACTTGCACTTCTATCGTGCTGAAAATGATATGTACACTGACATTGTCAGTACACTATCTCGTTCTGTTTTAGGTTTGACACTCGGTTGTGCACGCTGTCACGATCATAAATTTGATCCGATCACGCAACGCGACTTCTATCGTCTGAAAGCATTTTTCACCAAAGGCTTCCCTGGCAACCTCGTTCTTAAAGATTCCGAACCGCCTGAATCCATTGCTCAAATTGCAACTGAATTACTAGACTTCGACCTCCAAGTTCGTAAACGGGTGTTGTCTACGGGTTTCGAAGAAGAGCCACAAGCGATCCGAGATCTATTGAACTCAACGGAATCAGAGAGAACGCTGGAACAAGAAAGAGAATTCCGTCCCCATCGAACTCGAATGAACATCCAGATCGCTGGTTGTAATAGCTTTCGAATCATGGACGACGAACAAAAGCGGTTGGAGGAGCTACGAGGACAACTTAATGAAATAATCAACGATACATCCCAAACCTGGGGCTTCTACTCACCGGTCACCAGTCCGCACCAAATCAGTACACTGCCGATGTTAGGTAACTTCCCTTTGATGCATGACAAGGCTCGGTTTTTGGATCAAAGAGACTATCTGCTGGCGAGGGGGCAGATTTTTGAAACGGTGGCAACCGTAACACCCGGGTGGCCGGAAGCCTTCGGCCCATCACCAAAAATCAAAGTCAATGAGAAGTCACGAACGATTCTAGCGAATTGGTTAGTGTCCAATGAAAACCCCCTTACGGCAAGAGTTTGGGCAAATCGTATTTGGCAAATGCACTTTGGCCAGGGACTGGTGGAAACACCGGGAAACTTTGGGATCCGGGGTAGTAAACCTAGCCACCCCGAACTACTCGACTGGCTGGCCATCGAATTGATTAATAACAACTGGAGCACTAAACATCTCCACCAATTAATCGTTTCTTCTCAGACATGGCGTCAACGGGCAAACTTTCGTATTTCAGATAAACCACGGGTGTCCCAGACTTTACTGACCGCATGGCCTCGCAGAAGGCTGGAGGCTGAAGCTATCCGCGACTCCCTGTTAGTGGCCAGTGGAGAATTACAACGGGAAATCGGTGGAGTTTCCATACCTACCAGCCAGGAAATCGACAATTTACGCCGTGCGATGTACCTCTTTCAGGAAAGGGACAAGCCGCCCCAGTTGCAGGAGTTATTTGATGGTCCAACCTCTCTGTCGGAAGCTTGTCTCCAGCGTCAAGTTTCAACGTCGGCATTGCAATCACTCTACCTGCTAAACAATCGCTTTGCCCAAGACCGCTCTCTGGCCTTAGCTGCGAAAATCAAAACAATTGCTGGTAATGATTTGCACCAGCAAGCCGAGGTTGGATTTAATTTTGTTCTGGGGCGTTCACCGGACGAGCACGAACTGGAAACAAGCATAGAATTCCTTAAGCAATTCCAAGTAAATGAACCTGAGTACCTCGCCAATCAATCGGACGTGACATACACACCAACGTCTAAGAAACTAGCCCTTTGGCTGAGGGCCGACAAAGGCGTCAAAAACAGCCGGGCCCTCGATGCAAGTTCAAACGAAAAGGTGGCCGAATGGATTGATCAGTCACCCGCCAATATCCAAAAGCTCGATCCCCTACGCCAAAACGAGGATACTCGTCAGCCACAACTTATCTCGAATCGACTCAACGGGATGGGAGGTCTTCCGGTGGTTCGTTTTCAGGGAGGAGAATTTGGGAAAGCCGATCATGTGCTAGAAGTGGCGGATGCTGCCGTCTTACGGGCAACCAATGCCTATACGGTCTGTATGACCCTGCGATTCAATGGAAAAGGCAATCGCAATGAAGCCATCTTTGTGAAAGGCCGGAATGGTGACAAAGACATCGCCTCGTTTGCTCTTTTACGCTTCGCGGCAGATGGTAAATTTGGCCTCGATCAAAACATAAATGGACAATGGAGCGGCAGGCTCAAGACAGCTAATGCCATTCCTGACAACACTCCATTACTTATTATTGCTCGCTGGAAAGCTGAGCGGCTAGAGTTGAAGATTATGAAACAAGGCGAAGTGCTGGCTGACCTTTCAACGATTTTAACCGGTGAAATCGACTCGGGCATTGGCGGCCCTCTCAGTATCGGCGGCTACACTCAGGCATTCTCTGAAAAAGGAGAACGCATGAATGGCGATATCGGTGAATTACTATACTTCACCGAAGGCGTTGATGATAATGAATTATTGAAACTCACATCGTACCTTGAGCGTCGTTGGCTTAATAATCACAGTACGCAACTCACTGCCCTTGAGCTTTATAGTCAGGCTTTGTTGAACCTTAACGAATTTGTCTATATCGAGTAGTGCCTCAGCGATAAACCGAATGATCGTAATGAATAAAAACAAACCACCATCCATTTTTCCTTCTGGCCGAACCACGTCAACTTCGCTGTCCCGCAGGCAGATGTTACAGGGCGGTACCCTCAGCTTCGGCTGGCTGGCGGCAACAGGGCTAATGGCTGATGAACAAGCCCATGATGCCACTTTGGCTCCAACGCACAAAGCGACCGCTAAGAGTGTCATATTTCTGTTTATGGCTGGTGGTCCAAGCCATATCGACACCTATGATCCCAAGAGCGAATTAACAAGGCTTGATGGTCAGGAAACGCCTGAAAGTATTCGCAAGAATTTCAAAGCAACGGCAATGTTTGGTAATGGTACCCGTCGTTTAATGGCAAGCCCTTTTAAGTTCCGTCATTATGGTGAGTGCGGCCTCCCGGCTTCCGAGTTGGTTACCCATACAGCCGAACACATTGACGAACTTTGTCTCATCAAAAGCATCCAACATGACACGGTCATTCATGTACCTGGCGAATATATGATGACGACCGGTTCGATTGCCGGAGATCGTCCGAGTTTGGGAGCCTGGGTCAACTATGGACTTGGTACAGAAAACCAGAACCTGCCTGGTTTCGTGGTACTTGGCGGTGGTCCGCGTCCTACCTATGCTCCATCTTTTCTGCCATCTGAATTCCAGGGAACAGGTATTAATGCTGCCGAGGGGATTCCTAACCTTAAATTGCCTAGAGCGATGGCGGAGGCGGAACGTGCAGGTCAATTGGGATTAATTAACCGACTTAATTCACGTCATCTACAAAAATCCGGGAACGACAGTGAACTGGAAGCTCGCCTGCGAAGTTATGAACTGGCCTTCCGCATGCAAATTGCTGCTCCGGCAGTCTTTGACTTATCCAAAGAAACTGAAGCGACTAAAACACTTTATGGAATGAACGAGGATAAGACTCGCGAGGTTGGCACTCGCTGCCTTCTAACGCGACGTTTAGTTGAAAACGGTGTTCGATTTATTCAGTTGCGTGTCGATGGTTGGGACTCTCATGACGACATTGTGGACGGACACGGCAAGGCCTCCGGAAAATCGGACAAGCCCATTGCAGGCCTCATAGCAGATCTTAAGCAACGAGGTTTATTAGACTCCACCTTACTTGTTTGGGGCGGTGAATTCGGTCGAACCCCGGGCGTCGAAAAGAAAGGGGGGCGCGATCATTCACCTGGTGGATTTACTATGTGGATGGCGGGGGGTGGAATTCAGGGGGGTCAGGTGATTGGCCGCACCGACGAAGTTGGCTATACCGCTGTTGAAAGAGTACTTTCGCCTGCCGACGTGCACGCCACGATTCTCCATGCCCTCGGAATCGATCAGTATAAGAATTATTACGAACACCGCGGACGTCGCGAGATTGCAACATTTAATGGAGGCAAGGTTGTGAAGGAAGCGTTTGCCTGAGCAAGTCTAGCGCGGCTAGTTCTATTTAATCAAGCTAAGCATCGCGTCACCTAAAGCCTCACCGACAAGCATATATGTCTCCGCATTTTGGTTGTAATGAAAACCCTGATTTCGAGGTGAAATTGATTCATCTCGCCAAAAACCGCGTGTTTCAATTGTGCGAACATTCCCTTTAAATTCCGGGTACTTACCCTTCTCACCACTGACGGCTAATTGCGCCTTCGCAACCGTCAAAGCATTGCCTTCCATTTCCCAACCCTCAAAACCAATCGTAGCGATCGCAAAGGGAGCTTGCGGTGCATCAAATTCAGTCCGTAGTGTCTTTATAAGATGAACTAAATTTTGTTCATAAAGCTGAGCATGAACCAAGCTTCCTTGGTCTTTATGTCCTTGCCACCAGACAAAGCCTGCTATTTCGAATCCTCTTCCTTTCCATTGCGGAAAATTCTTCTCGAAGTTTTCGAGGACTTTATGAGCTGCACTAAAACAATCATCATACTGTTTACCCGCATACCAGTTGATTGGCTCTGGCGTGGAACCAATTTCCCAGCGAGCCGGGGAATCTTTATATCCTGCATAGACAAATCCATCCGCTTCAAATCTTTTGCTACCGGGAGGAAGAAAATCCCAGGCCAAAGAACGATTACCCTGTGATGCCTTTAGTAGGAGGACCGGCTCGTCATGATAATCACCAAGTTTATGCCCAAATCCAAGTTCCGGACCGATACTGTTAGCAGTTGCTCCGCAACCAACAGACAGCCACTTATTTGCTCCTGCCGTAATCACTCCCTTATACCAGACGTCATCCCGAGAAACCCAACCGTCGCTTTCGTTGAGCAAGTAAGGAAACTTGCCATCCTGTCTCACCACGGAGGACAGCGTACCGGGAATATCAACACGAGCAATCCATCCCAGACCATTTGCCTGGGGATTTAAGTAGATAATCTTAAATGGTACTTTTTCCCCTCCCCTCAGCTTGATGGGGAAAAATTCTGATTCGCTTTCGGGCATCTTGACATGTACTTGCTTTCCACCCACTTCCATAAGATTTACAGTGGAACCGCCATAACCCGGTCGAAATTCATAGACACCGTCCTCTTTAACGGTAACAAATCCCCGCGCTACATGCGTACCCCCGCCCGGATACGGAGTGGGAGTCACTCCGCCAAAACTCGCCGGTTTGATTGTTTTTAATGGCTTGAGGGAATTGTAGTCAGCACCGGGGGCATATTCGCCTTCATAGACGGAAACTTCAATATCGGTAAACTGGGATCCCCATCGCGAGCCTCCACCGGTTACCTGCCCAATCCCCACCATATTGGACTGGCCCGAAAGGATATAGACCTTGACCGGTTCTTCAGCAGAGAAGCAAGTCATCGAAATGACTAACAGGGTTAGAAAAGCAATTAGCAATTCAAATTTTCTCGACACCATTTTCTCTTTTCAATCTAATTCGAGACAGCCAGACAGTTTAAACATGCTTGTCGCATCATAATAATCCTAGGGCTTTGGATAAACCGTCAAAGAAATCGACGCTGAATCATCGCTCGACAGTGTCTCGAGTAGTTCTTCTAGATTTAACGATGAATCTTCAGTATTTCCGATGGCGGAAAAACTATTCGCGTCAGCAATGTAGGTATGTTTAAGAACATTTCCGTTAAGAACCCCCATTAACTTAACTTCACAATCGACAGCAACAGCATCTTCCAGCAATGCTGTAATTGCAAGCAAACAAGTCGCATCATTTGCCTGCTCTGATGAAATCGTAATTGTTTTGCCTACAATCGGTGGTGTTTCCGTTGGAAATCCAAGGAGAAAGGCTTCGAGAGATTTCTTATCCTGTGATGATATTTTTTCAAAGCGATGGCTATCACCAAGAAATTCAAATAATGTTTGCTTTGAACCATCTGCACCAAAACCGAACCCGTTAACTCTTATATCTCCCTGAAACACTAGCCGTTCATTTAACCCTCGCAGTTGAGCCGCTTTGGTTGACTGTCCAATCAATCCACTAAAGCCAGTTGACCCGGATCCCGAAATTCGTTTATGGCAATCGACACATCTAAACTGATTTTTGCCTTCCTTAGCGATCGCCATTCGGGAATTAAAAATTTCTTCCCCACGTTTGAACTCAGCCGTCTCAACCAAAGGGTTACTTCCAAAAAGAATGCTCTTCATATAATCAGCGAATAATTGCATATCTTCATCTGCCAACAATGCACCTCCCATAAGATTGGGAAACGTTCCATTAAACGCGATTAGCCCGGGACGATCTGCCCTCCAATGAAAAATACGATCCCCTGCCAAACCGCGTAATGTCTGAGTCATTAGCGGCCCTTTCATGGGATGCAAAGGATTCGCACTACCATCGTTAAATAAATCGCCGCCAGGATCACCAAGATCCCAGGCAAGCCCGTCTCGATCCCCATCAATATGACAGGAAGCACAAGATACCGTACCATTGCCTGACAATTTGGCGTCAAACAAATAGCCTCGTCCTTGGCGTACTTCTTCAGGCGTTGGATCCTGCATCTCCACTTCCCGGATTTGCATTCCCTGTTCGAGATTCACGATGGAAATTGAATTTGAAAGCCGGTTGAGAACATAGAGATTTTGCTCCTGGGGGTGTAAAGCCAGTGCCCGCGGGCCGCGCTTGAACCGAGTGTTCACATTTGCCCCAACGCTATCGCCGACATCGACATAGCTTTGGATTTTTCCTGCACCATCGAGGATCGCAACACGATCTGTTCCAAAAGATGTAACAAATCCTCGAGAACCACTTTGATTGAAAATAATATCCGTTGGCTGAGCCATCGCCGTTTCCAGAGCAGCCATGTTGGGGAGAATCGAGTAATCCAGCCCCTCATTCAAATCCAAAACCACCAAATCAGCATCCGGTTCCGGCTTAAAGATTGTGATCCGATTATCAACAACATGTCCGCGCAAAGCCGGCTCGAATCGCACAAAGTTCCGGGCTTCGGTATTCGTTACCCACAGATCGCCGGTTTGAGGATGCTGAGCGAGATTAAATAAAATAGTCCCTACTGTGGAAAAAGATCGCCTCACCTTTAACTGATTCGTGTCGATTTCCATAACATCATGGTCGGCAAGTTGAGCCTGATCTTGTTTCCTCCAAAGCTTGTCATTTGTGCTGACGATAACACCTTGTTTGGGAGCCACCGGTAGATCCACGTTTGTGGCTTGGGGTGGATCCGGAGCCTGATGATGACTAACCACAGTGGTTTGATTCCCCGAATGATGAATTGCAACCCAAACTTTTTCTCCGTCCTGACTTACCGCGAGAGAACGCGGATTATTTCCGGCGATAGAAATTTTACTAACGGTTTTTTGACTGTCTGTATCAATCACGTAAACACAGCGCTCGGTCATTGAACTTACAAACGCCCGTTGCTGTTGTTTCGCAAACACGATATCCCCGGGACGATCACCCACCTGAATGGTTGCTGAAACCACCCCCCGATCCAAATCCACCACACTGATCGAATCTGAAATATGGTTTAGCACCCACACTTCAGTAGCATTACGAATAGCCAGCGAGATTGGCTCGATACCAACAGGGACTTCTAAAAGTAATTTGGGTGAATTTGGCTGTTCCAGAGAGTATACCATCAACAGATTTGCCGGCGTGTTCACCGCATATAATCGCCTACCATCCTGAGAAATCTTCAATGAATGCGTTTGAGGGCTTTCATAGTTCGCAAAGGTGGATTCCGCCTTTAGAGCATTCGCTAATAAAGCGTAAGCAACGGCAACAACCAACAAACGGCATCTAATGTTCATAGCGGCCTTAATCACTCCGATTGTGATCTAGCAATAAGAATTAAAGCGACAAGTGCACAACTATCTCGCTTTACGAAAATCCCAATTTAAGTATGGCATTCCTTTGGCTGATGATGTCCAGACAGACTGACCGCCGGCGGTATAAGAGACAACGGCCTCCACACGTGGAGGAAGATACAAACCCTTTGCTTCTCCGGCCATTCGCCATCCACCTATTTGTTGCATCGAATCTAAATAATATTCAAATCCATAAGGTAAATCACCTTCCCATTTCCGAGCATCTTCCGTTTTGCCACCGGAAAACGTAAATTCAACGTAGATCGCATCTTTACCGTTGTACATAAACGGTTCGTCAAACTGGAAGTTTAAGCAATTTTGAGGACCGCCCCATTCAGCCGGCTTTAACGCGGGATATCCTTTTAATGTTGGAAACGTCCATTCCTTACTAAAAACCGTTAGCTCACCGTCTAATAGTTCATAGTCCTGGGAAGCATTGTACTTAATGGAACTCCAGTTTCCATGGGCAATCTTCACCGTAATGTTATCCCAGGTTCTTCCGATTGTGTCATGGTCTCGGTAATCAAGCCGGAATGAAAGCCCATGGATCTGACGGGCTTCTCCCTTGTGACTATTATCCATAAAACGGTGCGTTGCATCGGCAGCCCACCCAAAGAATCCACAGGCCACAGGCCCTTCCTTGTCATCGCCGGTGGAAGTTAAAGGAAGTATTTTTTGTAGCCGCTTTTGCTCTTCGAGAGAATTAATTTTGTAATCCGCTCCATTTACACCTTTCTTTGGCGTAAAGACTTTCTTCTTAACAACAGAATTATATAAATCCGTTGCTTCGGCCTTGGTAATCTTTCCTGCTTCCACTAACTCTGCCAGCTTTTCAATAAATTCGGGATAGGCTTCGGTTTTTAATTCCTTACCCTTACCAGCAGCCACCTTCTCTTTACTCGTTTCTGATTTTTTACTGTACAGCGCAGCATACTTTTGCTTCGCCTGAGCTTCAGTGATTTTCCCCTCCTTGAGAGCAGCTTCGATTTGTGCTTTTACTACATCTAAATCTTTCTCGGGCTTTTTCTCAGAAACTGTCTTATTAGTACTCGTTCCCGACTGCTTCTTATTCAGCGCCTGGAATTTTTCCTTAGCCTCCGCCTCTGTAATCTTGCCCGCCTTGAAGGCGGCTTTGATTTGAGCCTTGTCGGTATCCTGATCTGCCGCTTGCTTAGCTTGAGACTTCTGCTTGTCCTGCAATGCTTCTCCACGGACATCTGATTTAATGAACACAATACTAGAAAGTCCGACAAACAAAACGAACAGGGTAAATAGAGCAGGCTTGAAGAACGTCATTAAAAATCTCCTAAGAAGCAGTGGTCTTCGTAATCAAGACAAAATTAGTACCGTAAATCCCTTGCCGTTATCATATGGTAGAAACACAAACTAGTTTACCCCAGCAATCAAAGAATCTCAGAACTAGGATGTGATTGATTTATAAACTCGTAGGTATCTTCCCGCTAACATATCATAGATCACCGTTCCATTACGTCTCAAATAGAAAAGAGGGCGGAACAGAATCCGCAGCCATAGCGACATTAAGGATGGTCGTTCTTACTGTTCAGCAAGTGCATAAAATCACCGCAAAACCTTATATTGATTCAGCATATTAGAGTGTGACCGTGACGGTACTGTACCGAACATTCCCAAACACTTTTACAAAGTCAAAGCGATCCTGATGATTCGAGCAAGCAATCAACAATTGATCTTTCGTACAAATCATCGTGACTGGCCATCAATCAAATCATACAATCCATGTACTGCCTCATCCGAGTTTTTTACCGAGTCTACGACAAAACATTAATTCTAGTTCCACAACGCTGGGCCGATGCTTTTCATCGCATTTGTATGACATTCTATTGAATAGGTAACTCGTGAAATCCGCACACGATCTTGAGTTTTTTGAACGAGAAATAGATTCATTTCTTCCTGATCGCATCTACGATGCACACACTCATATCTGGAAACCTGAATTCTATTCATTCAGTGACCAATCCGTTGATTGGACTGACTACCAATCCGCCATGACGTCATTGCACGGTCAACGTCCCACTTACGCGATGTTTATTCCTTTCGTGGGAAAAGACTCGTTAGCATATCAACTGGAAGCGAATGAATGGGCGGCTCGACAAAAGAATGCTCATCCCTATAATCGCTGCAACTTCTTTGTGAAACCTGATGATGATTCGGACTGGATACTGGAGCATGCAACGCGATTAGGTGCAACGGGACTCAAATGTTACCACAATATGGCGAAGACATCGCCAACATGGGAAGCCGATATTCAGGCATTCCTTCCCGAACACCAGGTGAGGCTATGTCATGAGCAAAGTTGGTTCATTACACTTCACATCGTCAAAAAAAATGCGTTGGCCAACGATGCTAATATCGAATGCATTCGCTACTACTGTCAAAAGTATCCTCAAATGCAACTCATACTGGCGCACTCGGCCCGCGCATTTCAGCCCGCACACAACCTTCAGGGCCTTCCTAAATTAAAAGGACTCCCAAACCTATGGTTTGACAGTAGTGCCAACTGTGAACCGATGGCCCATCAGACTATCTTCCGAATCCTGGGGCACGAACGTTTTATGTACGGTTGTGATTATCCTGTAAGCCACCTTCGAGGACGAAGTTTGGGAGCGGCAGATTCATTCTTATGGCTCTATGAAGATACCCCGGTCTGGGGAGAAAAACACGCTCAAGTAAACCCTGTCCTGGTCGGTCTTGAGCATCTTCGTTCACTCAAGTGGGCATGCTGGTCAGAGAAATTAACCGAAAACCAAATCGAAGATATCTTTTGGAATAATGCGGCACGACTATTCCATATCGAGAATTAAATCGGATACCGGCTAAGCATCATAACTGTCACGAAGTAATTTTGCCCAAGCCATAAATTTACGATCTTTCTCGGCAGCAATTCGCTCCTGTTGCTCGGCAGGAAACTCGAAGAAGCCTTGCCCTGTTTTTAGCCCAAGCTCTCCTTGTGACCGCATCTGCTCAAGGACCTCAGGTAAACGAGCATCACTACGTAGCTCTGTCGCCAGGACCTCATAGACTTTGGACAAAATATCCCAACCGCCAAAATCACCCACTCGCATAGGTCCTACAGCTGCCCATCGCAACCCTAAACTCCCTCGCACCGCTATATCTAAATCCTCCGCAGATATGACATCTCGCCCCACCAAATCTAGCATCTCCCGGAACAATGCTATCTGCAAACGATTCAATACAAACCCCGGGACTTCCTGATTGATGCGTACAGGATGCTTACCAAGTTCTTTGAGAAACCTGATCGTTCGGTTTATCGTTTCAGGACTCGTCTGTGCACACGGAATAACTTCGACAACCGGAATCACGTGAGGAGGATTAAACCAGTGCGTATTAAGCATACGCGAAGATGTCTCCAATCCTTCGGCAATTTTTGACATGGGGAAGCTGGAAGTATTGCTTGCTAAAATGGTCTTCGAACTCACTGCAGCTTCACAACGAGAAAAGAAGGCCTGTTTCAGCTGCAGTTCCTCTGCGATCGCCTCCACTACAAAGTCCACCCCTGTTAGTGCATCCATTTCATCATGACAGCATATGATACGACTCAACACTTCTTCTATATTGACTTCAGGAATCGTTTCTTCCTCTACCATGACGGCCAGATTCCTCGAAACGCGACTATGTAAGTCCTGAACATCCTTTGCATTAATATCAAATGCGCGAACCTGCCCTCCGGCCAAAGCCACGGTCTGAGCAATACCATGGCCCATCGTGCCCAGCCCTATGACAGCAATTGTCTCAAATTCCATCATTAAACTACTTAATTTAAATAGCTACTATCTGTAAATCACTTTGGCTGCCTATCTCGTAGATTCAATTACTCTAACTTGCGAAGAGTTGAGATGGATCTTTAAATGCTTTGAATTCCAACGCATTACCGCTGGGATCAAGAAAGAACATCGTGGCCTGTTCGCCAATCTGGCCTTCAAACCGGATACCAGGCTCAATAACAAACTCAATCTGATGCTCTTGCAATCGATCAGCAAATTCGTGCCACTTCTCCCAATCCAACACGACTCCAAAATGAGGAATCGGTACATCATGGCCATCCACTGGATTGGTGCTATTTTCAACTTGCAAATCATCTTTCTGATGAATTACAAACTGGTGTCCAAACAAGTCAAAATCAACCCAACGAGTATCGGACCGCCCCTCAGTACATCCAATCACTTCTTTATAGAATTGACGCGCAATAGCTACATCACGAACAGGAACGGCTAGGTGAAATGGTTGCATAGTGTTTCCGACAATCATTGCTAGATTGATCTGGTTGGCAATTGTTAAAATGCCATCATGTCCAGAAACTCTATCATACGCTATCTCGGAGGCAACCACTTTAGTTTTGATGTTGAGTTGGCTGATTGGGGACGTGATTTTATTTCTGTCACCCGACTGGAAACTTCAGACTGAGTTGAGGCTTGCAAAATGACGGGACGCGGATGACTCATGGGTTGCGGGCGACTAACTTCAGTCTTTGCCTGTTTACCACGATGGATCACTCTCGAGAAACTTGCCGATGTGGGCGGTAGAGTCTGGGCGTTCTTACTTTTATGACGCGACGTCCATCCATCTCTGAGTGGAGGTACCGTCGCCGTTTGATTTTTGACCTCGGTCACGCTAGCCATATCAGGGCGATAACCAATGGGCACCATTTTTTCGTCATTGAATTGAACATTCGTACTAACTGTTTCGCCGGACGTAACGTTGTTCACAGCAACTGTTTGACTAGCTACCGGCGGTAAAGTCGGCGACTGGATCCGGGGACTCCCTTTACCAACCCAGGCAACCCATTTAGTTTGCAAGTCGGATGCATTTTGAAAGGGATAATACTCTCCAATCGCGGCATCCCAATCCTGATCTTTCATCGCACGTTCGAGGAATTTGATAAATATCCGTTTACCACGATGAGCAATTAGATACTGACTCACCGAAAAACCCTGAGAGTACAGTGTCATGATATCTCGTGGATAATCCTTCATACGCAACATTTGGTTGAAAGGAATTCCTCGATTGGTCGTCAGATATCTCATCAACAAGGCATGTTGTTTTTGTTTTTCGGAAGTATGTTCAACGGTAGTACAAGCCCCTTCATCTGCCCAACGAGGTAAAGGACGACCGAAGTGAGTTGCGAAGACGGTATGACTGATCTCATGCGGCAGCACGGAATCCAACACCCGCTGACGTGTTCCCTGTAGGGTCATCTGCCATTGTTCAGGTACGTTGTCGACGAAAACAAAGCTGGTCACTCCTCCTGCTCCGAGATGGCCTGCCGAATGAACGCGAATAGGAATTGGGGAAGGCCAGGGCTGCAATTCATAACCGAGCCATTCGAGGGCCAGTTCTTTACGAAATCTCTCCGCGGAAACTGCCACTTCTCGTGCCAAAGACGGGCTGGTCGCAGTCACGATGAAATTCTGAGTTCTAAAACTTGCTCCCGTGATGGAACAAGCAAGCACTGCCAATACGAGCGCTGCTTTACGCGCATCCATGCCATACCCCCAACGCTTCCTTGCGTTTCTACAAATACAACCCAATGCCATCCCATAATATCTAGAAAGGCACACATCCTGTGTTCTGGATTGCGATCATTAGACCTCGAATAGACTAAACGAGCCTAGACCAATTTGGCATAGTACGATTGCAATTCGCAGGTTTTTCACTGGCTTATTTAGGGGGAGTATCTGTCTCGAGCTCAGCCAGCAACTGGGAATTTCCCGCCGGAAATTTACAGTCTGTCAGATTATTTCGTTCAATCCACTCAAATCCATATTGCGGATCTGACCATTTCTCGACGGCGCAAGCGATAAAATTCAATTCAACACTCGCATGCTCATAATGATGAACGGCCTGGGAATATCTGCCGATAGGTACTACCTGCACTTCGGCTTCTTCCAAACATTCCCGAACAGCCGCTTGCTCCGGAGATTCACCAACTTCAATTTTCCCTCCCGGGAATTCATGAAATCCTGCCAAAGAGTCGGTCATACCTCGAACACCAACAAGAAAACGGCCGTTGTGTTCAACCACGGCAACCGCTATCCGTTGTATTTTTTGCATGGCAATTCGACCAGCAGCTAAAAGCTTACTGGTTACCTGCCTGAAGTTCACGAACTTTATCAAGCAGACGGCCAGGTGATCCCATGGCATTGTATCCACCATCGATGTGTAGCACTTCACCCGTAATTCCACTAGAAAACTCTGACAACAGAAAGGCTCCACTGCGTCCCACTTCTTCATGAGTAATGTTACGACAAAGCGGAGCGATATCCTGGTACATTGTTAACATCTCGCCAACACCAGCAGCACTTCCAGCCAACGTTTTGAGAGGCCCGGCACTTAGCGCATTCACTTTGATACCGCGAGGTCCGAAATCATAAGCAAGATACCGAACGGCTGCTTCGAGCGCAGCTTTACAAATCCCCATGACGTTATAGCCCGGTACACACTTTTCGCCGCCAAAATAAGTCATGGTGGCGATAGAACCATTTTCTTTGATGATGTCTTTCGCAGCGTTAGCGACTGCAATAAGACTATAAGCACTAATTTCCATTGCCATCTTAAACCCATCGCGGCTTGTTTCTACTGTGTCGCGGGACAGATCATCGCGATCGGCAAAAGCAATCGAGTGGAGTAGAAAGTCAATTTCGCCGAACTCCTGCTTGGCTGTTTCCATAACCGAAGCAATATCACCGTCATCCTGTACGTTCATCGGAACGACAAACTTTGTCTGTTCAGGATACTGATCGGTACACTTGGTGACTCGTCGACGATTTTTTCGTTTTTCATCATCGGGACGATCTGGCAGATGTGTAAAACCAATTTCACCGCCTTCTTCCATAATGGTTTTGGCAATAGCCCAAGCTATAGAACGGTCATTGGCGACGCCTAGAACAAGACCTTTCTTACCGTCAAACAATCCCATAAAAAACGTCCTCTGAATGAATGTTACTTTGATAGTATTTGTGAACTAGTGATTAAGGATACTCTTATTTCAAAAAACACGTAACCCAAATAAACCTCGGCCTTCACCTTGTAACCGAGCGGAATTACTTTGTAAAAAAGTACTCCGTCAGAAGGTAGAAAACGGGTGCAGCGAAACAGAGTGAATCAATTCTATCAAGAATCCCGGCATGCCCCTGCAACAGTGTTCCAAAGTCTTTAACCCCTCGATCTCGTTTAATCGCCGACATTGTAAGTCCACCGGCAAAACCGGTTAGAGAAATCACGACAGCAATAAGCGCTGCTTGCCAAAAAAGAAAAGGGGTCACCCAGCAAAATAAAGCTCCTAAGAGCGCTGAGCTTGCGGCCGCGGCAATAACACCTTCGGATGTTCGGCTTGTATTAATTCGATCCGCAATCAGATTACGTCCAATCAGCTTACCCCAGCCGAATTGCATCACATCATTAAGCTGAGTGATCAAAACAAAGAAAAACAATAAGCCTTTATTAGCATTCCAAAGTTGGCCGGTACTATCGACGATTTTTAGATATAGTATGGCTGGTGCGAAACTCAAAGCGTAGACACAAATCAAAATCCCGATCAGTATCTTGGCTGATCGTTCGAGAAATCTCTTTTCATCATTCGCCAATGCAATTCGCATAGGCACAAACAAGGCTGCGATGAGTGGCAACAAAACTTTGAACATCTGTCGTTCATCATTCAACCCCACTAGAAAAAACTGCAGTGGAGTAAAGATGACCAACACCCAAAACAAAGCTCGATGATCACCTCGTCTGGTTGGTGTCATCGTAATGAATTCACGCAATGCCCAGAATGCGATCATTCCAAACAACACAACTGTACCGGTTGGTCCAATGACTAATCCGGCGATTAGGATTGCACACATCAACCACCAGGACCGGATCCGTTGATTGAAGGAACGAACGACCGCACTGTTCAGGCGTTCCTCCGAACTTCGCTCCAATAGTTTCCCGACCAGCGAGCCGATAATCAATGAAATCATGACCGCTGCAATCAGCCAGGCGGTTCGTTTTTCAAACGGAAGGGATAGCTTAGAAGATTCTTCCAAAAACCCCCATACAAAGGGATGCAACGTATCAAAAAGCATTACTCTTCGTCATCCCTCAATCTAATAATCGACTGGCGAGCACGATCCAGAAACTGCTGTTTCGATTCTCCCTGTTCCAGCCAAATCGGAGCTCCAATCGTGATGTTGCTCAGTAGTGGTACCGGCAACACTTCCCCACGCGGCAGTATACGATTCATGTTATCTAAATAAACTGGCACTAACTCGAGATCCGGGCGTTTCTTTGCCAAATAATACAAGCCGCTTTTGAACTTATTCATTTGCTCTTTGACATTACGACTCCCTTCAGGAAAGATGATCAAACTGTATTTGTCTTCCATTTCACGAATCATCAAGTCCACTGGGCTCTGGTGAACTTTAACTTCACGACGATCAATTAACAAGGCGTTAAAAGCAGTGGCCACATGCCGACGTATCCACCCTTTTTCCCAATAATCTTTCGCAGCTACTGGGCGTGTCAGTTCCCGTAAGTGAGGAGGCAGCCCCGCCCAGAGTACCAATCCATCAAGATGACTTGTATGATTGGCAAAGTAGATTCGCTGGCAGGTGTCCGGCATCGCATTCTTCCAGCGCACAGTATAACCGCTAATAAGTTTAGCAGCTGCCACGAGCAATCGGCTGGTTAGTTGCATATTGAAAGGATCCGGTCTTAAGACTATTCAATTATTCTAATAGAACGTGTAAAAACTAGTACTATAGAACAGTCATGAATCCACACAATCCATCATTAGATTGAAACGGCAAATATCGCTAAAGCCATGCCTAAAGCTATCATCATTACTATTGATCAACTAAGTGCAAGATACCTTTCACCTTATGGAAATACCTGGAATCCCACGCCAGAATTAGATAACTTGGCTGCTATTGGCATGACAGCCGAATACTGCCTGAGTTCCACTACCTGTTTAGATTCCTCTATGCGAAGCTTGCTCACTGGCCAACACGCAATATCGACTGAAGCCAGACCAACGCTAATGCGACAACTAGAGGAGAAAGGCCAAACCAGCCTGTTGATTCAAGAAGGAGATTCTCTGACGAATGTTTCCGGCTGTCAGGAATTCACCAAGATTAAGACCATACCGACAGCTAGCTCAGCAGATATGGCCGACTCACTTGAGATGACTGCCACCGCCCAGTTCATCAGTTTGGTAATGAAAGAATTAGAGCAGGGGCTTACTCATGATCTCACCTGGATCCATCATAGTAATCTGGGAGTCGTTTGGGACGCCCCCCTCCCTTGTCGGGAACAGTTCTTTGGTGAAGAAGACCCTGAAGTAGCAAACATCGCGCAGCCACCCTTCGGACCTCTGACAAACAAGAACGACCCGGATGAAGTCATGCAGATTGTCCATGCCTATGCTGCGCAGGTCAGCGTCCTAGATACATGTCTGGGATTTCTACTGGATCAAATTCAAACGCTTGCACAAACTCTCCGTGAGACGACCCTGCTAATTATCACCTCACCGCGAAGTCAGGCTCTCGGGCATCATGGGGGTGTGGGCTATGAACATTCACAACCGGCCACTGATCAATTACACGTCCCCTTATTGATCACAAAATTTGTACCACAAGCGTCAGAGGAGCCCAAAGTAACACCCTTTAGAAATTCGGAATTACTCCAGTCTGAATGTATTAACTCCACATTAGAGGAATGGATGACCGGCCAGTGTCATCAAAAAGGCCCCGCAAGCCATCGTTCTCTGCTACCTCAACTTGAATCCCCTGGTGAGAACATAACGCCTCTGGCTCAACAATTCACGCTTTCTAAATTTACCCACGATCGACTTGGCATTTTAACACCGGCTTGGTTTGCGCTTACTACGGGCGGAGGAGATCTACGACTCTATGTGAAACCGGATGATCGCTGGGAATCCAATGAAATTGCCAGTCGTCGGAATGACATTCTTAAAGCGTTTGAAACGCTTTTCAAATCCCCTTCGGACTTACTGGCTCAGGAAGTAAATCTACCGGATTCTCTGCACAAAAAGCCCTAAAGCGCGACTCAGATTGGTCTGTTCTCTATTTATAGATAAGTACTATAATTCCGCTTTATTGCACAGCTAATTCCCAGTCTTGATCTAGGGATTTGGAATGAAGCAGGGAGACTACCACAACGTGCTAACTCATTGGAAAACAGGTCAATTTGGCTTAGCGTTTATGTCGATTGCTTTCGCACTTTCGACAGCAATCGCACAACCAACTCCCATTGTGCCACGGCCTTCCAATCCAACCAGTGGAATACGACAAGTCAGCGGGATGTCAGCCTCCAATACCGGATTGGGAACCATCCAAGCTGGCCTCAGAGCAGGACGCCTGACAAACTCATCCATCAACACCCGACTTCGTATTGCATGGGGAGGAGGTAAACCGGTCCAATGGTCCGGCACCATTGAAGTCTCCGAAGGCCATTTCCAACACCTAATGAACCATGGAGTAGAACTAAGTTCATCAAGTGTTCTATCAAGTAATTACCCGCCGGATGGCTTTAGTACTCTGCATAATCAAATTTCGGTCTCCCAGAAAACGGCCCAGGAATATGATGCGTTAGATGTCTCACTCACCACTTCCCGTAATGCGAGATTGAAGATTAACCTCGTTTCTGTTGACGATCCGGAACTCACGTTTCAAGTGGATCGTCCTATCGAACAATTTCTATTTAAGTCTCTGGATATGTTGTTAGATGCAGATGGCAATCGTGGGCAAGTCAGGCGGACACCGGATGACGTGCTCCGTATTCAACACAAGCGTCCCACGATGGTCTTCCATCCTGATGAAACTTTTGAAGTCTCATTAATCCCACATTTAATCGGGCGAGAACGCAGTGGCAGCTTTCAATATTCTGTATTCGTCATTGCAACCGACCAACAACAGGTCATTCATCAACAACAACATCTGGTTGAACTGGAGACTCAAGGTGACTTTCCCGTTTGGAACAATCTAAAACTTCCGATTCCGTCTCGTCCCGGTGTCTACAACATTGAGTTTCGAGTGGACTCCAAACGATTTACCGACACGCTCGTTCGGCCCTCTCCACTCGCCACTCGAAGAATCCAATTTGTCGTGGTTGGTGGTATCGACGCTCCTCCCACACAACAATCCAAATGGAAGGAAATCGTAAAGTTTAATCCGGCAAACCCTGCATGGTGGGAACACCTAGTTTCCCTTGATCCCACCGATCCTTTGAAATATCTAACCGGCTCATCTCCCAGCGACTTAGGATTTAAGCCGTTTGGTAATAAACAGATTCAGGAAATAAAACATGATGGTAAAGCGTATAGCAAACTGACCGAAGGTGGTTGGCAGGCATATCCATTAACGATCGAACATCTAAACCGCCCTCATTTATTAGAAGTTGAATATCCATCCAACGTACGTCAAACGATGGCCCTCAGCATTTTGGAACCCAATGCACTAGGAAAAATCATGCCTCTTGGGGTCGACTCTGGATTCTATCTCCACAAACCGGAATGGTCTCAAGGTAATACCTCGCTGAAACATAAAATTCTATTCTGGCCCAAAACAAAACATCCCATGCTGGTTTTAAGAAACCAATTTGGCACTCGGGATGCCATCTTCGGTGAGATTAAGGTTTCGGAACTTCAGGGAAGAATTTCGGACCTGTATTCAAACAATGTCCCGTCTGCAGATAGTATGCAGGTAACCCGAAACAATCGGCAAGCACTGACCTACTTCAACAAGCCATTCTTCATGGAGAATTTCGGCGCGACCGAGGCCAAAGCGGGTGACAATACCACCACGCTCGATGACTGGAATACCTTCTACAAAGGAGGAGTTCGTTTAGCTGACTACCTACAGTATTCGGGGAATTCCGGTACTATTCTCAACGTGTTAAGTGATGGCAGCAGTCTGTTTCCAAGTGCTCATTTCAATTCACTCCCTAAATATGACAGCGGCGTATTCTTTTCCAATGGACAGGACCCGCTAAAGAAAGATGTCGTCGAAATGCTGTTTCGTATTTTTGACGAGAGAAAGTTAGTCCTTATTCCTGCTTTACAGTTATCTGTCAGGCTACATGAACTGGAAGCGATTGGTGAGGATGACAAGAGCATTTACTTAAAATACGGTCCTGACGCAAATACAACTGCAGATGGACGGGCACTTTACAATCCGTTAGATCCCAGAGTTCAGTCATCGCTAAAAAAGCTAGTCGAATCTTTCGTTACACGTTATCGACAGCATGCCAGCTTTGGTGGTATTTGTCTCGAATTAACTCCTAATACATACACTCAGCTACCCAGTGCTCATTGGGTTCCCGATGAAAAGACTCTGACACGATTCTTCGAGCAACAGCAATTAGTTCCCAGCCCCTCTCATAAAGAAAATCTCCAGGCTATTCACCAACGCTATCGGCGAGAATGGGAAATCTGGGTCAGTCAGGAATTGATGAAGTTCTATGTCCAACTGGCTGAAGACCTTCAACAAAAATTTCCCGCCAATTCAACCGCCCGGATTTATCTGTCCACTTCTGAATTGTATGCAACACGACACGCTCGCCAGTTAGCGCGGCAGCTCATCCCCGCTCAAAACTCGCTGAGTAATTTACTGAGTCAACTTGGATTAAATCCTACCGCGACTAACGCATTCGAGCATGTCGTTTGGCTTCAGCCTAATCAGACAAGCCCGGTGCTTGACCCTGTAAGCCAACACGTGCAAATGGAGCTAAATGGCTCTCCCGGAATCCGGAAATTATATGGTCAACAGCAAACAACCGGAATCCTGTTCCAGCATTCACCTCATGTTTCCCGGCTGACCGATCTGGAACAACAATCACCTTGGGGGCCCGACAACACCAACATCTGGTTTGCCAACACGCTTACCCCGTCTCACCAGTTCAATCGGCAGCGATTTATTTCGGCATTAGCCAAGTCTGATCAACAGATATTTGTCGACGGGGGATGGCTACTTTCGATGGGACAGGAAGATGCGACACGCCAAATCTTCCACAGTTACCGACAATTACCCGCCGTAAAATTCGAAACCGTTCGGGCGGGTGGGGTTCCGATTGCTCAGCCTCTTGTAATTCGCCGGCACCTTGCTGTAGATGGAAATCGACGTTCGACATACCTCTACGTATTAAACAATGCACCCTGGGCCACTACCGCCCAGGTGGAATTGCTGTTACCTCCCAATGGACATCCTGTCTCGTTGGGGCAGGATGCTAAATCCAGTTTTCGCTGGCATCCCAAGGGTGCTACCTGGCAGCTGGTCATGGAGCCGTTTGATCTGATTGCAGTCCGGATCGACCATGCGGAAGCTCAGGTGATTGGAGCTAATGTACAGTACAATCAGGAAGTCATACCTCAACTTCACAATAGTCTTTTAAAAATCAACCAACGACTAGGTCCATTACAACAGCCCAGCAGTCGAACTCCCTTGAAGAATGCTGACTTCGAAGCCGCTTCCGGCACCCAAGTGTTACCGGGATGGCTATATAACAGCCAAGCCGGAAACCGAGTCGAGATAGTGCAGAATTCCCCACAGAACGGCAAGCAACATATCTCATTACATCGCCCACCCGCTTCAAGGCAGGTACTCTGGGTTCGCAGTGAACCCTTCGATGTGCCGCCAACGGGTCGCGTGGCATTCACCGTTTGGATGAGAACCACGACGCCAAACCACCAGCCTTCCATTCGCCTTTCGATCGAAGGTCGAATGGATGGCAAGGTTTACTACCGACCGCGTACAATTGGAAAACCAGAATCCGGACTGACTACGACGCGTAATGTCAATCCATTGACCGCAGAGTGGAATCGTTATGTCTTGATTGTGGATGATCTACCAACTCAAGGACTCACCGATTTGCGAGTAGGCTTTGACTTGATGTCCTCCGGGCATGTCGAAATTGACAATCTCCAGGTGTACGATCTATGGTTTCAACAGCGAGAATACCGGGAATTGATGAAGGACATTTCGATCGCCTACTCGCAACCCGGGCAGGGCCGGGTCTCAGACTGCTACGAATACCTGAGTAGTTACTGGCCACGATATTTAACCAAGTACGCACCCTACAAACAAGACAATATTGCGCAACAAGCGACGATTACAGATCGTAAAGCTACAAGCGAACTATCTGAGCCAACACAGGTGTGGCCAAGGTTGCCCAACGTGTTAGAACAATTCAAAGAGCTTCCAACGAAACTCTTTCCTTTTTAAGACGATCTCAACAAACATATCGAAAGTTTAGCCAGCCTGGGCGCCTAGACTTCGGCGTCCTCACGCACCTGAACCTGTAACGCGCTGAGAATCTGATTGGCCTGATCGTTTACTTTGCGAACGTTCATTACGTTGTCGAGAACATATTGCTGTTTTTCGTTAGTCGGACGAATATAAAGACGTCCGGCTTTGAATGGCCACATGTGTTCGAAAATATCATTCACTTCCATTTCAAATCGCATGTGATGCGCTGAATACCGTTTCTTATGCCGGGGAAGTCCGTGCACATGAACTGCTTCGTTGGGACGAATCTCCCAATAATCCAAAGAACGAGCTAAGAACATAATGCAGAACAAACAGCCCAGCAGAATCGAAAACATCCAGTAGAATGTGGCATTGGCAGACGGCTTAAAACTACTGACAAAATCTCCAATACCACCCAGCAATTCCGGATTCTCTTTACTAAGAATCCATAAAACGGCAACTCCCAGAAACAAGAAGGCAATTAATGCTATAAACCGGTTCGACGGAAAATCGAAACCGATCACTACAAGGTTGAAGATGAAAACCAACATAAAGATAACCGTCACCGTAATCTGCGGAGAACTGGCTTCTATAGTAACAGGCATATCCTCTTCTACTTCTTCCACAGAAGCTTGCTCAGGTGCCTGTTGAGTTGCCGGGGCAAGAGCATCCGTTCCGACAAATTGTAAGTAGCATGCCGCGAGAAAACAGTAGACTAACGTCGGCAACAAAAAGACAACCTTGGGATAAAAGTAAATTCGAACTTCATCTTTAATACGCTCCGCCATGTCTGGGTTGTTTGAATCCTGTTGATCGTTCGCGTTCATAATTCTCTCATTTACAGTCGTTATCCCGGACCTCTGTCATATGACCTACTCATTGCAGGGTAAGGTTTTTTTTCAGGCTACGCAACGAATTAAGGTGCCATGCGCATAAAAAAGCGGAAGGCACGGGACTCGAACCCGCAACCGGTCACCCGGCCCCTGATTTCGAATCAGGTCGCTCACCAATTCGCATACCTTCCTAGTGTACTACTGTTTTAGCCTATTAGACGCTCATGGCAAGATGGCAGATTGGAACCAAGTCGAACGACCTGTATAACCGGACTCTGCTCCACTGTCCAACACAGACTTCATCCCTATATCCAGACTATTCGGAACTTTCTGTCAGCAAAAAGGAACCTCGAGTGTCGGTTATATCGCTCATACCGCTAAAGGCCGTTGTTAGGGATGGTCTAAATGAACCCATGATATCGCGCACCACATTATTTCTCTTTTTCCTCGAATTAAGTCGTCGATATCATCATCAGCGAGAGGCACTCTCTCGGTCAACTTACTCCACCGATTTTGGATTCTAATTAGAACTTCCTGGAACAAGCTGACAAACAAAGTGGGAACCAAAGTTATCCCAGTTAGGTGATGAAATGAAACGGACCTTTCGAGTTATATCCCGAGCTTCTGACGGCTCATTTTTAATGAATGACTTTGTATCGGAAGATACGCTGGTAAGTGAATTCGAACAAGTCGGAATGGATGACTGTCATACAGATCTGACGATCCGCGGACTTCCTGTTTTACGAGGACTTGTGGGCCCCATGGCTGACGGCAAACATGTTCGCTACGAAACTCCCGAAGTTTTCGAAGAACTGACCAAAGAATGGGCAACTAACTCATCACACCCAACAAAAGAAAACGAAGCTTTGGAACCTACGAAGACCCACTAAGCCTTAAATACGTTGAGATTCAATCTACTTCTCTCTCTCTCACATCGGATTATTCTCCGCGTAAAACTAAAGGGACATCCTCGCCAGGATGTCCCTTTTTTATGCGCTGTAGGTGTGGGGATTAATGGCTGCAAACAAACGCGGATAGCGTTGGTATAATGGAATCCAACTCATTCTTACGTATTCCGAGCTATGATCATGGTTGACCCGCAACTACTCTCAATTCTTCGATGTCCCGTAACTGCCAGCGTGCTCAGCATAGCAGAAGACTCATTAATACAATCCATTAATGAAGAGATAGGCAAAAAGAAAATTCAATCGCGAATCATGGAGGAACTCGATACTCCTATTGATGGTGGTTTGATCAATCAGGAACGCTCTCTGCTGATGCCGGTTTATCAAGGGATTCCGGATATGAATCCCGATGATGCCATTACCTTGGCCCAACTACAGGAGGGAGGATCCCGATGAATGAACCTACGATTTTCAAACGGATCATCGATGGTGAAATACCAGCCAGCATTGTCTATGAAGACGATCAGTGCTTAGCCTTTCACGATGTCGCTCCTCAGGCACCAATTCACATCCTAGTGATCCCGAAAAAAGAGATCGCGTCCATTGAACATATCACTCCTGAAGATAAAGCACTGATCGGACACTTGTTCATAGTGATCCAAACGATCGCTCGTGAGCAGGGACTCGCCGAAGACGGCTACCGTGTCATTTGCAATTGTGGAAAAGATGGTGGTCAAACTGTTTTCCACTTACACTATCACCTGATGGGCGGGTGCAACCTGCAATGGCCTCCTGGGCCCGCTCCCACTCAGGAAAACGGCTGATTTCATTCGTTATGACCGGTGCATCCGGTACGACTAGTCCCCAACTAGGCTGGTTTTTATCTGCAGCCAGACTCCATACGAAAGACGGGGAACAACCAAAGCTATACTGCCTGTATGAGTGGAATACGAGACATTTTGTCCTTCCCTAAAGTCTACCAATTGTGGCAGGCTCCGTTTGCGCAACGCAAATTCAAACCGTTGCTTAAACATACTGATTTTTCCAACATCCAACGTGTGCTGGATGTTGGTTGCGGGCCAGGAACCAATGCACGATTTTTCCAAGGACGAGAGTATCTCGGGCTGGACATTAACCCCCGGTATATCAAAAACGCGACAGATAAATTCAGTGATTCCCATGGAGCAACTTGTGAATTTCGAGTTCAGGATGTATGTGAATATGATCCTTCCGAGGACGAACGCTCTGACTTTATTCTGTTGAATTCGTTCCTTCATCATATTGATGATGACAACAGTGATAAAATCCTGAGTCGTCTTCAGCACATACTGTCAGACGACGGACACATTCATATTTTAGATCTTGTGCTTCCGGCGTCCGCGGGAATACCACGTATCCTCGCTAAATTCGATCGGGGTAAACATCCCCGGCCATTGGATCACTGGAAGAGAATATTCACAAAACACTTTAAGACGGTCATTTTTGAAGCGTTTCATCTGCAACGATGGGGAATCCCGTTTTGGAGCATGGTCTACTTCAAAGGACAAAAACACTAAATCATAAATCATGATAAGACACCCTAAAATCACGGTTGCTATTCCCGTCTACAACGAAGAGGACGTGATTCCTGAACTGATCCGACGGGTCACTGCTACCTTGGATGCATTGCCCGGTGGCCCGCATCAAGTAATTTTTGTTAACGACGGTAGCAGCGACGATTCACTTACCATACTCAAAAAGGCAGTGACCGAAGATGACCGTTTAGTGGTTGTATCGTTTTCCAGGAACTTCGGCCAACAACCTGCCTATGCTGCCGCACTTGAATATGTCGATGGAGATGCCGTTGTTTTGATGGACGGCGACCTGCAAGACCCTCCTGAAAAAATCAAAACACTGCTTGAGAAATATAATGAGGGGTTCGATGTTGTTTATGCGATACGAGTCAATCGCAAAGAAAACGTTATTAAGCGATTATGTTACAACGTGTTCTACCGCATGATCCAACGACTTTCGTCGACTCCGCTACCATTGGATAGTGGTGATTTTTCAATCCTCAGCCGACGCGTGGCACAATTATTGGCTTCCGATGCCGACCGTCACCGATACTTACGAGGTATCCGCAGTTGGGTAGGGTTTAAGCAGATTGGAATCGAGATCGAGCGTGAAGAACGCGAGGCCGGTGAAACAAAGTACACATTAAGGAAGCTGTTTAAACTGGCTGCCGATGGAATTTTCTCGTTCTCCCTAATCCCTCTTCGATTAGCTACCCTCATTGGCAGCCTTTCCGTGCTCGTCGCATTACTACTGGCTGCTTTCGCTGTCTATGCAAAACTGACCCCAGCCGACCAGCTACCCAATTTCATGAAAGAAATCCCCCCCGGTTTTACTGCCATTACCGTTGCCATTTCATTTTTCGCAGGCGTGCAACTGATGTTTCTCGGAGTTGTTGGAGAATACGTCGGTCGAGTTTTTGAAGAAGTCAAAAGACGCCCGTCTTTCATCGTTGATCAGGTTATTTCAAATCAATCCAAGTGGACACCCAATACGCCAACACATACCGACAGCTTTACCAACACCACTGGTGGTGGCAAAGCCGACGAACCTACATCCTAAGCCTTCTCAACCGCTGGAAGGCACAAGACGGTTCGAATAACTCACGACAGATTCTGGATGTGGGGTGTGGGGATGGCTTGTTTTTTCCGGAGCTCGAAACCTTCGGAAGTGTCTGTGGAGTCGAAACCGATGACCGAATTGTCGACCCCAATGGACCTTTCTTTGATCGGATTCATTTAGGGTGCTTTGACGATTCTTACCAAACAGATCAGCAATTCGACTGGATTGTAATGCTCGACGTCTTAGAACACATCCCTGACGCTATAACCGCATTAAAGAAAGCTCGGGACTTACTTAATCCAAGTGGGCGGATGCTACTTACGGTTCCCGCCTTCAATCTACTGTGGACAAAACATGATGACTTCAATCACCACATAACTCGCTATACAAAACGCCTGATCCGTCAGCAGACCAGCAAAGCCGGATTTGAAATCGAGAATCAACATTATCTGTTTCACTGGACGTTTCCGGCTAAATTACTGGTTCGGCTGAAAGAGAAGTTATCACCGGCAGCCCCCAAGCCTGCAAGCCTGCCGGGAAAAGTGTCTAACGCTATCCTGAAAACACTATGCCGTTTCGAACAAGCGACATTAACGCCGTTACGCCCACCTTTCGGAAGTTCCTTAGTCGTTAGTCTCCGCAAAAAATAACACCCCGCTATGACAGCCATACAAAATCAATCCCGAAAGCCTGAGATCCTAGCCGCATGCATGATTGGCATACTCGTCAGCGGATATCTGGGATGGCATCATGATGAAGGATGGATCGCCCATGATGAAGGTTTGTTAGGTCATACTGCTGAACTTACACTGGCAGGGAAAACTCCACATATAGAGTTTCAAGACGTATACACCGGGCTGCTAAGCTACGTTAACGCAATCAGCTTTAAGCTATTCGGTATCAACCTGGCTTCGCTTCGAATACCACTACTGATCGGAGCAACTCTCACTTCCATAATCTGGTATCTAATTGCCCTACGCATGGTAAGTCCTGTTGTCGCCGGAGTGGTTACTTTGACCTCCGTAGCGTGGAGCTTCCCTAACTACTTTGCAGCATTACCGTCGTGGTATATCTTAATGGCCGCGAGTTGGACGGTCTGGGTGCTAATTAAATTCCATGAAACATCATCACGTAGATATATTCTATTGGCTGCTCTCTTTAGCGGAGTAGCAATACTATTCAAGATCGTCGGACTTTATCTGGTGGCAGCTTCACTGTTTGTCATCTGGATTAGCCCCCCCAAACATCTGCAGGCTGAAAGTGAACGTCAACCGACACCTAATCCATATCCATTATTAAGTGTATGTCTGACCAGTATCTTTACGCTCATGGTTGGAATTTTAATCCATAAACATCTAAGCCTTTCGACTGCTGTTTATTTTTTAGTCCCAGTAGTTGCAGCGATGACCATCGTATTGGAATGCAGTAAACGATTTACGTTTCAATTAAAAGATACGGTCAGGAATTGCCTTATTTTCAGTGCAACTGTTTGCCTACCACTATTTATATTTACCTTGCCCTACATCCTCCAAGGTAATATCGCCAATCTCATGGAAGGGTTATTCGAACTACCAAAAGCTAGATTAGAGCATGCGACAGCCCTCCCACCCAATGGCGTTTGGTGCCTGACGAGCATCCCAATTCTGATGCTAACGATTCTTGAAACAAAAATTCCCAAGTCTATGATGCTGCCCCTGACAGCCACGATCGCTTTGTGTGGTGCCTGCCTTTGTACACTAGCTTCTACTCCTCTGGTCTATCAATCTACTTTCGTCGCCATACAATGTTCACTGCCTACCATTGCCGTCGGGACATGGTACTGTCACCGTAAAAGAGAACTCCATATGCCGACGGTTATTTTACTGATCGTTACCGCTTGTTTAGGGATCACTCAGTACCCATACAGTTCCGGAATTTACTTTTGCTACTGTGCTCCCCTTGTCCTACTTACCTTTACCGGTCTCATTGGACGTACTACCACATACGACAAGCCACTTTGGCTTACATTTATGGTGCTCATTGCGGCCTTTGCTGTTGCCCGTATCAATTATACGAATCCGCGGGTGATCGGTACGAGTTCACAACGGTTCGAGAACAACAGGTCACTACAAACCACTCGAGCCAAATTGAAAATCGAAAGTTCACTACAACAGGAATACAACTCTTTTCTACAAATCATCGAGAAGCAAACCACAATAAACGAGGCCATTTTAGCAGGGCCTGATTGCCCACAATTCTATTTTCTGTCCGGACGTCAAAACCCAACACCTCAATGCTATGACTTATTTCGCGCTTACCAGCTTGGTGGTCAGCCCGAGTTGGAGTCAGAAATCAAAAGACTGATTCTAGCCCGAAATATCCAGCTAGTCGTTCACAATCGAAAACCTGAATTCTCCGAAGGTTACTCGCCTGATTTCATTGCCTGGCTAGAGTCCTGGGGAGAAAGCTTGCCAACCGTTGGTAGCGGGAGATTTCAGATCTTCATTAAGAATGGTCGTTAGTCTATTCGACGGACGAGACACTAAAGCTTCAACCAAGGTCGCCGAGTAAGCCTGGAGAGGTCGAATAACAAATCTGAAGCGGTTAGATACCTGTCTGAGGGATCCGGCTGTAGGCAATGTTGAATGATCTTTCGTAATCGTCTGGGAATTTCCGGCACGATAGCACGAAACAATCTGTTGACTCTTGTTTGCCGTTGCAACATAAGTTTCGCCTGAAACGGTGCTCGCATCGCCGGACCTGCGCTATCGAATGGCCGAAAACCACAAAACATCTCGAACATTAGTACACCAAATGAATAGATATCTGAACGAACATCCAATGCAACCGGTTCGTGAAGGACACATCGACGTAAATGCTCAGGAGACATATATGAAAGCGTACCGCCGGTCGGCGACTTGTGTATCAAGAAGTCACCAGCAAGATTGAAATCAAGTAACAAAGCATGGCCGCAAAAACCGACCAAAACATTCGAAGGTTTAATATCCAAATGTAATACCTCCTGCCGGTGAGCGTAGTCCAATGCTCCGCAGATTTCCTGAAGTATCATGAGTAGATTAGGAAAGTCATGATGTTGCTTCCAATTCACGGGAAATACCGTGTTGTGCCCTCTCTCCCGACTCGACGGAGAGAACCTGCGCCGCAGTTCCACCATTTTGTCCTTCAGGGTATAGCGGCCTAAATAAGGCATACAAATGGTGGTAACCCCCATTTCATCTTGCCAACTCGAATAAACAGGCATGATATGTTTATGTTTCAAGCGGCCAACGACTGAGGACTCCTGTTCGATAAGTTTGCCCGATTTCAAAACAACTAAACGATTGCCTAGTTTTTTGTCTATGGCTTTGAAGACACGAGAAAATGATCCCTGCCCAATCTGTTCGAGCAATTCAAACTGATCAAAGTAACCCGCGAGAATTGGTGTCTCCACCTTTTCTTTCGATGCCGGATAAGTTGGAAAAAGATCCTCCAGTAATTGTTCAATGCGCTCCTCCATCCTGTCTGAGGTAAGGAAATCATGCAGACCACTATTCTCAACTGACTGCGTAGGCATGTCAGATTCCTTAGTCAGATCTTCCCCCCAGTTCTGTCTCTGTCCCCGGAATTCTGTATCTGCCGTTTCCATCGCTAGCCCCATTAGTTCGGAATCGGAATAATTTTAACTGTCTCGATTATTAAAGGTTCCGTAAAATTGGACTATCATTTTGGGATTTTGCCTGTCAAGCAATGACACGCAAGTTATCTAAGCACCCTATTCTTCCTCATCCGACCGCAAAGTATCAGCTAAAGCCTGAGCAACTACTTTGGCTCCCGCTGCAGTCAAGTGGGTATCGAATATCAGGTTATGTGACAAAAGCTCTGTCTGATTCAATTGCTTGAGCGGCTCCGTTGCATCCACGAGTCGGATCCCTTTCTCCTTGCAAACTTCCTGCATCCACTCAGGCAAATCACTTGGTGCCCATTGTAGTTGTAGATAAGCCGGGGCATTAATATCGACGGTATAGCGATGATCACTGAAGGCCCTTCGTTTACAAGGCATATATAGACAAGTCAGATTCAACCCATTTTGTTTACAAAGTTTGTGCAGTTTCTCTATACCGGCTTCCAATCGCTGTAACTGCAAAAAAATCTGATCACGGCTGGGAGGTGCATAATCGACTTTAAACCGAGTGATACCGTCGCTAAGCGTAGCGTTAACAGCAGGCCCATAGATCTCTCTGCGTGATTTGGAAAAGATTCGTTGGTAAATAGCCTTCACCAATGAGGTTTGAGATTTGTGAGTTTTCAGTAAGTCGATATGTTCGGAAATACCAGTTTGGATGGCAGAGACGCGATCAGTCTCCATCACGTAGTCCTGAATATCATTACCTTCAAAAAACACCCAGATAACTTCCTCTGTTGCTGCACAAATACCGAATTCACGAAGATACTCTGTCTGATTCAAAAGGCCCGTGTGTGATACCCCAAGATTCTTCACTGAAACATCCAGTAACTTTCCCAGTTGAGAAGTCACTAATTGATCCGGTGACAAATTACCCAGTTCGGTAAACGAGTCACCGATCATGGCAATCTCCCAACTCTTTAATCCATCCGGATTACGAAAACCGTTCGCATCATATTGAAGGGTCTGTTGCTCCTCATCTGGGAACCACTTAGAGTCATAGCCTATCCGTTGCATTTGACTGGTAACAACTTTGCCGGTCCAGATTTGTTTCCCCGGGCGTTTATAGTAAGCGGATCCGAAGGGCTCCGTTGGGATCCGATAGAAGATCGGGGTGGCATTTAAGTCCTGCCCCCATTTACTAAAGTCGAATCCAATCGCCTGAAAGGAAAATTCGCACACACCAACGAATAACATCAGCGACATCGTCGCAAACACCACTTTTCGTATCAGCGTAATACGTGGAAGCCGTTTACCCGTAGGAGATTCTGTCATCGTTCGTGATTACTCGTTCAGTGGTTTAGCCAGGGGAGTACGGCCGTCGAGATATCTCCAGTTTTTGATAAAAGAAATCAAGTCAGCCATTTGTTGGTGATCAATTTTCTTTTCCAGTCCTTCCGGCATCAAGGACACTCCGCGAGACTGAATCTCGTCGATCTCCTTACGCAACACAGGCACAATTTTGCGTTCCGGTTGCATCAAAGTAATTTGAGTGGAAGTCTCTTCCGTAATAATTCCATCAAGAACCTGGCCGTCCTTTGTGAGGACTGAGTAATGCATATAATTGTTATCAATCGCCTTGTTAGGTTGAAGAATATCCGTGAGCAACTGGAGTGGTTGCCTTGTACGTGAGTCCGAGATGTCGGGCGCAACCTGTTTCCCAATATTCCCAATACGGTGACAGGTTGCACAATTCTGTCTGAATACTTTTTCACCTTCACGAGGGAACGCATCTAAAACCAACACGGCTTTGTATTCATCTAACACTGCCACTCGGTCTGCATTGACCGTTGTGGCCTGCAGGGCCTTGGCTCGCTCAGCAATCTCTGTATTTGTAGACCCTATCAATCGGTTCATACGAATAGCATCGATTTCATTCACCGAAATAGCTTTCTTCTCAAGCCCACTAAGAAATATTTTGGTGCGACTGACATCACGAAGAACAACGTCAATCAGAGCACGTTTCACTGCCGGTGCCATGGAAGAAAAGCGGCTAATAATACTCGTCCAGATTGCTGCATCTTTCTCAAAATGAAGGAGACCAAGCAGGTCAACGTGGTAATGAGAAAAGCCTGTTTTATTAAACAAAGCCAGCAGGAATTCAGCGTCTCTTCCTAATGCCAATAACTGCAAGGCTTCTCTTTTCAACGACTCGGTAGATTCAGCATCATTGATCCATTGTCGAGCTAACATCCAAAGCACATTGAAGCTAATCTTTTTCTCCTCGGGTAGTAATTCAATTTGTGAACGCCAATCGATTTGCACGGCATCGAAGTTTTCCAGAATTGCCCGTGCTGCGCGAACATCACCAATCGCTACAGCCTCCTTATTAACCCAGCCCGGCAACTCTGCGATCCATTGCAAAGCAATCGTTTGTTGCTCTGGCGTCAGGCTACGAGCAGCTAGGCCATAGAGTCGATACACGTTTTCAGCATGTTCGTCCGTAGTAATCCCTGTTGGTGTGCCGTTCTCTAGTGCAAAGGTTATTAAATTACCAATATCATCAGCTGTCGCCATCAAAAAGGCTTGAGTCATATATTCATCTTTGACGACTGTTTTCAACAGGCCTTTCCAGGTTGGGCTATCATGATTTACTTTATCACCAAATGAGAGGATCGCCTGAAAACGCACTGCACTTTCCCGATCCGTCAATAATTTTCTGGCCAGTGTTTTTTGTTCCGGAGTATTAGTCCAATGATCTTCAAGCACCATGCAGGCATGAATTCTAAGCCGCCGATCATAATGACTAGCCGCCGTCATAATCTGAGCTGCTTCCAACTTATCCCAGCCATGAAGCAGGCGTAACGCCAGAATACGGGCGATTGGGTCTCTTGAGTAGTTCAATAAACGTCCCAGAAATCCAACTGCCTCTTCCTCTCTCTTCTCTGACAACAGTCGAAACGCGGTGTCACGCTGCCAAGAATTTGGGTGTTCGAGTAACAAGACGAGCTCTTCGGCCGAGTAATTCTCTATACTCCAATTCCATTTAGGCTCCAACCGGGCATTGATTGGCTTGAGCCGATAGATTCTACCTTTATCATCACCACTTCGGGCATCCTTACGGTCCTTCAATTCATCCGGTACCCATTGAGGGTGTTCGATAACCGCTCGGTGCATATCCACAATATAAAGACAACCATCTGGCCCGGTACGCATACTAACAGCTCGGAACCAATGATCTTTCGAAGCCAGAAATTCGCGTTCCGGTGTTGGAGTCCCGTAGTAATAAGGACCATAGTAGTTGTATCGCGAGTTATCGGCAGAGGACGATTGTATCTTTTCAGCATGAATGAGATTTCCGGTCGGATCACATGTCAAAATAGTCCCCTTTAACCAGGGTAACTGGTGGCCGCGATAAACCATGACACCACAGGCGGCTGTGAACTGCCCTTCGTGCAAATTCGAAGTTGTCCAGAACTTTGTCAGTGGATAAATCACAGAATCCTGTCCTGCCTTCACCACATCTTTCTTAACCGACAAGACCGGTACCGAGGGATAGCGTTTGATATAACGATCTTCGATCATAATTTGCATCGCTGGATTTCGATTACTGCATACGTAACGATTACCAATATCATCAAATGTCAGACCGTATTGCCCGTTTCCTGAAACCGTTTGGTAGGCTCCCGTTTCAGGATTAAACATAAAGTCCATACCGCTAATATTAAGAGGCTCGCTTTCCGGTGAACGAGGATTCTTGACAACACCACCGCGTAAACCATTGGCAACATAGATATTCTGATCAATGCCAAACCGAGGATGATTCGCTCTCAGTTGCTGATTATCTTCAGCAAATCCGGAATACCACACCTCCCGTTGGTCAGCCTTGTGATCACCATCGGTGTCTTTGAAATACACAACCTGACCGGCCAAGGTCACGATCACGCCATCTTTCCAGGGCTGGAGTCCGGTAGCAAAAACCAAATCATCTGCAAACACGCGGACGGTCTCATAGGTGCCGTCACTATCCAGATCTTCAAGCAATTTGATCCTCGAGGCTCCATTACCTGATGGGTAGTCATTCATTTCAACAACCCACATACGTCCGTGAGCATCGAAACGAATGGCAATTGGATCGATAACATGTGGTTCAGAGGCAACCAACTCCAATTCCATTCCTGTCGGAACGTCAAAGAATTTGACTGATTCTTCGGGGGAGGCCGAATAGATTTCTTTCTGCAAACCTTCATCCTGAGCTGTCACCGGAAATGGCAGCAGGATGAACAGGAGGAGGCTTTTCCAGTGTATTCGACGAATCATAGTAATTTTATTCTAATTGCTTGGATGCAAGAATCTTCCACCATTTTCCAACGCAATCTAATTCTGCCACAACGGCGTGAAGTCTGCCATGACTTGGTCCGGGGACACTTTATTAAACTCCAACATATCGTAATGTTACGACACTAAGATTTTCTTCCTGATATCAAAACCTATGACTTTTTGTCTCTTGTTACCCTATTAGAATCTCACGCACCTTAGCGTCCTCCCAAATTTCCAACGGCGAGTAATTAGGGTGCCGGCTGTCCTGTAGAAATGGATCATTGTGACGGGTATTGTAACAATTGATCAACGACCACCTCGGATGATCACTGTGATTTTGATCGGATCGATGCAGAAGATTTCCATGAAAAAACAATGCATCACCGGCTTCCATTTCAACAGCCACTAATTCAAATCTCTGTTTGGCGACAGCAACACGTTTGGGATCTGCCCCTACCTGCTCACCGATCCGAACATGATCTACCCGACCAATTTTATGCGATCCCCGTAATACCTGTAAGCATCCGTTTTGCTTGGTTGCCCGGTCTACGGCCACCATACAACTCCCCATATCAGGAAAAAGGCAACCAAAATCATACCAATAGCCATAATCCTGATGCCATTCCCAGGCCCCACCAATTCGAGGTTGTTTAATCATCATTTTGTGATGATAGTGATAAACCTCATCATCGAGGAGCGTCTGCATCGCATGCACGATCCGTTGACTACGCACCACCGCAGAATACGGAACAGCGTCATCCAGATGATTTCTAAGCGCCAAACGAGTTTCACCACCTTCACCATCGCGCCGCACATAGGCCTCATCGGCAAGCACCATATCGGCTTTTGCAAATCGTAATAACCCAGCAATTTCTTCCGGATCAAACAACGCTTTGACTATCAGATATCCGTCCCGGTGAAACTGTTCGGTTAATTCCGTTGTCAGCTTAAAGGCTGTCATCGTTGGCAATCCTGTCGGCGAATGGTAACTCCCGATGCAAACTGGCTTACTTAGGGGCAACCTGCAATGAACTTAGTCTAAAGGAATGTGATAATTGCACCTTGTCATGAAGATCCACGATCTGAACCCTAATTTCAGGATCTTCCTGACTCCAGTCGATATCAATCGTTCCAAAATTCTCTTGGTGGAATGTCCTGTCCAACAACCGGTGGGGATTATTTGTCGGTGTTCCCCTTGGATGAAGTTGATTAATACTACTAGAGGTAAAATCATAGAGAGGATAAGGCAGACCCTCCGTCATTCTGGAAAAATCCGACCAGTGACGATCCCCGGATACAACGAACAATCCCGACGCCTGTGATTTTTCCAGTAAGTCTAAGAACCGCTGGCGTTCCAGTGGAAGGTTATCCCATGTTTCCTGTCCGGATGCTGTAGGAACGAACTGAATACTGGAGACCACAATCCGGATTTCTGCAGGCTGCTGGAGCTGTTTCTCCAGCCATTGCCACTGCGTCGTGCCCAGCATCGTTAGGCTCGGGTTCTTATCGGGATAGTAAGGTCCTCCGACTCGCCGCGGTCCGGTCTTAAGATCTGAACGGAAAAACCGTGTGTCTAAAAGAATAATCTGGACGCGTTTACCAGCCGGCCCAAAAACGTATGAGTCATACACGCCAGGTCTCGCGCGACGCGGTGAATCCGGTACATCCTTCCAAAAATCCACGAAGACCTGTTGGGACGCCTCTCTTTGTGCGAATCCGGATCCCCCATCATTCATACCGTAGTCATGATCATCCCACGTTGCCAGAACAACCGATTCTGCGACTAATTTCTGGAACATGGGCTTTCTCCCCAGCACCTGATACTTGGCTTTCAGGACAGCCATATCATCAGAATCACCGTAGATATTATCCCCCATGAACAGAAATAATTCCGGTCCGTAGTCCAAAACATTGGCAAATAATGGCGCCGGGTTCTGCTGTTTTACACACGAGCCAAAACCAATTCGTGTTATTGGTTTCTGCACCTGATTAGGAAGCATTTGACGAGTTAATCTTCTGGTGATCCAACCCGAGCAACCCACTTGGTCAACACATTGCCCACCAGCGGTCAACAATCCGCCTCCCATCGCTTGTTCGATTCCGTAACCGCAGTCAAATTTATAGCGACCTAGCATTTCAAAATCAGATGACACTTTTAGTAATATGTTTCCATAGCATCCAAACCACCATACGCCATCAGCAAATGCCGCCGCCTGAATCCCCAGACGGGTCCAGCCACTGTTCAGCACGTGTCTTTTCTGGAAAACGAACGAAGCATTATATTCGTACAAATAGTTTTTCTCGACACCGTCCGGTAAACCACCTACCACAATAAATTTTCCATCGTGGTGTGCAATTCCACCGGCACCGTATTTGACCTGAGGGATTTTATAGCGTGCATGTTCTTGTAGTGTGTCCGCCTGATAAACCACAATTTCATTTTCAGCTTGGCCTAACGGATTATTGAACTGACCGTAATTGACCGCCACAAACAATCGACCATCCACGTAACACAGGTCTCCATGATGATTGGCAACTTCAAGCTTTTTCAGAACCTGACCCTCGGAATCTGTTTTGACCAGAGTCGTGGTAAAAGACCAGTACAAATTACCGTCTGTGTCCTGACAAACACCCTGTAAATGATGCGGATAAACGCCATCACAGCGTACCAACTCCACCGCCTCGCTTACATCCATGGCGGATATCAGGCAGACGAAAACCGATGCTATCAACTTCAATCGTAAATTCATTATTTTCCAATGACCCCAATCTCGGCTGCTGATGCCCAGGGACCAGCGTTAACCTCAGTAAGAGCAACTATTTTTATAAACCTTGCAGAAACCTCACTGAAAGTGTGTTGCTGATTACTCCGTTTACGTTGAAACGTACCGGTTGCCACCGGTGTTTCAAATTTCACACCATCCTGACTTACATAGACTTCAAATCGGGCGATGGCACCATTGTAGCCACCATCCTGTCTGGCAAGATACCGAATACCCTTCACCGAACGCTGCTTTCCCAGATCGATAATTAAGTGGTGAGGTTGTTTCCGCAACTCCGGAACGTATTGCGTATGCCAATGCGTACGAGGATTCCCATCCAGTACATATTCAGCCAATCGATTCCCAGCTATGCTTTGGCTGCTGAAATCCACAATTTTACATTCGTTTTGCGCAATCAGCCCCATCGTGTCCAGTTTCGAAACGTCCTGCGGTGATGAAGTCATTCGCGTCGAACCCCATTTTGCCTGTCGGTCTTTTTCATGATTCGCGCGGTCGGCAAACGTTCCCTCTCTTGCATCAGTATGAGCGGAATCTGCCAGCATTTTCATCTCCTCAAGCAACTCCGCCTGCTGCTCAGCCACATTAATCGATTCACTAATATCATCTGACAGATCATACAGTTCCCAATCACGCTGTGTGCCGGGTTGAATGGCCTTCATCTCTTTAACTCGCAAAGCCCTTTGCCCTCCAATTTCCCAATACAAATATTCATGCTGAGCCTGTTTTCTACGCGAGTATTTTCCCTGAAGCTCCGGCCAAAAAGAAATTCCATCAATATCCTTGGGTGCTTTTGCTCCTGTGATGTCTGCAAGCGTAGGGAGGATATCTGGAAAATACCAGAGGTGATCACTAACACGTCCTCCTTCGATTCTTCCCGGCCAGTAGGCCAAAGCAGGGATCCGCAATCCCCCTTCATACAATGTTCCTTTCGTACCCCGAAACTGCTCACCGGTTTCCGGATGAACATTCGCTCCATGTAGTCCACGCGGATACGCGTCCGATTTGAAATAGTCATTACCGCCATTATCACCACTGAAAAATACAATCGTATTTTCTGCCAGATCCAATTCCCGTAGCAGATCAATAATCTCGCCAACCTGACGATCGACCATGGTCACCATCGCTGCATAACGCCTGGCAGATTCAGGCCAATCCTTATCACGATACTTTCCCCAGGCCGGATCCTGATCCGGGATATTGAACATCCCATGAGGTGGAGTAATAGGCAAATAACAAAAAAATGGCCCTGCCTGATTTTCACGAATAAACTGTTTTGCACGATCCATAATCACGTAGTGCGAATATGTCTCACCCTGATCGCCTCCAAGGTTTCCAGGTAATTTCAACTCCTGACTATTTTGGATGAGATAGGGAGGATAATAGCTATGGGCATGAACCTGGTCATAATAACCAACAAACAAGTCAAAACCATGCTGCTCAGGAACTCCTGTGGAGCCGCGACCACCACACCCCCATTTCCCAAAACCTCCGGTGGCGTACCCTCTTTTCTTCAGGATCGTTCCAATCGTGACTTCCTCACTCCGAAGTGGTGTCCCACCGCCGTTCACCCTAACAGAAGTATGACCGGAGTGTTTTCCGGTCAAAAAACAACAACGTGTTGGGGCGCAAACCGAAGATCCTGCCAACCCCTGAGTAAACCACACACCCTGCCGCGCCAACTCGTCAATACGTGGCGTCTGAATTGTCTTGCTTCCCATAAAAGAAGGTTCAAAATAACCAAGTTCATCCGCCATGATATAAACAACATTGGGTCTCTGGGCTGCAAAAACGGAACTCGGAAAAAAACTTGAACTCTGCAGAATAATGAAAGCCAAAAAGTATTTGTAATACATCACGTCTCGCTTAATTAAAGGTTAACCACGAACTACCTTTTTTCAGGCAGTCTGTCAGACATAGGTGTGGCTTTAGTATACATGGTGGTTTACGATGCACCTTTCCGCTCATACTTCAAAGCAATGAACGATACCGGTAAGTTTACTCCAGTTCAGCCGACGACCCAAGGCTCCAGCAATATTGCCCTGCCCTTCTCAGCAATCGGCTTAGTAATATTGACGTCTGCTTGCTGGGGAGGGAATCCTGTTGCGGCAAAATACAGCCTATTTTCAGAGGAAACTCTGTTAGGTCTACCGCCGCTTACGGTGAGTGGAATCCGCTTTGCCATGGCGACGCTATTCATGGTGGTTTGGTGTCAAATAGCAAAGGAACCGATTAAGCTTGCGCGTGGACAACTTGGGCCGTGCTTTCTTGCCGGAACATTACTCTTTGCTCAAATCGCCACCTTTACGATTGGCGTTCATCTGACCAACTCAACCCACACCACGATCCTGATTAACACCTACATCATCTGGGTACTGATCTTCGAACACTTCTTTACCGGCAATCACCGCATCACGAAGATTCAGCTCTTCGGTTGCCTTTTAGCCGGGACAAGTGCTTTGGTTACATTGATCATCAAGTCTTCCCATGACAATACTCCAACGACTGATCAGGCAAGTATCGTGGGCGATATGATCATCATCCTTAGTGCTTTCATTCTGGCAATCAAGATATTGTTTATCAAAGCCAGTCTGACCAAAGTACCGTCGGGAACCATCATTCTTTGGCATGACTTCATCGGAGTCCTTTGGTTCATCCCCACTGCTCTATTCTTTGAATCGGAACAGGTTTCGATTGAGCAAGTGAACGACGAAGTTATCGGTGGACTGGTCTATCAGGGAATCATCGTAGGAGGCATGTGCTTTGCCGTCCAAACAATGCTCTTGAAGAAATACTCTGCCACCAGAATTTCTGTTTTTAGCTTCCTAACGCCACTATTTGGAATCTCGGCAGCAGCTATATTCCGAGACGATCCTTTGTCATCATGGATTTTTGTCTCCTTGATTTTGGTGGCGAGCGGAATCTATTTGGTAAACCGTCAGCAACCTCAGTAAAATGCATTACGATTTAACACCGTAATCACCGAGTAACAAAATGACTGAATGCAATTTCAAAATCCAGGATACCTCTTCAATCGTCTCACCCGGCTTAGTTGTTTTTCGTGAAGTAATGAATGCTAACTTGGCTGAAATGCTTCGGGAAGCCGGAGACGTGACTCGCTTGCGTCCTCACTGCAAGACGCACAAAATGAAGGCCGTAACTAAGATCCAACTGGGAATGGGAATTACAAAACACAAATGTGCAACCTTTGCCGAAGCAGAAATGCTGGCAGAAGCCGGTGTCAAAGATGTCCTACTGGGATACAATCTTGTCGGCCCGAATATCCAACGAGCCGTCGATTTCGTGACGCGATTTAATGACGTGCAGTTTATTGCAACGGCTGACCATGCAACTCCGGTTCGTCAGCTTTCGGAGGCGATGTCAGCAGCAAATAAAACGATTGAACTGTTGCTGGATTTAGATTCCGGGCAACATCGAACGGGAATTACACCTGGAGAAACCGCTGTACAGATTTACCAGTTGTTCCACGATCTTCCCGGCATCCAACCTGGAGGCATTCATTTGTACGACGGGCAAAATCACCAGACGGACTTAGAAGCACGTCGGCAGGCCGTGATGTCATGTTGGCAATTAGCATCCGACTTCCGGGATCAACTCGAGCGGGAGGGCCTCAGAGTACCTCGTATCGTTGCCGGAGGAACCGGAAGTTTCCCGGTTTACGCTTCCATCTCCGATCCGGCTTTGGAATTAAGTCCGGGTACTAATACATTCTTTGATAACAATTACGGCAAGATGTTTCCGGACCTTCAATACACACCGGCAGCTCGAATTCTCACCCGGGTGATAAGTCGTCCCACCGAAGAGACGATCACTGTCGATCTGGGCTATAAAGCCTGTGCATCTGATCCCGATGTAACGAAGCGAGTCATCTTTCCAGATCTGCCCAATGCGGAAGCTATTCTACAAAATGAAGAGCATCTGGTCTTACGTCTCAAAAATGCGGGTGATTTCGTACCAGGCGATGAACTTCTAGCCGTACCGGGGCACATTTGCCCAACCAGCGCACTTCACAAATCAGCTTATGTGATTGAAGACGAGCAAGTCTCCGAAAACTGGGAAGTTTCGAGCCGCGATCGTTGGTTAACGATATGAGGAATCCCCTGTCTAAAAGGGTTAGTCCTCTGCATTAATTTCGTCGCCGTCGCCTCTCAGGCCGTTGATGAGGCTGTCATATGACTTGAGACATTGATCGACAGACTGACTCAGCTTTTCAACCGTCTGAGCACTGGCATGCTGTGATTCCATCATGGGCCTCATCCATTCATTCATCACCTGAAATTGATTCTCCAGCACGCTAAGGATCGATTTGGGCACTTTATGCATAACAGCCACGCGTTGTACACCTTTAGACTCATCCACGGTAATCGCGCCAGTCGTATAAGCTCGTAATTCCTCTGCCAGACTCATCAATGCATCCGCTGTTTCCCCGCCAGCGTCGACTCCTTCCGCAGCTTGTGGTTGGACCATAACAGGCTCTGTCTTGACCGTCGCCAGATTCTTGACGCCATCACTGATTGTTTCACGTATTTCTTCCAGACCATCCGTGAAACCCTGCATCTGCAGTACCACCTGACCAAATTGGTCATCTGACCCAACGCCGCGGAGCTTCATGTTCTTAACAAAGGCTTTCTTGATGTCATCCCAACGAGCAGCACGCTCCTCATCAATCCAACCACACATCTCATAGAGTTTTAGTAGATTGGCCTCGGCATCGCTTGTAAGCGTCTGCGCATCATTCTCATAGCTGCTTTTAATCAGCGTCTCCAGTTCTTCGTCGTTCATAATCGGAAGAACCTTCTCAGCAATGCGGTTCATATTTCGATAAGAACCCTGCAGTTTAAATGGAGGCTCAGTGCGGTAGTCATCTGCCTGCGCTGCGGAATTAATGTATTCACGATTCACTTGCAGCACCACGTCACGGACCCGCATCAGCTTCTTCATCGTGCTAACCATTTCGCTAACTTCTTCCATTGAGTAGTTAGCCTCGAATTCGACGCCTTCCTGTGAATCAGTCTCAGCGATCCGAATGATGTTGTAAACATCTTTCTGACTGCGACTTGCAAGCTTATTAAGTACGGGATTCGAAGTAAGGCAGTTTTCGAGGTAACTCATTTCGAACGCTTCCCGAGTATCCCCAATAATCTCACCGAGGTTATAGATGTCTGCACGGTTGGCCAACATGTCTGGAATCTGGAACTTTTCACCACTTTCGGTGTACGGGTTTCCAGCCATGATTACGCAAACCTTGCGACCTCGTAAGTCGTAAGTTTTAGTCTGACCTTTATAAACCCCTTCGATTTTTCTTTGAGCGTCACAAAGCGAGATGAATTTCTGCAAAAACTCCGGATTACAATGCTGGATGTCATCCAGATAAATCATCACATTGTCACCCATTTCCAGGGACAGATTTAACTTCTCTACTTCTTCACGAGCTCCAGCATTGGGAGCCTCCTCGGGATCTAGTGAAGTCACGGCATGTCCAATCGCAGGACCGTTAATCTTCATGAAGATTATGCCCAAACGATTCGCAACATATTCCATCAACGTCGTCTTACCATAACCTGGAGGAGAAATCAGAAGCAATAAGCCCATCAGGTCTGTACGCTTTTGGTCGCCCACGACACCAATCTGTTTCGCTAGATTATCACCAACAAGTGGGAGGTAAACTTCGTCAATCAGACGGTTCCGCACAAAGGACGTGAGCACTCGAGGACGATATTCATCCAAGCGCAGATCTTCTTTTGCCCGTTCAATTACTTCTTTTTTAATCTCGATATAGTCACGATACTTTGGAACAACCACTCGCTCAAATCGTTCCATTTTGGTGATGAATTCGTTGTAATTAAACTGATATGAATTCTCTTCAACAACCCCATGGTTACCAATCATGCCCTTGATCACGCGTTCAACCGTTCCATCAATGACATTTTTCTTATTGAAGGAACCTTTCATCAACATCACAGCCAGTTCATCCACGTAATCATCTGCTACGGAATCCTGAGTAGTTTCCGTTAGAAACGCTTCTAACCAGTCGCGTAGGAGAATGAATCGCTCCAGAGGACTCTTGACGAGTTTTGTAACGCTGGATTTAAATTTATCGACAAAGCTATTCTGTTTCAGGTGCCGTTCAAAGGCTTCGTACAATTCGGCTGCTTTGCGACTAATGACGAACTGATGACTAACTGTCAATTCCTCAAAAAGATAGTTGGCAGCTTGGTTTACGTAGTCTTCCGAAAACATCCCGGTCGATGTCACAAACTCAGCCAACATGGGCTCAATCACGGCAACATACTGCTGCTGTTCGGCACTACTGGGGAACAACTGCGCAATCGTCCCTACCCCACTCAAGCGTGACTGAAGCAATGACTTTTGAACATTATCGCCAAAGTATTCCCAGTACAAACGCGCTAACGCACGAGCCTTCGTGTGATACCTAAGCAAGCCGATAGATAATTCCATCTCCGCCAAAGTCTTCACAAGCTTTGCCGCGTCGAGATCGTGCACTCCTTTTGCGTAAGCTTCGGTATATCGGGGTCCCATAAATTTTTGGAGTTCTGCTACACGTTGCTCATCATCCAACCCTGAAAATGCCTCGAGCGACATCTCTGTATTATTGTGCAACTCAGCGAACATCTGATAGGCAAGGTATTCACCACGATACACATCTGTATTTTCAGAAATAACTTCCTGCTGCCATACATCCCGGGTTGCCAGTAAATCTTCGTCAGCAATACGTTCAAAGAAATCCGTACCGGTGAGGTGATAGAACATCTCTCCGTCACGTAGAACAGAAGTCAGATCCAATGACTGGATATTCACGGAGAAGTTGTGTTTACCAAACTTAATAATATTTTCGCCATCAACAAATAACTCCTGACGGTCCTTGAGTTGTCTTACAGCGTCTTCGCGAACGGTCTTCAGTCGACTCTGAACATCATCGACTTTTACGCTGTCATCAAGTTGTTTAAGTTGATCCACCAGATCGCGGATCTTTTCAATCATCAGGTCAGAGGCAAAGTACGCATTGATTTCGTTGACGGACTCCAAACTATCAACACGTGACTTCACGCCTTTAAGAATACGATCAGCCGCATTCATGAGAGACGATGCTCGTTTATTTCTTTCCTCAACCAGGCCGACTTTGCGCGTTTCAAAGGCATTGTATACCTCTTCACGTTTATCCGTCAGTTGGACAACAAATTCATCAAACTCTGCAAACCGTCCTTCCAGTTCCTCCAGTTGGATCATCATTTTGGTGAGGAATTCCTCACACTTCTGAGGAGTGTCACAGATATCCAGATAATTAACCACCGCCTGATTAAGTAGTTTCATCTGGGAATTGAATTCCGCAATGCCTTCGACACTCATCAGATCTTTGACTTTGCCTTTGAGTGAGGCGCGGGCCGTATTCACTTTCCCAAAGATAGCTGAAATATTTTCTATAATTCGAGTTCGCTGAGTAGCGTCCTCAATTTCCAGATTACTGACAATATCAATCAACATTTCCAGTTCCGAAGCACTGGCTGAAATTTCATCTTCCAATACTTTGGCATCGGTTACTTTCGTCAATTCCGGAATCGTAGCTGCTTGTCCATCCACTCGCTCAGCATAAGGGGCCAAGGCGTCGTCTCGCAGTAGGAACTCAACACATCGCTGGCTGAGACGATCATTGCTTTCGGAAACCTGCAATTCCAAATCGTTGATGAGTTCCGGATTGTTGTAACGCAATTCACGCAGTGAAATAATTTCACCCCGTACGGCCCGCAATTCCGCCAGGGCCTGTACAAATTCGTCGATATTTTCAAATCGACTGTTTTGTACGACACGAAGAATCTCGGTGACCCGGGCTTCAACCTGTCGGGTTTGGTCTAAAGTGTTCTGCTTAACACGAACAACTTTCTCGAATTCATCGATCGCTGATTCTGCAGCCTGACGAATTTCGACCAGTGGTTCAGAAACTTTGAAGCATTCCTCATTCGTGGACCAAAAATGGGCATCCACCACATCGCCCGCTGCTTTGGCCAGATCGGCATATAGCCCTGAATAGCTATCATCCTTTTCGATCAACGAAATAACTTCGTAACACTCGGCCATTCCACGCACGAGATCTTTATTACCAATTTTATATAAGAAAGAATCTGTATTTGTATCGGGTACGTAGTCCTCTGAAACATAGGGAGTTTGCCAGATTTGGAGCGCATGATGCTTTTGAGGTTCCGCCTGAGAGCGAAAGCAGATCATTTCTCCTGCCTGGAAAAAGGATGTCCCATTACAGATTACCGGCGTGTCCACTTCCTGTTGAATCAGGTTGTACCGTAGTAATACGTAGGTTCCGGTATCTTCACAGTAGAAGACATACAAGTAGTCTTCACCATTAGGTGCGTCCAGTCGACGGTCAAACTTCATATGTTGAAGTTCAGTGTCAAACACTTTAAATTCACCTGTGGCAAGTGCATAGCCATTGGCGAAAATCACACCATGATCGTCAGGAAGCAGCACACAGGATTCTTCAATCGAATCACAACGCCACACACGTTTGACTTTGTCGTTATAAATAAAATACCGGTTCGCTTCTTCCTGATAAGGGCGAATTCTTACCAGAATCAAACTACCGTTAACGGCATACAGAATCTCGGCATCATCCAGAGTTTGATCGAGATTCTCAACTGGCTCTGAATAGATTCCTTCGCCAGATTCCGTGTTGTTCTCGATCTTGATGGTTAGATCACCACCTGTCGTCTCAACGAACAACCGATCGTCAATGCTTACATGCGGATGACGTCCTTCTTCAAATTGATCACGGGTTGCCCGACGCCAGGGGAAATCGTGCTGGGATGGAAATTCAACTTCATGATCACTACGATTATCAACGTAAGTGAGCTTCTTATCCTCAATCTTCCATTTTAGACTTTTATAGTCGTTGACACCTTTGCCAACGCGAAAGGTCATATATACAAAAGGGCCAATTACGAAGAACTTCGTAAATTCTGCATCTTTGTAATACTTGTAAATTTCCTGAAAGTCACGCTCAAAATTTGAATCGGTCAGAAGGTCCGATTCTTCCGTGTGAAATGATCCATCGCGAAAGGTGTAAACCGCGAAGACATCGGCGGGGTGCGTGGTTTGACGTAGGCCAAAGTGGATGTTGTAGCCAAAAATAAGTTGCTCGCCGATGGCAATCATGTCACGAGGGACACAATTGTGTTCGGTCGTCACACGCTCCGTTCCTAAAAGCGTGGTTTCAATTGCTCCAAAGACATCCTTGCGTGCTCCATTAAGGCTGTTAAGCCGATCGCGTAATTCACCGGCAAAGCCTTTAAGTCGGTTACGTATAATTTCATACGTACCGCTTTCCAGCTGAGGTGAATTATCCTCTGGAGTCTGCGTGTTGTCTGGCTGCTGTTCTGCTTGAGCCATAATACGAACTCTCTAATGAATATCCCGTTGAGGAATAGTTATACGAAGGTAAGTTCGGGTAGTACACCGGGAGCGTCCTTGTCCTCAGAGCTCTCCTCAGGCCTTTTGACCTGGCGGACAGGTGCTAAAAGGAGTCGCAGACCAACCTCCAGCAATCCGAGAGCCGGAGGCTGGTCTACCACATTCCGAAGGTGTACTAACAGATGCCTTACGCATCACCCTGAGAAGCATTGACTGTCATAAAGTTACTGGCTTTGTCACCTGAGATACCGGTGCTTTTGGCCATACCTAACAGTCCCTGCAACTCATTTCGAATCGAGTCCGTTCGAGCGAGACCGATCATCTTGGCGATTAGAGCTGCGATGGAAAGGTCTTTCACATCATCAGTGCTGAGGTCGAATTGATCGACCATACCAAGGATTCGGGATTTGAAATACTCGGGATCGCCGTTAAAGAACGTATCTTTAACATCGCTAACGACTTCACTATTGCTCACGAATCGATCGACAACCTTACCGCCTTTCACTGCGTTGACCACCTGGTCAAAGAAGGTTGACTCACCACCGACAATATCAATGCGTGCACTCTTCAGCGCTTCACCCATAATGTTCGATTGGGCTTCTGCAATCTGACGTTGAGCGTCAATCGCAGCGATTTCAATTTCTTTATCTTTGTTAAGCTGCAATTTGTATTCTTCGTGTTCTTTCCCAACTGAATCGAAGAGTTTCATTGCGTTGGCCTTCTCTTCGATACCCTGAGCTTCTGAACTATACTTCAACTGCATCACTTCAGCTTCGGCTGTACCTTCTTTCGAGATACCTTCTGCCTTGGCTACCATACCAGTCGCTTCTGCTTCTGCATGGCGTTGAACAATCACTGCTTCGGCTGTACCTTGTTTCTCGGTCGCCACAGCTTTTGCTTCCTGTCCTTTAGCTTCTGCTTCCGCTTTACGCTGGATAACAGCAGCTTCCGCATAACCGTCCTTTTCTTTGGCATCTGCTTTGGCGGTAATCACGTTTGCTTCTGCCAATCCACTGGCCGCTTCATCAGCTGTTTTTGCTTCAGCCAACATTTTGGTAGCCTGTGTTTCTTTCTCTGCTCGCTGACGATGAGCTTCCGCTTCGATCACAATCTGTTCGGCATGACGTTCAGCAGCTTGCTTTTCTGCGTCGGCAGCTTTAACTTCCTTAACCAGGGATTCTTCCGCGGTCATTTCGGCTTGTGTAACGGTAACTCGTTTCAATCGATCGGCTGTGGCAAATTGTTCGGTATCCTTGATACGTTCCTGTTCTTCCACCACACCACGTTCGACAATCACACGTTCACGAATAACTTCCTGAATGTTTCGTTTTTCAACTTCGATTGCTTTGTCTTTTTCAATGTCAGCGATGGCGATAACGCGTTCACGATCGGTGGCTTCTAAACCACGGTCACGTTCCACACGTTCCGTTTCAACGGCATCCGTTCGTTCTTTGTTCTTACGAGCAACAATGACTTGACGATCCTTGTTTTCTTCAGCGACCTGAAGTTCCTCTTCCGTCTGAATTCGACGCGCTTCTGCTCGTAAGCGTTCTTCTTCTCTTACAACTGCCGCCTGAGCTTGCTCACGAGCCGTGACTTCTTCAATTTCACGACGTTGACGTTCTTCGGCTTCCACTTGTTGGCGTTCCAAAGCCAGAATGGCTTCACGAGCTTCCACGTCCTGCTTTGTAATCGCCTTTTCCTTTTCACGCTCAATATCATTCGCCTGAATCGCTTCACGCGAAGTGAGATCTGTAATCTTTTTAATCCCTTCAGCATCAAGAATATTCTTAGGATTTAATGCTTCCAAAGGAGTTTGTTCAAGGTAATCAATGGCAGTACTGACAAGTTCATATCCCTGCAGGTCTTCCGGGTCACCCAGAAGTTCAGTAATGGCCACTTTGAATTGATCTCGTTCAGTATAAAGGTCAACAAAATCAAACTTCTTACCGATCGTTTTTAATGCTTCGGAAAACTGAGCGTCGAAAAGCTCAATCAGTGCGTCACGGCTTGAGGCTCGTTTAGCACCCAGCTTAGCAGCTACGGATGTCATGTTATCGGCTGAAATTCGCAAATAAAATGCCACTTCAATGTCAGCTCGAATATTGTCTTTACAGACAAGACCTTCCGAGCCCTGACGTTTAATTTCAATTCGCTTTACGGACAAATCCATGCGTTCTGCCTGATGAGCGAGAGGAATCACAAACATCCCTGAGCCAGAGACCGCGTTGACTCCCCCAACCCCCGTACGAATCACAGCTTCATCCGGACCAACTTTGACATAAAATTTGTTAAGGGCTACTGCCAGAATCAGCAATAAAAACAGCCCTGCACCAATAGCAATCAGGGTAATGGTCATACCACCACCAGGAATACCATCCTGTGCGAATAGGAACTCGCTAAACATTTTCTGTTTCCTCGTTATTATTCATTGTTTCCTCGCCCGTCGAACGCGATTCCGCAACCATGTACACCTTCTGAGTTTCGTCATAACTGACGACGGTTACCCGAGTTCCATTCGGGATTTCTTTTCCAGCCGTCCTGGCTTCTGATATCAAATCACCCTCTTTGCGTTCGATAAATATCTTTCCGCGAGTAGTGTGAGTTGTAATTCGAGTTGTAGCCTGTTTGCCAATGAATTCGTTATGGTCCAAGATGTGTTCCTTAAACCAACCTCGCATTGGCTGAGTAATGAATTTGGTACCTAAAGCCCCTACACCCATTACCCAAATCACACGAATAGCAATGACGCCAGTCGCTGCTTCGGCGGTTAACGGCTGATAACGCTCAACCCCCAACGAAGCGAAGAAAAAAGCCACGGCAAAAATCGAAGCCCATAACATCAGTGGGATGGCTCCGATATTCAGCCACTTCAATGGTAATAAACCGATTCCCATGAATCCGTCGACTCCACCAACATCCGCATTCGTATCGAAGTCCAGATCGAAGTCAATCGCATCTAATCCCAGACCGGTCAATATGGAAATCAACCAGTAGGCAATCACAAATAGCATCAATCCCGTTGAAACCATCAACGGAGCTGAAAAAAGGTGATTCATTAGTTCTGTTAATTCACTACTCATGGTTCTTCGTATTAACTCTTTACGGATAATTACATTCCAAGTATCGCCACTAGTATTAAAGCTGCACCATTAGGTTCTCTCTATTAGTTAGAAAAAACGGGAAACACAGACAAGCTGTAACGATTCTACGGATTATGCCGGCTACTGCCTTTCGATAACAAAAGGGGCGTTCGGCAATAATCCACATCAATAACATTAACGAATTCGTTAATGCGAACTATTTATTGGAAGAAAAACCCCTGAATTACATAGGAATTCAAGACGTTCAAATGGCCCCTATACCCAGGGGCTAATCCAGATAGCAACCAACAGGCTGCTCTTTAACACTATTGTTTGAACCAATAGCAATTTCGCTTACGTTCCAAATAATCAGGGCTCCAAAGCCTGTATCTATTACATCAAGGTTGATATATGAGTCGATATACCCATCGAGCACACGTGGATCAAAAGTTATCCCAAAGAATCCCAGAGTTTCTCAAAATGGCCAATAAATGGCCTAGTGATAGTGGGATCCTCGGTGGTTAGGAAATTCTCTTCATTATGGTGATCCGCACTACGCGTCCAGTTGTAGCTGCCGGTTAATGTTATCGTCTTATCAAAAATGGCATACTTATGATGCATGTGATGTGGCGATTTATCAACTCGCAAAGGTATCCCTAGTCCAGCCATACGATCAACATCGGAACCCGGATCCAAAGCCTTATCATTATCGGTAATCACCCGGATATTGATACCTCGTACATAAGCATCCCGAATGGCCTGGGTGATTCTGTTATCGGTAATCGTGAAGACACATATATCAACTGTCTGTTCGGCTCGTTCAAACAAGTTAGAAATCACGTTGGGGCAATCATCACCAGGGCTGAAAAAGACATGCGATTCATCATCTGCCCCCTGCTCCGTTTTGGAAAATGCCTTCACCACGTCTTCCAGCCAATCGAGGACTCCCTTGGCATCAGGACTCATCAGTTGTTCACGTGCCATATCAAAGGCACGATGCCGTAAAAACGCCAGTTGATTGGGAGCAGAACCGTGCTCGCGCACGATTCCATCCAGAATCTTCTTTTCACCTCGGGAAACTTTATAATCGTCCAGAGTTCGTTTCAGTAATTCGTCAATTTGCTCAGGTTTCATCTTGCTGCATCTTCTTGCAAAGTAAATCTGTAGGGTTCATACCGCATGGCGTCATCGAATGCTAAGCCGGAACAACGGCAGTTTCCGTTCCCTGCCCTTTGGAATCATCGCCATCAATCTGCATTTCCTTGAACTGTTCATCCACTATAGCAGCACCAATCGAATCACCAAAAGTATTTGTAGCAGTGCGGAACCGATCCAGAAGCCAGTCAATCGCCAAAACGGATGAAATCAATTCGACAGGTAAGCCGACTGCATTAAGCACAATCATCATTGTCACCAAACCAGCTTCCGGAATACCAGCAGCGCCAATAGCAGCCAATGTCGCCGTCACCGCCACAATTAGTTGATCGGTAAATGTCAATGGATCAACACCATGCGTCACAACCGCAATATTAGCAATAAAGATAGCGGCGGCCGCTTCATATAATGCCGTTCCGTCCATATTGATCGTCGCTCCCAGAGGTAATACGAAGTTAGTCGACTTCTTAGAAATACCAGCTTTGTTAGCACATTCCATCGTCAGTGGCAGTGTTGCTGAACTGGAAGCCGTTGAAAATGCTGTTAGCAACGCTTCTGACATTTGTTTCATGTAGGCATACGGATTCTTCTTGGTGAAGATCCAGTAGATAGCTGAAAGTGTGACAAATGCGTGAAAGCCAAGCCCGACAAGCACTGTAAGAACGAACATACCACTCTGGGAAATGACATCCATCAACTCACCTTTGGCATTGGCTTCACCGAAATTCGATGCGATCAAACAGAAGATCCCCAGAGGTGCCAGATTCATCAACAACATCACGAAACTCATCATGGCATTATTAATCTGCTCAATCATATCTGTAATCGCTTTAACTCGTTCCCCCATCGTTGTGAGCATTCCGGCAAAAATAATCGCAAACACGATCAAGGGAAGTAAATTCATCGTGGCGGCGGCCTCGAACAGATTATCCGCAAATAACATAAGAACTAGATTTCCCAGAATCATCCCGATACCAGGCTCCTCCTCTTCCAGTCCTGCGGACAGCCCCGGAAATATCTTCGCAAGTTCTCTGGAATTCAGACCTGTTTGATCTTCTAAAATATCCAGAACTTTTCTGACGTCATCAGGAGTTACGACAATTTCATCACCATGTGTCGCTGGCTCAGCGTCCCCGGAATGAGTTGTTACCTCCTCCGACTGCACAACAGCTACCTCACCTGCAACTGGCTTGTCTTTTGGTGCCCCGGGATTAAATATATTGACGGTGATAAGCCCAATCGCCACCGCCAATACTGTCGTTGCCAAATAATAACCCACCGCGGTGAAGCCTGGCTTTCCAAGCTTTCGCACATCGCCTAGACCGAGAATTCCATTCATCACCGAGGCGACCACAAGTGGTACAACCATCATCATCAAGGCTCGTAAAAAGACTTCACCACCAATACCAATCCCCTCGAAAATACTTAGGGTGGTGGATTCGCTTTCCTCTCCCATCACCTCAGGCAGGATCAGTGCCGTGGCAATCGCCAAAACAATCGAGATGATGATGTAAAGCGTTAAATTACCGTGACCTTTTTTACCCTCTTCAGACATACCTTTTCACTCCGGTGGATCTTTTTGTGGCTTAAGAATTCAATCGTTACCATTAATTAGAGATGTTTTTAACCGCAGTAGTAGGCGCTTAATCTCTAATCTAAACTAATAAAACTTCGTCTTTATTGCTCGACTTCGTCAAAGAATCTCAATGCCGCAGGATGAAAATCAATGGGATGTTGACTCGCGGCAGTTCTCGACAGCAGGTTTAAGCGAGTTGCAATACTACCATTTTCCCGTTCCTCAAACAGGGCATTAAGCATTCGATTCACCAGAGCCTCTCCAGCATCCGTATTACTAACCAAAAATGCCATTGTGGCCACCGTGGAAGTCAGTTCGGCTTCGACCTGACTGAGACCATCACCTGAAATCCGATCTCGATGATATCCAATTTGCGTTAATTCATTGATTTGAGAAGTCGAAAAACCAATCAGTTCGAAACGGGGGTCATTCAGTAAATGCCGAAGGACCTGATTCTCTGTCCGCGTTGTAACGATACCAGCTTCAATACTCGAGTCGGTTAACATATTCTGAAACGGCTTGGAGGTTTCTCGCATACTCTCGTAATCGACATTAAGTGTCGACAAAACTCGCTCTGATGTAATCCTCATCCCTGAGTTGGTGGGCCCCAAAGAAACAACCCGGCCTTCAAGATCCGTTAATGTTTCGATTCCCCGGCCTTTTCGAACCACCACATGCACTTTATCAGCATAGAGTGGCGTGAGTTTAGCGACCGAATTATCGTTGGCAAGCACTTCAAGCTGAGCTATGGCGATATGAATCGTACCGGAATTCAGTAAGCTCACATTCTCTAAAGAACCGGTCGTCGTCAGAATCTCGGTAGGCTGACTGTAATGTGTAGCCAATTCTTTTTTTAATTCCAGTCCAACCTGATGATAGAACTGATCACTCATGCCGGTACCGATACTAATCGAATCCGGGACATAACTTTCCCTAACGCTTTGCCACAAGACAAATAAACCTAACAGCAAGACGGGAATGACCCACAATAAATGATTGACGACCCGATGAGCAGGCGTCACGTTGGGGAAGTGATTCCCTGATAGACGAGCAAAGAACGGTACATTGCAAACCCAGCGAATCGCCTTTTTTGATTTCCCCACAGGTACCGCTTTTATCGGTCGGCCGTCAAGCACACACTGGAAGTCTTCTGCCAGCTCTTTGGCCGACTCGTACCGTAATTGCGGATTCTTTTCGAGGCACTTGAGACAAATCGCCTCCAAATATTTATTTACCTTGGCATTCATATCCGACGGGGGAATCACTTCACGATGTAATACTTCGACAACCGTACTAGCCATTGAATCCGACTTAAATGGCGGAACTCCGGTCAATAACTCGTAAAGAATCGCACCGATCGAGTAAACATCCGAAGCCGGCCCCATTTGAGCTTCATCAGCTCTGGCTTGTTCGGGTGCCATATAGCTTGGCGTTCCAACCGTATCACCACTTTGCGTTAACTCCAGTTCATTTTCGACCTGTTTCGCCAAACCAAAGTCCGTAACAAATGCCTGGCCGTCTGCCTCACGCACCAATACGTTCGCCGGTTTTAAGTCGCGATGGAGGATGTCGTGTTGGTGGGCTGCGTCAACTCCATTGGCAACGTCTTTCAAAATTTCAGTGATACGCCGACTGCTAAGCTCACTTTCGCGATTCAAAGCGGCCAGATCAGTTCCCTCGATCAATTGCATTGAGAAATAATGGCGTCCGCTGACATTACCAATGTCAAATACGGTCACAACATTCGGGTGTTGGGTCGATCCGGCAGTTTGTGCCTCTTTATAAAATCGAGCGACGTCCTTATCAAAATGGAAACGATCTGAACGTATCATTTTGACAGCTACTTCACGATTAATGCCCGCTTGATGTGCGCGATAGACAATTCCCATCCCTCCCTGCCCAATCACCTCCAACAATTGGTAGTCGCCGAAGGTAAACCCTTCGGGCATACTGGAATCCTTTCCAACCTGAGGTATTAAATCACCTGGCAAATAGAAATCGACACTATCGCCTTGATTGGTGGGTGTCTCCTCACCATTATCAAAACGATGCTTAAGTTCATGGTTTGGCTCGGAGGAAGGAGCTATAGAGACCGCGGCGTCTGGCAACGGGCTATTGGAATCCAAGCCCAGTCCATCATCAGAAACTGGTCCCGCCATTTCCTGAATCATGTCGGCCATCTCAAGTAGAATCTGAAGATCCTCAGCTACATCCGAGTTTTCTTTCAGGAATCGCTCACGACTAACCGCCGTGCCTCCATCTTCCTGCTTTAGAAATGCTGCTAATAACGTACTGATACGAATTTCGCGCTCAGAAGGCTCGTCCTCGAACTCATGATTATCAATAAGATGTTCAGACATAGTCATTCCATATCATCACTTTCATGAAGTGACGTGACTAAAGTGGTTAAAAACTACTCTCGGTCCCACTCAAATCGCGTAAACTGCGAAGACCTCGCTTTAATAAACCCGCTACTGCCATCTCCGATCTTCCAATACTCTTTGCAATTTGCTGAAGGGTTCTCCCTTCCAAATAACGCAAACGTATGGCTTCCCGTTGAACTTCAGGCAATTTACCCAGCATGATCGCCAGTCGAACGGCACGTTCTCCTTTCATCACTCGATGACTCGGAGAAGACTCCTTCGATACAGGACCGGCATTATAAATTCGGTGGGCTCCCGATGATTTGTCAACGACCGTTTCTTTACGGACAGAACGTTTCTGAGCCTGTATATGTCGCCGAATCACCTGGTTGACATTGTTTTCAAGAATGCGTCGAACCCAACCAATCCATTCTGCCTCATGGTCGCCGCGAAAACCGTCAATATCGCGATGAATATCCAAACAAGTCTGCTGAATCACATCCGAGGGATCGACACGCTGCCGCACGCCTGAGTCCAAATATCTAAGAGCAAGAATCCGCAGATATGGACGGTATCTATCAAGCAGGTTACCTAAGGCATCCCGATCACCGCCCTTAGCACGCACTAATAGAGCACTATTGGTATCGTCGTTCATTCTCACTCTATATCTTCTATGGGTGCCGTAATCTGAGAGAGTGGGCGCTAAATCCCTGAGAATTTAAGATAACTGCTGGCTCATTGTGACGCAAAGCAGATCTGCCTACCAGAAAGATAAACTGGCGGGAAAAGCAAAGCCTTTCCCGCCAGTTCATCAGAGACATATTCTCAACAATTAAAACTGTCCAAAGAAGTCGTCGAGTGAAATTTCATCTGAGTCTTCAAGAACTTCTGAAACTTCATCAGCCAGTTCGTCAATCAACTCTTCGATAATTTCGCTACGAACCTGAGACAATCCAAACGTCTGGAGATTATCGACGGCAAAACCATTGTTAGCGTGAGTCTCGCCTACATCCAATGCCTTTTGAGACACTTCGGAAATGTCCATCGCCGTCGGTTCAACAAACTCCCCTTCACCGTTAGCCAATGCATTTAGATGATTGATTATTACAATCGCATCTCCTGAATCGACATATCCGTTCTGATTCACATCAAAGAATGGGGGTGGCGTAGCCGTTTCAACAGGAAGCAGATAGGATCCTTTTTCATTCAATTCTGAGATAATCACCAAAGCATCAATTGGTGAGACCTTCGTATCCCCATTGACATCCATTCCATTCCCTCGATTGTGCCATGGGATTGGGTCTAAAAGTACATCAATGGAAACGGTTGCTATCTCAGAGAGGTCACCATCATCATCGGCAAGCTGATACTTAAATTCGGCCGCTCCAAGGTAATCCTGAGCTGGAGTGAATGTTACCGTTTTGTCCGGATTTTCAACCAACAGACCATGAGTTGGGTCTGGATAGGCAATAATAGTAAGCTGTTCAATCGTGCCATCCACATCATAGTCGTGACCGGAATAGCTCGTATTTTCGGCTTGAATCACGTCGATGATCTTTTGCTGATTCTTATAAACTTCAACTGAATCATCATTAGCAACCGGAGGATCATTAACTAAAACCGTTACCGTGGCAGGTTCGGATTCAATCCCGTCACCATCCTCAACTGTATAATCAAAGGTAACCTTTCCATCAAAATTCTCTGGCCACTCATTAGGTAGAGTATAGAGGATCGGCTCAACGCCATTCGGATCCGCTACACTTCCAACTGGTATACTTACACCATTTGCATCAAGAAAAGTCGGCTGAGACTGGATATTAATTTTCACTATCTCGTCACCAATATCTCTATCAAAATCATGACCTTCCGCACTTGGACTATCCGCTTTGATCAAATCAATTAGATCAATAGAAGTTCTTGTCGCGTTCACTTGGTCGTCATGGGCCTCTGGTTGGTCGTCAATTCCAGTCACGTCAATAGAAACTATACCAACAGCTGTTTCCCCCTGAGCATCACTGACCGTATATGTAAAGGTGTCCATTAAAGGAACATCGTCATTCAAGTCTTGTAAAGCGGTGGC
>PAAT01000073.1 GCA_002698965.1 Rhodopirellula sp. | reverse complement strand
TAATGCAACCCGGACGAGACCATTATCCAGCAGCCATGAGCGTTCTTGTGGCCGGTGGCGGAATGCGAACAGGACAGGTTATAGGATCGACTAACAAAAAGGGAGAACATCCGGTGGACCGTCCTTTAGATCCTAATGATTTACTGGCCACGATTTATCGTCATCTTGGTATCGATTATAAGCGGCATGTTCCGGATCTTAATGGACGGCCCGTTCCACTTATTCCAAGCGGAACACCAATTGCAGAACTCGTAACCTAGAGAACGTTTGACGAGTGCTTTTATCTCGCTTTTCACTTAAGAACAGAGTGGATTGATCGGCAACTTAGAAGTCATTGCTGCTTTCATTTGACTGTTTTCTTGTTGTCTTGATGTTTTGCCAGGCTGTTTTCAGAGGCTTTCCAGGATTTCGAGGTTCGATTCTTCCAAGTTGTTTTGCTCTTCCGGATCAATACAATGAGCATAGAGGTTTGGATGATGATCTCGCATCCCTATTTTTGTAATGCTTGAAGCGTGTTCCAAAGCCTTCTCTGCAAGCTCTGGGTGGTTGATAAGCTACCCAATAGCTATTGATTATGTGCTTTTTTCCGAAAAGGCCACCAGCCTTTGACCGCCGAGAATGAACCTTTGTAAAACGGCCACCAACCTTTGACCGCGGAAATCACACCCCAAATTACGCCAACAGGCAAGCAAAGGATGAAGATAGCAATCGCGACGATAAAAGCACCTACACCCCCACTTCCGCCTCCCGCACTGCTAGTCATTAAATGCGCAATTAAAATTGCTACACCCCCAACGGCAAGGAGGATCGCAACTAAGCAACCTACAATGGTGCCTAGTAGGACTTTTTTCATCACCGAATTTCCTGCAACTCTATCAGGCGTTTTTATTGACTTGTCAAGCATACGAAGCACTTCAAAAAGAATCCACTCGAATCACGCAACCACAGCCTATACATTTCTCTTCGGCCAAGGCTTAATTCTCCCAAAGTCGCCGGCTGATTTCAAATGGTGGTGACAGGCGTTGCAGCTTCGGCTTCTGCGTCAGGACTACTCGCACTAAAACCAACTGAAAGAGTTCAATGGATGTTCGGGAAATTGCAAGTTTGAAACTTTGCCGTGAGGTGCTGAGTGGGAAAGCCTCTAAGAATCTGGCTGCGTGAAGATCTACTCAGGCTCCGAGCATATGTAGAAGGAAAAATACGTTGCCTTGAGGCAATTCAGTCAACGTTGTTTCCTAGCCCACTTCCTCCATTTGCGATAACGGAGAAAAGTGGCCCCACAAGTCACTACCCAGGCAAATAAAAAGCCTGGTGATAAAACTGAGGCAACACCAAGGGTGTTTAGGCAAAACGTTGTAATCGCGTTCCAAGTGGAAGTTGATTCTGTTTTGGGAAAGCAACTCACCATGATTGCCGCCAAAGTCGTCACACATAGTGCGATGATTGTGGTTGCCCGAATAAGACTCTTGTATTGCTGCGCTGGTATACCGCCCACTGCTTTGCAGGATACACAGCTCTCTACATACGTGCTTCCAGACCCTCCCTGAGAGTCACTAATGTAGGACTCCCGTTCCACCGAATCTGTATGGCATCGACAATTTGGACACCAAAATGCCGTCGGGTTGGGAGCTTGCTCCGGGGTGTTCATATTTGTGTTTTCCATCATTATTTGCACGGATCAAGAACACGCAACCAAGCCGTCACTGGCTTACCAGACACATCCTACCTAATCGGAGAGGCACATTCGTCTCTCACTAGGAAAGATGCGAAACAAAAATCAAAGGGGCGCGAATTCCCATCAGTTAGCTAGGAGGGGGGCCTATTTTCTGGCACCCCATGCTTCCGTAGACCGCCACGGTACCAGATCGCAGTTTTCCTCAACATTGCAAGTTTGAAACTTTGCCGTTGCGTGTTGCGCGGGCGACTTCCGGGGGCTTGACCGGGTGAGGTTGTGTCTTACTCACGCTAATCGAATTGCCACACTGTCAGGAAGCTGTCGCCAAACTAATCAGTTATCGATAGTCACTTGCTTAAGCTCGCACCGATTTCTTATCATCTCTTAAACTGAATTACCAATCGAGATTGTTTTGTTTACTGCCCCAGATCTATTTGGTAGTTTTAAGTTTCCTAAATATTTAGAAGGCGCTTAGAATAACAACGAGCGGGAGATAAGGCCGGCATGTTAAACAGGAAACAGTGGTTCTCTAATGTCGCGGCTTTAATTACAGCCAGCCTCATTCCTTGGGTGTTAGCTCAAGCAGACGCTACGGACCGACACGTAGTTCTCATTAGCATCGACGGGTTCGCAGGTTACCTCGTTGACGATCCCAAAGTGCCGCTGCCCAACATTCGGCGTCTCGCTGAGGAGGGTTGTATTGTTGAGGGTGGGATGACTGTCTCAGACCCCTCGGTGACATGGCCCAATCACACGACGCTTGTGACAGGCTTGAAGCCTGGGCGGCATGGCGTCCTCGCAAATGGTGTTCTTGTCCGAGGTGGAGTCGGCGTGCCGGTGAAGATTGACTCGAATCGTGACCAGATAGACTTGGTGCGAGTTCCCACCATTGCGGATGTGGCCCATGCTGCGGGCCTCAGGACGGCCGAAGTTAATTGGCCTTGTACTCGCAATTCGAAATCATTCGACGACCAATTTCCCGACGTACCAAATTCCTTGGACTATACAACACCGCGATTAAGGACTGAACTTATCGAAAAGGGATTTCTACGGGATGAATCACAAGCTTCATTTCGAAGTGTCAGTGTTGTTGGCCTCGATTATGTCTGGACGGAAGCTGCCTGCCACCTGATTCGGCAACGCAAACCACACCTAACCCTCGTACATCTTTTGAACAATGATGCGACACACCATAGGCGTGGAGCCCAAACACAGGACGGCTACACCGCGAATGCCTATGCCGATATGTGTGTGGGTAGAATTCTCGACGCTATTGACGATGCGGGAATTCGTGAAACCACGACCGTTATCTTGGTTGCCGATCATGGATTCACTCTAACTCCCAAAGCAATCCGCCCTAATGTTGTTTTGCGAAAAGCGGGATTGTTGACATTGGACGGTGGAGAGTTAACGGAGGCCCAAGTGCATGTGGTTCCGGAAGGTGGAGTTGGATATGTGTATTGCACCAATCCAGCCACTGCTTCTCAGCGTGCCGCGTTTGTTCAAAAACTCTTGTTGGGACAGGAGGGTGTGGCCGATTTTCTGCTGCCTGATCGATTCAATGAAGTTGGCTTTCCACATCCTCGCGAAAACAATCAGGTTCCTGATGCGATCGTGGTTGCTAAAGATGGATACGGTGTTTCCGGAAACATGACCGGGGAGACACTCGTCACCACATACCAGGAAGCGAGAACGGCACTTGGTTCGCACGGTTTTCTTGCGAAATCCCCGAAGATGAAAGCGATGTGTATTCTCTCCGGAGTTGGTATTCGACCGGGAGGTAAAATACAAGGAGTAGACAATACCGCTGTCGCCCCGACGATCGCCAAACTACTGGGCCTCAAGTACGACTATGCCGAAGGTAAACCTCTTTCGAATGTGTTCGTTACTTCAGTCGATCAGTAAATCACTGATTCCAGGGGGAAATCGGTGGGTATCTGCGGCAGGAACTTCGCCTAGAGAGGCGAGATGGCCGGTCTATTTCGTTATTTGGGCTGATCGCCCACTCAGGCATTTCTTGTGACAGATCATGACGATCTATGACGGGAAATTCTTTGTTTTCCAGGGGCGGCGAATTTTCTGATGTGTCCTGATTATCTACGACTTCTTACCGAACGCGTAGCAGCCAAGTCGGCCAACAGAGATCAATACTATTTTTTAACGCTCGCCCCGGGATGCAAGAACTTTCTCCCGAGCAATACAACAAGGACAAGTATAGCTAACTTCCGCTGCTTTTGTTTGACTGAGTTGTTGTTTTGGCTCAACCTGATTTTCCGGTGCGTGCGGTTGCTTAGGCACTGACTTTATATGCGGTTCCATACTTGAATTATCCGAGCGTCGATCATTTGGCGAAGTATTTACGACTTAGCTTAGTCGAACAGACAAATGAATGCGAGTGCCTGCGGCTTCGTCTTCGAACTAGAAGGACTGTTGGCATTACAGCATCACCATAGGTGGCGATTCCATACCGTGACCTAAAAGTCTTATCTCTAACTTCACCACCACAATAGAGACGTCAATTTACACTCATCATATTTCGCAGTCCGTGTTATGATGATGCAAATGAATCCCCAACCAATCAAATACTGTAGCCTGTTACTGGGCTTCTTCGTTGCAACAACCAACGCATATTCTCAAGATTCGGGCAATTCTTCCTTGCGAATTGATGCGATCATTCGGCTTGATCTAAAGAAACACGGGATGGAACCGAATCCGCCGGTCAGCGATATTCAGTTCGCCCGCCGCGTATATCTGGATGTGATTGGTCGAATTCCAACAGATGAAGAATTTGGGAATTTCTACGGCGACACCCGCGAAGACCGTCGAGCCAGGTTGATCGATGCGTTACTGGAGTCTCCTGGCCACGAGTCTCACATGTTCAACTGGCTGGGAGACATGCTTCGGGTAAAGGACGATTATTATCGTATTGGTAAGACCTGGACTTTTCACACTTGGCTGAAGGTACAACTTCGGGAGAATCGTCCATGGGACGCATTGGTTCACGACATGCTAACTGCAGAAGGCCGGCTCGGAGAAAATGGAGCCACCGCTTACCTCTTACGCGATGCTAGTATGCCGCTGGACAGTCTCTCCAACACGATGACCACTTTTCTGGGAGCCAATATTGCCTGCGCTCAGTGCCACGACCATCCCTCTGCCGAATGGACTCAGCGCGACTTCTATGAAATGGTATCGTTCTTCGGCTCAACGGCCTTTGAACGTGTCGATACTCGCAAGCCTGCGATAGTACTGCGTGATGAGCGTTTCTCTAAAGCGAATCTCGTTACCTTACTTCAGCCGAACATGGAACGAGTCGTCTTCGATAACACAAGGTCAACCGTATTCCCGGAGGATTATGCGTATAACGATGCCAAGCCCGGTAGCCAGGTCATCCCACGATTTATTAACTGGGATGGTGAAAAGGGAATGCCTCTGACTAGCATGCGCCCGCAACGACTTCGAAGCCACTTCGCGAACTGGATGACCTCCACGGAGAACCCACGTTTCGCCGCTGCCATTGCCAATCGGCTATGGAAGAAGCTATTTGGAATGGCCGTCAAAGAGCCAGTGACAGATCTCGACGATCTGGCAAGTGCCACAAATCCCGAACTACTGCGTTACCTCGCAAAGTTGATGAAAGATGTTGATTTTGATCTTCGAGCATTCCAACGTATTGTCATGAATACCAAGGCATATCAACGACAAGTCAGCCTCACCCCGCCCGAAGGCGAGGCCTTTCGATTCCCAGGTCCTTTATTGCGTCGGATGACGGCTGAGCAGTCATGGGACTCCATTGTTCTCTTCATGCGAGGGCCTGAGATCGACCTATTGAAGACAGACCATGCGCCCTTAATGGAACGGCTAGTCTTTCCATTTGAATTCTCGCACGACAGAAATGCAATCATGAACGATCGGGAAAAGATCTTCGACTTTGCAAAAACGCTTATGCCCGATGGAAAGGTTTCGAATGGTGAGGGCGGACGGGGCCTATTCATTCAAACCGGCGAACGACTCCGTAAAGAAACATGGCTACGGGCATCCGAACTACCCCAACCAATGCCTCCAACGCACTTCCTGCGAATCGCAGGACAGTCAGCGCGTGACGTTGCCGATGATGGATCGACTGAAGGTGGCATTACCGAATCGTTGGCAATGATGAACGGCGAAGTCACGAAAAGTCTTATGAACAGGTCATTGGTTATCAATGCATCTCGAGCGAAAAAAACCCCCGTCGAGCAGATCACATTCCTTTACCGCACATGTCTATCACGGCTTCCGCGCGAACAGGACATGAGTCAGTGTCTTGCCGCACTGGATCAAGGGCTCGACATTGACGATATCTTCTGGGCTCTTTTGAATTCTCGGGAATTTATGTTCATCCAATAGACATTACCCGTCCTTTATTTACTACTAGTATCACTTAACGATCCAATCCGACATGAAGCACCTTCTCAATTCGCTAGACACACTCACACGCCGAAACTTTGTGGAACGCTGTGCCGCAACTTCTTTCGGCCTGAGCATCGTCCCGACGACAAAATTGGTTGCAACCGAATCTACAGAGCAGAAGCCAGCCGCATTCGGGCAAGCAAAAAGTGTGATATGGCTGATGCTCAGCGGTGGCCTAAGTCATATCGACTCACTAGATCCGAAAAAGGGGAAATCCAAAGGGCCGGCCGCGGCGATTAACACATCAGCCGACTTCCAGGTTACCGATTTCTTTCCGAAGTTCGCGACGGTCGCAGATCGAATCTGCCTGATTCGATCCATGGAGGCAAAGATTGGTGTCCACAAGCCAGCTCAATACTACATGCGAACCGCCTATGAACCCCGTGGTACGATTCAACACCCGAACCTCGGGGCCTGGGGGGCTCACTATCTCGGGCGCAGTAGTAGGACTTTGCCATCTAATGTGTGCATCAATCGCCGTTCAGATCAGGGGAACGGATTCTTTCCTTCGAGCTACGCACCTCTCGCCATTGGAGATCCAAGCGAGGGGATCCATGATGTCGAATCAATAGGTGGTAAGTCTGCAGCAACGAAGCGGCTGGCATTGCTAAACGGACTCGATAGCGACTTCCGCAGAAAATTCAATGATAAGGGAGTCAAAGCCTATAACGGATTCTATGATGATGCCCTCGCATTGATGAAGAGCACGGAGCTAAAGGCTTTCGATCTGTCGAACGAATCCGAAGAACAACGCACCGCCTATGGTAACAATTCGTTCGGTCAAGGGTGCCTGCTCGCTCGCCGATTGGTTGATGCAGGTGTCCGTTTTGTTGAGGTAAAACACGACGGCTGGGATCATCACAAAGCGCTTGCCGACGAAATGGAAAACGTGGCGCCAGTCTTCGACGCCGCATTCGCAACACTGATCAAAGACCTTGAACAACGCGGGATGCTTGAGTCAACGCTTGTCGTCGTGGCGACGGAATTTGGTCGCAAACCGGACTTTGATGGTAACGGCCGAAGTCATCACCCGATCTGCTTCTCAACGGTTCTCGCGGGTGGAGGCGCGAAGGCAGGGTTTGTCTATGGCAGAAGTGACAATCTGGGATACCGCGTTGAAGAAAATCCCGTCTCAGTCGGATCTTTTCACGCCAGTATCGCATTCGCAGCTGGTATGAAAATCGAAACCCCGGCCATGTCACCTTCCGGTCGCCCAATGATCGTTGGTGACGGAGAAGAACCTGTCTTGCAATTGTTCACATAACGCCAGATCAGTTTCCTAAACCGACCTCTTATGGAATGGTGAACTGCCAATAAACGCTTTTTCACCTGGGCTTATGAGCAAGCCCTGGTAGCTTAGCGTTCAGATTTAGCCGGAGGCTTAGAGGTGAGCGTTGGTTTCTTCAGATTAATTTCTCCATAACTAATGAGCAGGCCGAAAGCCTTCACGATAAGCAGGTTAGCTTCGTTATCATTCTTTGTTATTGGCGGTGGCCATGAGTCCACCCAGACCGTAACAATGTCGCTGGCTTCAATCATTAAATGCCCACCCATTTCGGTCTTGCCAGTGTTTTTAACCAATAAATGACCATCTCCGTCGAGCTTGGCACTGCCGTCTTCCCGCTCTTCCGACTTAATGAACTTAATCCTTGCTCCCTTAGCGAGCTGTACCTTGAAAGCCCCCTCATCGACCTTGGTGTCGAGACCGAGGAGCAACGTACCTTTCTCGCTTGCACCTACCACGTTGTAGCGGGCCCGCTGCCCCTTCCTGGTGAGGGTAACGATTCCAGAGGCTTCCATTATCAAATGGTTGCCAACGTTGGTCTTAATACCGGTTGGAAGAATGGTGTCTTCAACGGTTACGTTGTGTTTAGGCTTTTTGCTGGCGAACAGAGCCGGTGTCAGCAGAAGAAGAACTAAAAGCGATTTCTTCATAAGAGTTCCTTTCGTTTCACTTACTCTAGCATCCATACTGAGTAGTTTCAAACACATCCATATGGCGGCCAAACACGAAAGGAGCGTATTGAACCCCCTTCCACTCACTCACCTCCCAAAGAGAACAGTTTGGTTTCTGTCCGAAAATAAATAACCCCTCCCGCAACGGCCGGAGTGGCAAAACTTGGTTCGCCCAGCGAGGTTTTCCCCAGTAGCTCATATTTTTCGTTTGCGGCGACCACCATCACGGTTCCCCGTCGGTCAACACAATAAAGATAGCCGTTGACCCATATCGGTGATCCATAATAGCTGCCTCCCACACGATTGCGCCAGACTACTGTACCGGTAGCGGCTTCAATACAAGTTACAATTCCGGCATCCGACCAAAGGAATGCTAGTTTATCCTTGACGAGCGGAGTGGGTGTAAGTGGCGCCGCGGTTTTGATTTCATATTCAACTTTGGGCTGGGTACTCTTGCTACCTGCTCGTAGTGCACAAAGCATATCGGCAGACACGCCACGTCCGTGAGAACCAAAGATTAAATCTCCCGCGACCACCGGAGACGCCACAGTACG
>PAAT01000072.1 GCA_002698965.1 Rhodopirellula sp. | reverse complement strand
TTCACAAAGCTGATATGATGACTACCTGGGCTGACATATCAAAAGCACACCGACTTCTTGGATGGAAACCTCAAGTGTCATTCAGCGAGGGTATTATGAAAACAGTCGAATGGCATAAATCCAATCGTGGGTTGTTGGCTGATATACGGATTTAATTTATTGTATTAAATTCGTCCTGTTCTTTAGATTCGTTCTTTTCTAGTTTGTCAATCATAGGAGAAAATTTAGTTAATCTTACTTTTTCAACTTTTGGACCGTCAGTTTCGACTACTTCCATATCGAATACTCCTAGCTTAATTTTATCCCCTTCGCTAGGAAAGCTTCCTAATCTTTGGGTTAATAAGCCGCTTATTGTCGTAATCCCTTCCTCGAACACAGATTCACCAACCAATTCTTCTAGTTCATAAGTGGGCAACATCCCAGATGCTTCCCAATAAAGATCCCCAATCTTTTTAATCTGAGGCATTTCACTGTCAAATTCATCCTGAATCTCACCTACAAGTTCCTCTAAAATATCTTCGATCGTGATCATTCCCACCGTTCCGCCGTGCTCATCAACAACTATTGCAAAATGCAATTTTTGCTCTAATAACAATTCCAGTAGTTTTTCAAGTCGGCAAGTTTCAGGAACAAAGATAATTTTCCGCGCTGAAGGGATTAAGCTTGAAGCTTTTTTAGCCAGATTTTTGATTCTATATATATCTTTAACATGAACGACTCCAAATGTATGGTCTAGGTCATCGTCCTCGCATAATGGAAATCTTGAAAAATTCGTTTTATTGGCAATCTCAAGGCATTCCGAAATATTAGATTCAATATTGAGACCAACCATATTCGTGCGAGGCTGCATAACTTCTCTCGCGATTCTCTCATTGAGTTCGAGAGCATTCATAACAATTTCACGACCTAGTTTAGAGCGGTCAATCTGATTTTGATTGGCTTCTACCAATAACCGAATTTCATCATCAGAAAGATTATTGTGAGATTCGTTTGCAGCTTGTATACCGCATACTTTTAGTATTAAAAGCGATGACCAGTTCAGTGCCTGCACAACTGGATATGTAATACGATAAAACCAGACCATGGGATAAGCTACCCAAAGACTTGTTGGAAGAGGTCTTTGTATTGCCAAAGATTTTGGGGCCATCTCACCAATCACGATATGCATTACTGTAATTACTGAAAAACCCACACCAAATGAAATTGAAGTTCTTAGTGTGTCTGATTGAATTTCTAACCATGTATAAACGGGTTCAAGTAGTTGCTCAAAAATAGGCTCCCCTATCCATCCTAGTGCAAGGCTTGCTAAAGTTATTCCTAATTGGCATGCACTTAAAAAAGCATCGAGATTGCTAATTATGTGGTTAGCTAATTTAGCACGGCGGCTTTTTTTGGCTAATAGTGGTTGAAGTTGAGTTTCGCGTACTTTGACTAATGCAAATTCGGCTGCTACAAAAAAACCGTTTAGGCCAACCAAAAATATGACTGCAAAAATTTTTACAGACATCCAGAGCCAATTTATTTCTTCGTGACCCTCCATTATCCAGACTTATTACTAAATACAACTTTGAGGATATCTTGAAGTGCGACTATACCAGTTTCTCGCTGAGATTTACTTGTTACAATTGCTAGCCAGCTTCCACTACGTTGCATACGTTTGAGAGCTGCTTCTACCTTTAGGTCTGCAGGTAGAAAGAGAGCCGGCTGCATATAATGACTGGCGGGTTTTTTTTCATCATAATCCTTAAGATATAGCGAAGTTTTTAATGTGGTTATCCCTACGACTTTCCTTTGACCTCCAGAAAATTTCCAAATAGGTATCCTACCAATACGATGCTTATCACAAAGTTTAACAATTTCTGAGATAGAACTATCAGCGGAGGCGGTAATCGATAAATTTAAAGGGATAGCAACTTGTCCAAGTGTTCGTTCACTTAAATGTAGTACTTGGCTAATCATAAATTTCTCTTCTGAACTTAAACTATTATCAGATTCTTTCATTAAAGATTTTAGTTCTTTTCGATTTCGGAAAAGCCGGCTTGCTAATGGTTGTCCAGCAGAGTTCTTAAATGGATTCCCGAAGATTTGATGGAAAAAAACAATAAATGGCGTAAGTATGATTTGAATAATTTTAAATGGCTTTGCGACAGCAAGGCAAAGCCGATTCGGGAACTTGCCAAATAATGTTTTTGGTAAAATATCGCAGAATGTAAATAAGTTGAAAACTCCTGAAATAAAGACAATCCAAAATAATAAATTATTAGTTATGCTTTGCTTCAGTAGCAAAACAAGCACGATTACAAACACTGCATTTGCGATTATATTACCTAATAAAATTGTCCAATAAAGCTTTTCTGGTTCACGGTAGTTATCAAATAAAATGCGAGCTCCCGTATTGCCTTCTCGCATTTGTTGTCGGATTCTAAGTCTGTTAAGAGAGAATACTCCTGTTTCAATTCCAGAAAAAAGAAAAGACAGAGCAGCTGAAAAAAACATTATCAGGATACATAAAAAGGTGATCATTATCTTATCTAGTCAATTTTGTTACTATCAATTCTTTAACTCTTCTATCGTCAGTAGCAACTGCAGTAAGTTTTAAGCCGCTGTATTCTATTGATTCGCCATTCTTGGGAACAACTTCCTTGATGGCGACGATTAGTCCGCCCATTGTATCTATGTCGGAGGATATCTTTAATTCAGGAACAACTTTTTGAAAATCTTCAATTGATAGTGCCCCGTTAACTCTCCAACGATTACGATTCAGTTTTTCAATAGTGAATTCAACTTTTTCGCCTTCCTCACGCATCTCTCCCACTAGTTCTTCCAAAATATCTTCAATACTTATTAATCCAGCAGTTCCTCCGAATTCATCTAATACAATCGCTAAACCACGACGTTGCATTTGAAGGCTATTGAGTAAATCCATAAGATTCATTGAAGATGGAACAAATGAAGGGAACTCTATTGATTCTGCCAAATCAGCTTTGGGATACAATAATAGTTTTCTAGTGTTTAGTATGCCTACAATGTTGTCAGGAGTTTCATTAAAAATAGGGAGTCTAGTGTGTTTATGTTTTTTTGCTGCTAATATCATTTTTTCAACAGGTGTGTCGTCTTCGATACAGACCATTTGCGCCCGAGGCTTCATTGCTTCTTCAGCTGTTCGTTTATCTAGTTTTATAATTTCTTCCATTATATCTCTCTCAGAACGCTCTAAAACGCCTTGCTGGTAAGCCCAATCAATTAATTCGGCAAACTCATCTTCAGTAGTTGTGTAGTTGGGTTTTATATCTTTAGGCAAAGTAAGTCGGAGTAATGCCTTAGTAAAATTTTCTGCTAAAACTCTTATTGGTGTTGATATCCAATGAAAGATGCAAATAGGTTTAGATAACCTCAAAGCCCACTTTTCTGGAGATTTGATAGCAAGCGTTTTGGGTAAAATTTCGCTTAATAAGGCTATAATAAACAATAAAATACATAATAATACAATAAAATACATTGTTTCTAATTTAAACCAAATCAGGACAAAAATAGAAATTATTAGTGCATTTGAAGTAGTAGCGACTAATGCAAGAGTTGAAACTAGCGCCTTAGTATTCTTTATAAGGTGTTTAAAATTTGGATGATTTGTCTTTTTAGCAAGTTTATAAAGCTGCCAATTTTTTAATGAAAAGAAGGCTGATTCTGCAGCAGCCATTATGAAACTGACAATAGCTAAAGCACAAATAATTAAACTGATGAAGATAAGATCCATTTATTGTCTTAGATTTTGAAAATAGAAAATAAAGAAGACCTCAATTCAATCATATGTGCGAAACGAAATAAGTTTAATATTAAAGGTTATCAAGAAGAATTATATTATCTACTATTTATGGATTTATATGAAATGAATTTTTTTAGCTTGGCAAGATACAAACTGTTTGGTTTGTTCAATAGAAATTGAACAAGCTAAACGCCGTAGGTTCTTATTGTTAAGAATCGACCGGCGCGGAGCGTATAAGGCTTTTTCCTATCATTTTGATGAACTATAAAGAAAACCGTCCTTGGGGATCCTTCATGATTTTGGATGAGGGCAATTGTTTTAAGGTTAAGAGAATAACAGTTAACCCTGATCAAAAATTGTCTTTGCAGTACCATAACCATCGTTCTGAACATTGGACAGTTGTTGAGGGGGAAGCTACAGTAACACTTGGGAATAAAACTTTTTCATTAAAGACAAATGAATCTATTTATATTCCCTTAAAGGAAAAGCACTCGTTAGCTAATCAAGGGGAAAGTGTAATGTGTTTAATTGAGGTTCAATATGGAGATTATTTAGGCGAAGATGATATTATTAGATTGAAAGATATTTATGGAAGAGTTTGATTTTTGAAATGAGACCAGCAAAACAACTTAGTTTCGATACAATATCGAAAGATAAATTTATCGCTTATCTATTGAGTTCTAAGGCTAAACAGGAGATGGTTGAATTATGTTGTAGATTGACTCAAATCCTAGGCTTGCCAAGGTCAACAGGCCAGATTTTTGGGCTTTTATACTTTTCTTCTTCTCCACTTTCCTTAAGTCAGGTATGTGAAATGCTTGGGATCTCAAAAGCTAGTGCTAGCACAGGTACGCGTCAGTTGGTTACTTGGGGGGCATTGCGAAAAGTATGGATTCCTGGTGAGCGAAAAGATTATTATGAGGCTTTGTCAGATTTTGGACAATTGCTTAGGGGAGGATATGGGACAATTGTAAAACCAAGGATGAGTTCATCAATAATCCGATTAAAGAAAATAGAAGATTCTCTAAATGATGATTTGAAATCGAATATTATTACAACGGAAGATCATAAATTTATTAAATCAAGGTTAGATAAAATAAAAAAGGGACATAACAAGTTGATTAGATTTGCGCCAATTATAGAGAAAATGATTGGCTTATAATTGTTTAATGTTAATTATTTGATGAGAGTATTAATCACTGGAGGGGCTGGGTTTTTAGGATCACATCTTTGTGATCGATTAATTGAACAAGGCAATAAAGTTATATGCTTGGATAATTTTTATACAGGCTCAAAACAAAATATTGATAAACATAATAGTAACCCAAATTTTGAAGCCATTTGTCATGATGTAGTTGATCCGTACAATCTGGAGGTTGATCAAATATACAATTTAGCCTGCCCGGCATCCCCAGTTCATTATCAATATGACCCAATCAAAACAATACGAACCTCTGTGCTTGGTGCTATTAATGCTTTGGAATTGTCTAGACGCATTGATGCAAGAGTTTTGCAGGCTTCGACGTCGGAGGTTTATGGAGATCCCGAGGTACATCCTCAGTCAGAGGATTACCGCGGTAATGTAAATATAATAGGACCTAGAGCTTGTTATGATGAAGGCAAAAGATGTGCAGAGACATTATTTTTTGATTATCATAGAAAAAATAAAGTAGACATTAGAGTGGTGAGAATTTTTAATACTTACGGTCCTCGAATGATGATAGACGATGGGAGGGTTGTATCTAATTTTATTATTCAAGCACTAAGGGGAAAAAACATTACTGTCTATGGAGATGGAAATCAGACTCGATCTTTTTGTTATGTTGATGATTTAATAGAATCAATGATTAGGATGATGAATCAGGAGGGAGTAATTGGGCCTATTAATACAGGGAATCATCATGAGTTTACAGTTTTGCAATTAGCTAAAAAGGTGGTTGATCTTACTAATAGTAAGTCTAAAATAATTTTTGAAGACTTACCTGTTGATGATCCAATGCAAAGAAAACCAGATAACACTTTAGCTTTAAAGGCACTTAACTGGGAGCCAAGAGTTCAACTAGATGAAGGATTGAAAAAAACAATACAATACTTTGAATCCGTACTTTAAAACAAAGTATTTTCGTTATATTGATAAGTTCTTATATTCTTATGAAAGATTATAAAAAAATTGCTATTATTGGTTTGGGTTATGTTGGATTACCACTGGGATTACAATTTGCTCGATCGGGGGTTAATGTTTTAGGTATTGATTTAGATCCATCAAAAGTAGAGTCCATTAATAATGGGGATTCATACATTAAACACATCAGCTCAAAAAGCATTCAATCACAAATAAAAAATGGCCAATTGGAAGCTACTGAAGACTTCCAAAGAATTGGGGAAGTAGATGCTGTGTTAATATGTGTTCCTACACCACTGGGAAAAAATAATGAGCCAGATATTTCTTTCGTATTAGAAACTGCACGGTCAATAGCTCCTTATATGAAAGCAGGCGTTTTAATTGTGCTCGAATCGACTACATATCCTGGAACCACTGACACGGATCTTCGAAAAATATTGGAAGAGGGATCTGATTTAACAGCTGGGACTGATTTTCATTTGGCATATTCTCCAGAGCGTGAGGATCCTGGAAATCCGGATAGTGATGTAGCACGAATCCCAAAGGTAGTTGGAGGGTATACCTCTGCTTGCCAACTAAAAGCCAAAGAGCTTTATTCTAATGCAGTAGAGAAGGTAGTATCTGTTTCGTCATGTCGAACTGCTGAAGCTGCAAAATTGCTAGAAAATATTTTTAGAAGTGTGAATATAGCCTTAGTTAATGAGCTCAAAGGTGTTTATGCGGCAATGGGCATTGATGTATGGGAAGTAATTGAGGCTGCGAAGACCAAACCTTTCGGATATATGCCATTTTATCCTGGCCCTGGTTTGGGAGGCCATTGTATTCCAATTGATCCGTTTTATCTCACTTGGAAGGCTAGAGAATATGGTCAGTATACTCATTTTATTGAACTAGCAGGAGAAATTAATACTGCTATGCCTAGGCGCGTCGTAGATTGTGTATCGGAGGCTTTGAATAGTCACGGAAAGCCGTTGAATGGAAGCAAAGTTCTTATTATTGGATTAGCATATAAAGCTAATGTTGATGATGACCGGGAGTCTCCAAGTTATGCTTTGATGGAAATACTTAATAAATTTAAAGCAAAAATTGCTTATTATGATCCCCACATTCCAAAAATTAGGCCAACTAGAGAATACTCTCAATGGAAGGATATGTTATCGGTTGAATGGTCAAAGGAAAACTTAATGAATTTTGATGCTATACTAATAAGTACCAATCATAACGGAATTAATTACCAGGAACTAATTGATTGGGTACCATTAATAATAGATACTCGAAACGCTTTAGCTGGATACCCGACTAAGCCGGGCCAATTGTGGAAAGCATAAACAATTATATACTATGTTTAATATAAAAATTTGATTTCTCAATTCCGCTCCAGATGAAAATCGCAGTAGTTATTCAGGCTAGAATGAGCTCAAGTAGAGTTCCTGGTAAAGTCATTATGGAAGTGGAGGGTAAGCCGATTTTGCTATATCTTTTAGATAGATTAAATTTAGCAGATTTAGGATTGCCTATTATTGTTGCTACCTCAAAAGAGGATGTAGACCAGCAGATTTTTGATTTTTGTTCGCAATATGGTGTAGAGTGTTATCGCGGAAGTCATTTGAACGTAGTTTCTCGATTTATTGATATAATAAATAGTTATTCTTTAGATGCATTAGTTCGCATTAGTGCTGACAGTCCTTTGATAGATGGTTTTTTGATTAAAAAATTTATAAAAAAAATGGATAGAAATCTTGATCTATTAACTAATGTATTTCCACGTTCTTACCCCAAAGGACAATCAGTTGAGATATTAAAAGCAGAAAGCTTGAAAGCTAATTATGCTCGTATGGTAAGCGATTCAGATCGGGAACACGTAACACAATTTTTTTATCGTAACGATAAGGAGTTCAAAATACTAAATAATTTAAGCGAAGAAGAATCTTTGTCCGAAATGTCTATGGCTATTGACACCAAAGATGATTTGGATTGTTTTAAGCTTTTAGTTCAAACCTATGGAGAAAGCTTATTAAAGTTAAATTGCTACCAATTAGCTGAACTATATAGTGAGATTAATAAAAAGCTAATTCATTTATGATGCAGCGATTGCAAGGGGGAGTCATAGGGCTAGGTGTAGGGGAGCAGCATATACTAGCATATAATGAACACCCTTCTTTTGACGTCACTACAATATGCGATTTTAATCCTAAAAAACTAGCTGAAGTAAGTTCAAGATACCCCTCTTTAGCTACTACGCATAATGCATATGATGTCCTTAGAAACCCAAAAATCAATGTAGTATCAATAGCATCTTATGATAGTGACCATGCCCAACAAATATTAGAAGCGATTGAGAAGGATAAACATGTTTTTGTTGAAAAGCCGCTTTGTCTTTTCTTGGAAGAAGCAAAAAAGATAGTTGCTGCTCATAAACAGAAACCAAGGCTTAAAATATCGTCAAATTTAATACTCAGATGCTCTCCTCGTTTTTTAGATTTAAGAGCTAGAATACATTCAGGAGAGTTGGGAGAGATTTATTCAATAGAAGCGGATTATAATTATGGGCGTATTGAAAAGCTTACTAAGGGGTGGAGAGGTGAGGCTGATTATTATTCAGTGTTTTTGGGCGGGGGTGTTCATATGGTAGATTTAGTTAGGTGGTTAACAGGTGCTGAAGTTGAATATGTATATGTTTTGGCCAACCGGATTGCGACAAGTGGATCTAATTTTAAATTTCCCGATTTTGTCAGTACACTCATGCAGCTAGATAATGGGGTTTGTGCAAAAATAAATGCTAATTTTGGATGTGTTCACCCTCATTTTCATGCACTTAATGTTTATGGAACAAATGCAACGTTTATAAATGATTTCCCTGATGCTCGATTAATAAAAAGTCGTTCTGCTGAAAAATGTTCTGAACAAATTAAAACAAATTATCCAGGAGTTGCTAAAGGAGCATTACTTAAAAAGTTTTTGAATGAAATAATTGGAGAAGAACTTATGGACTATACAACTAAAGATGTATTAAGAACGATGGCAGTATGTTTTGCCGTCGAAGAAGCAATAAAAACGAATGAGAAAGTTTTTGTAAAACCAATAGAAAAACAATTAATATGAAGAACATCCCTTTTGCTAGGCCTATGATTTCCGATGAAGAACGCGAGGTCGCTCAAGAAGTTTTGAATGATCATATATTAGTTCATGGGCCAAGAATAAATCAGTTTGAAGAGACCTTTGCAAAGTTTGCTGGGGCTAAAAATTCAATTGCTACTTCTTCATGTACAGCAGGTTTGCATTTAGCCTATTTCTGTATCGGATTAGGCCCAGAAGATGAGGTGATTGTTCCTGCTATGAGCCACGTAGCTACAGCTCATGCTGTAGAATTTGTTGGGGCTAAACCTGTCTTTGTTGACTCAGAGATTTCAACTGGAAACATAGATATAGAAAGAATAGAAGAATTAATTACTTCAAAAACAAAAGCCCTATCTCTTGTTCATTATTTAGGTATGCCTGTAGATATGGATCGAATAAATTCAATTGCTAAAAAGCACAATTTATTTGTTGTTGAAGACTGTGCTTTAGCTTTTGGTTCAAAGTACAAAGGAATACACGCCGGATTACTTGGAGATATTGGTTTATTTTCTATGTACCCGGTTAAACATATAACTACCCTCGAGGGAGGATTAGTACTTTCAAAACACGATGATATTCTAAATAAGATATCACTGCAGCGTGCTTTTGGTGTTGATCGTACGCATGCAGAAAGAAAAATACCTGGTCAATATGATGTGAATTTATTGGGATATAATTATCGTATGAATGAATTACAGGCTGCTATTGGTACAATTCAAGTTGGTCGTCTTGATGGCTTTCTGAAGAAGCGAAAACAAAATTATGAAGTTTTAAGTGAAAGACTCTCTGGAATTTCAGAAATACACCAATTTGAAAGTACCAATGAAAATTTTGAGAGTAGTTATTATTGTAAAAGTATTGTTTTGGAGGGTAGTTTGAAAAGTAAGCGGATTGAAATTATAGAAGGTTTAAAATCAATGGGTGTAGGAACAAGTATCTATTATCCTCGTCCAATCCCAGAATTGACATATTACCGTGAGAAATATGGATATGATAATGGGCTATTTCCACAAGCAGCAAAAATTGCATACCAGTCGATTGCGTTGCCGACAGGCCCGCATTTGGATACAAGCGATGCCGCTTATATTTCAGATGCAATAGTAAAAGTGATTAATGATTTAAAATGAATGTTAATTCGATAAAAAACAAGCGAGTTTTATTAATAGGCGGTTCGGGTTTTATTGGCCATAATTTAGCCTTACATCTAAATTCTTTAGGAGCAGAAGCATCAATAATAGATAGTCTTGGAATAAATAATTTGATGAATTTTTCATCAGCATCAGAACAAGCGGATAACCGTTTGTTGTATTTGAAGATATTGCAAGAGCGTCAAGACTTACTTCGTAATGCTGGGATTCCACTATATGTACAAGATGCAAGGGATTACCATGCATTAAGTAAGTATTTTCGAGATTTAAAGCCGCAAATTGTTGTACAATTGGCGGCAGTTTCCCATGCAAACAAGTCTAACAAGGATCCCTATAACACATTTGACCATAGTATGCGCACATTGGAGAATGCACTAGATGCTTCACGAGAAAGTGTAGAGCACTTTGTATTCTTTTCATCAAGTATGGTTTATGGACATTTTAAACAGAGTGTTGTTGATGAGGAAACCGCATGTGAGCCTTTAGGCATTTACGGTGCCTTGAAATATGGTGGAGAGAAATTAGTCATTGCATATAATCAAGTATTTGATCTGCCATATACTATTGTACGACCTTCAGCTTTGTATGGGGAGAGATGTGTTAGCCGGCGTGTTGGGCAAATATTTATTGAAAATGCTTTAACCGGAAAAGAGATCATTTTGAATGGAGACGGATCAGATCAATTGGATTTCACATATATTGGGGATCTAGTGAGAGGGATTCAAAATGTGATCGAGAATGAAAATGCAAAGAATCAAATATTTAATATCACTTATGGGGCTGGGAGATCATTATCAAATATGGTTGAAATAATGAAGAATGAGTTCCCTAATTTGAATATTAAGTATCAGCCGAAGGACAAATTAACACCAGATAGAGGAACCTTATCAATCGAAAAAGCAAAAAAACTCATCGGGTACAATCCGAAATTTCCTCTTGATCAGGGATACTTAGATTATATCAAATGGTACAAGGATTTTTATTCACGTATAAACATTAATTAGCTGGAAATGCTAAAGAGAGATCCATTTATTTCTGATATTATAGGTAAACCTGCTTGGATGGTTAGTGATACAAATCATCTAGAGGAAAAAGACTTTGCTCGGGGAAATGATGGATTTGTTTATGCAAAAGCTGATTGCCAGAATATTATTTCCATCGGCCGTTTGGAAAAATTTGGATTTCATCTTATTGATACTAACGTACAATTAGACAGATTTAGTTCTGGTCTATTGTATGACTTGCAAGTGCCTAAGAATTATAAGATTGATTTCGCAGAACCTGAGAATGCTCAAAGAGTTGAGCAAATAGCTGCTACAAGTTTTAAGTATACTCGTTTTCATCTTGATCCATTCATTTCAGATAAGTTTGCGAATGATATTAAACGCCAATGGGCTGGTAATTTTTTTAAAAAAATTCGAGGAGATTACATGGTGGTATTAAAATACAAGACTGAGATAGTTGGTTTTCTTCAATTAATATTAAAAGATAAAAACCTAATTATTGATTTGATTGCTATCGATAAGTTGCATCAGGGTAAAGGGCTTGCAGGGGTGATGATAAATTTTGCTGCTAATCATTTAGATAAATGGCAACGCATGTTAGTTGGCACTCAAGTAACAAATATTCCATCAATGAGGAGCTATGTTAAGCAGGGATTTAATATTTGCCAGTCATCGTATATATTCCACTATCATGGTGGGATGAAATTATAGTGAAATGCAAATAGGCGAAAATAACACTGACAATAAAATATTTATTATTGCTGAAATTGGTAATAATCATGAAGGCAGTTTCGATGTGGCATGTGAATTGATTAAATCAGCAGCTCAAGCAGGGGCAGACGCAGTAAAATTTCAATCTATAGTGCCTGACAAGCTTGTTTCGAAGAAGGACCTGGATCGAATGAAGCAGCTCAAAAAATTTAGTTTTTCTCGTAAACAATTTGAGGACTTATCCCTTATAGCAAAAAAAAATGGTGTGCTTTTTATGTCGACTCCTTTTGATTTAGAATCAGTAGATTGGCTTAACCCCTTAGTTCCTGCATATAAAATAGCTTCAGGAGATAATGATTTTTTCCCTTTGCTTGACAGGGTGGCAATGACAGGAAAACCGGCTATAGTGTCTATGGGCTTAGGCGGCATAAAACATATTAAAGAATTAATTAATTTTTTCAGAAGTGCTTGGGAAAAATATGGTTTTAAAGATCCCGGGGTTGGATTGCTGCACTGTGTTGTATCCTACCCAACACCATTGGATCAGGCTGATTTAAGAACTATCGAGCGGCTGAAAGTGCCAGGAGTAACGGTTGGTTACTCTGATCATACAATAGGTATTAAGGCAGCCGAAATTGCAGTTGCAGCCGGGGCGAGAATAATTGAGAAACATTTTACTCTAGATAAAAATTTTTCCAGCTTCAGAGATCATCAACTCTCTGCTGATCCTTATGAATTCGGAGTAATGGTAAAATCAATTAAAGATGCAGATGCTTTATTAGGTTATAATTTGGATAGTATTAAAGATGCAGAGAAGTCGAACGAATTTTCGGCACGTCGATCTATAGCGGCAGCTCATGATATTGCAGCTAGTGAAGTAGTGGAATGGGAGGATCTTGTATGGATTAGGCCGAGAATAGGAATGAAACCTGGGGAGGAACACATGATTTGTGGAAAGAGACTAACCAAACCTATTGCAGGCGGAGAAGCTTTTACGTTAGCCCATTTTGAATAATTGATATGTGTGGTATAGCAGGATTTTTTTGTAAAAACGCACCAAGTGACGATGCAATTTATGCAACATTGTCGTTAATGAATAATAGAGGGCCGGACTATCAATCATTTAAGTCATTTTTGTTTGGCGATTGTAAAATTGCACTTTTGCATTCTCGTTTAAGTATTATTGATCTTGAATCACGTTCTAACCAACCATTTACAAATGGTAGATACACAATTGTTTTTAATGGAGAAATATATAATTACTTAGAATTGAGAGCGAAGTTACTTGATGAAGGCGTTAAATTAACGACGAAATCAGATACCGAAGTCCTTTTGAATTATTACAAATTGTACGGAAAAGAATGTGTTAAGCATTTCGAAGGGATGTGGGCATTTGCAATTTATGACTCAACTGAAAAGACATTATTTTTGTCAAGAGACCGTTTTGCAGAAAAGCCATTATATTATGTTAATAATGATAATGGATTTTATTTTGGCTCTGAAATCAAATTCCTTAAAAGTTTAGGATATAAAACTGAAGTGAATCATAGGCATTTGATGCGCCATTTAGTGCACGGATATAAGTCACTATATAAAAATGAGGAAACTTATTTTCAAGGGGTACATCAGCTCGGATATGCTCAAAGTATGCTTGTTTCACCAGCAGGAATTAATAGCCCTGAACGTTACTGGTCTCCCAAATCTGAGATTAATCAAAGTATGTCATTAGAAGAAGCAATTGAAGGAACGCGAGAGCATTTACTTGAGAGCGTTAGAATTCGATTGCGGTCAGATGTGCCTTTGGCATTTTGTTTAAGTGGAGGGGTTGATTCAGCATCACTTGTTTCAATTGCGAGAAAAGAATTTAATGCTAAGCTTGAGACTTTTTCTATTATAGATTCGGACGAGCGTTACAATGAGGAAGATAATATAATGGCAACAGTTCGCGATGTAGATTGTCCTTATAATCTTTTAGATATTCCAAAGATAGAAGCCTTGCCGCGGCTTGAGAAATTGATCTCTTACCACGATGCTCCTATTGCAACAATTACCTTCTATGTACACTCATTAATTTCAGAGGCAATAAGTCGATCTGGCTATAGAGTTACATTTTCAGGAACCTCTGCCGATGAGTTGTATACTGGTTATTATGACCATTTTTTGCTTCATTTAAATGAAGTAAAAGATAGAAATGATTTTCAAAAATATCTAATTGATTGGAAAAATCATATTGGAAAATTTATTAGAAATCCCGTATTAAAAAATCCTAAATTATATATAGATAATCCAGATTATAGGGAGCATATATTTGATGGTAGTAGTGAAATTGCACAATATATGGTCAAAGATTTTAATGAGGCTTTTAATGAGGAAGAATATACGAATAACATACTGCGCAATCGAATGATGAATGAGTTATTTCATGAGGCTACGCCAGTGATATTACATGAGGATGATCTCAACTCAATGTGTTATTCAATTGAGAATCGTAGTCCTTTCCTTGATTCAAAACTATTCAATTTTGCATATTCTATTCCATCACAACATCTTATTCGTGATGGATATGGTAAATATGTTTTAAGGGAATCAATGAAAGGAATATTGAATGATCAAGTACGGCTTGACCGGCGTAAGAAGGGGTTTAATGCATCCATTAATTCTATGATCGATCTTCAAGATTCAGATGTAAGATCGTATTTATTAGATACAAAAGCAGAGATCTTCCAGATTATAAACCGAGATAAAATAGAAAAACTTTTCAATCGATTTCCAATTGAAAATCATATGAGTAAATTTATATTCAATTTTATTAATATGCGAATATTTTTAGAAAAGAATTAAAAATGAAATACTGTAAAAAATGTATTTTACCAGAAACTCGCCCGGGCATTATTATAGATGCTGAAGGAGTTTGTAGTGCATGTCGTAATTTTGAGCTTAGAGAAAAGATAGATTGGGAGCATCGTGAAAAATTATTTGATGATGTCATACAAAATGCAAAATTGAATAGTGACGGATATGATTGCTTAATTCCAGTCAGTGGAGGTAAGGATAGTACTTGGCAGGTAGTAAAATGTTTAGAAAAAGGGCTGAGCCCTTTGTGCGTAACATGGAAGCCCCCTGGGCAGACCTCCATAGGTAAAGAGAATTTAGATAATCTAATTCGGCTTGGTGTTGATCATATTCATTATTCTATTAATCCCGAGGTAGAAAAAAATTTTATGTTAAGTGCTTTGCGTAGATTTGGAACTCCGGCTATACCAATGCACATGGCAATTTTTAATATTCCTTTAAAGATTGCTTTAAAGCATGAAATTCCTTTAGTGATATGGGGAGAAAATTCTGCATTTGAATATGGGGATCCAAGTGAAGAAAGAATGGGTTTTCGTTTAAGTAAAAACTGGTTTAAAAAATTCGGTGTAACTCACGGAACAACGGCAGAAGACTGGATTGATAACACGCTAACAAGAAAATCACTGAATGCATATTTTGGGCCTGACTTAGATGAGTTAGAGAAGCAAGGAGTTCTTGCTATTTTTTTGGGGTATTATTTTGAGTGGGATGTCGAAACAACGAGAGATGTTGCTAAATTAAATGGGTTTAAAAGTAACCCTAATGGAGCACGTACAGGTATTTATGACTACGCTGATATAGATGATGATTTTATATCCATTCATCACTATATAAAATGGTATAAATTTGGTTGCACACGCTCTTTTGATAATCTTTCTATTGAAATACGAAATGGAAGAATAACAAGAGACGAAGCAGTAAATATAGTAAAAAGCCAAGGAGATTGTATGCCAAAAGACGATATAGAAAAGATATGCAAATTTATGGGAATTGAAGTTAAAGAATTTTTTATTATTATTGAATCATTTAGAAATAAGGATATTTGGTATAAAGATCATGGAACTTGGAAAATTCGGGATTTTTTAATCGAAGATTGGAATTGGACATGAAAATTAATAATAATGATAAACCTCGAGAATTCATCGTTGGGGAAAAAAATGATATAATAATAAAAGATTGTGGAAGAATTATTCTCGAAGATGACGAACAGGTAACGTTTTTAACAAGTTCAGGTGCTGAGTATGATGTTGCTAAAAAGGATTGGGGATTTTATGCGACCCCTTCTTTGAATGGTAGATTAACCTCATTCGGATTGAGGGGAGTTTTAATTAAAAATAATAAGTCTAAACGTTTTTTTGTCTTTTTAGTAGAGTTTGGCAAGGAAACTCAATTTCATAATTACTGTAAAAATGAAAATTTATTAATTGTGACTTGGCTTGATAGCGATGAACAATTGGAAAAAGTTGAGCATAAGTTGAAGCAAAACTAATGGAAATTCTAAATACTCTAAAATTCTGTCCATGTTGTGCAAACAATCAAGAATTTACTTGCCAGTACACATACGAAGAAAAGCCAATTGGAGAAACAGATTTTGGTTTTAGCGATTACAACCGTAAAATATGGAGGTGTGAGATATGTGGGCATTTTCTATCAATTTGTTCAATGGATCTGTCATCTTTATATAAAGCTGATTATGTAGATATGACGTATGGTGGAATCAAAGGAATTAAGGATAAATATGACAAAATAATGAATTTAAATGCAACAGATTCAGACAACCTACAACGAGTAGATTATGTTATTAATTATGCTAACATGCATTTCGTTGATCTAGATGATTTAAGTTTATTGGATATAGGAAGTGGTCTTGGTGTTTTTTTAGGAAAAATAAAGGAAAAAACAAAATGGTCATGTGTCGCAATTGAACCAGATAAACGATTTGCTGATCATGTTAAAAATGAATTAGCTATTGAAGCAATAGATCAAGACTATAGAGATATTAATTGGGATAGGAAATTCGATATTATAACTTTAAATAAAGTATTAGAGCACATTGAACATCCAGTAAATTTGCTAGAAAGTTGCAAACGTGATTTAACTTCAAACGGTTTTATTTACATTGAATTACCTGATGGTGATCAAGCTTTTTTAGATTCTGATAATTATAATCGTGAAGAATTTTTTATAGAGCATCATCACATATTCACTGTACCTTCCATGGTATTATTGATCCAAAGAGCTGGTTTTAAAGTTATGAGTATATCAAGAATAAAAGAGCCGAGTAGTAAATATACTCTTAGAGCCATAGCAGTAGCCAATTAAGATTGAAAATTGTTTTTGCAGATTGCGAGTATACTGGAGAACATTCAATAACTACCCTTGTATCATTGGGTTTAGTAACTCTTGACGGAAATGAATTATATTTAACACTTAATGATTATGAAGATAGTCAAATAAGTCATTGGGTTAACGAAAATGTAATTAGTAAAATTGATAAAAGAAAAAGTTTAAATTCTTACAAAGCATGTATTGAAGTAGATAATTTTTTAAAAAAATATTCAAATGGTGAAAATGTCATAATTGTTTCTGCAGGTAAGGCGACAGATATCATTTTAATATTTCAATTGTATCACTCATTACATACTCATAGGAAATATTTTCACTTTAGCGAATGTTTGCCTGATTATATAAATCATCGTATGCATATAGACCTTGATACAATGTTTATAATGGCAGGTATTAATCCAAAAATTAATAGAGAAGAATATTGTAAAAGTAGTGATGCAAATAAGCATAATGCACTGTATGACGCTAAAATTGTTCGAAAGTGCTATTTAAAATTATTAAATGAAAATCAATCAATATTTAAAAATTTGAAAAATTAATTTATGAGTACGAATATTATTTTTATATGCGGACATAGAAAATGCGGAACAACAATGTTCGCTGATTTATTTGACGGGCATGAAAAATTATCCGTATTTCCAACGGACCTTTCTATATTTTATGGATATTTTCCAGAATATATAAACAACAATAAAACTACAAATGAGCAAATTGAACGATTAGAGAACGTAATTTTCTTGAATTTGAAAAGAGTATTTAATGAAAATATACTAAATTTAGATGAAGTAGTAGACTTGAAATTGATGAGAAATATTTTCTTTAGTAATTTAAACAGAAATAAACTAAATGAAATAAAACATATATTTATAACATTACTAAACTCATTTCATGAAACTATTAATGTGGATAGCGGAAATAAAAAATGGATTTTAGTGAAAGAAACTAGCTTGGAAATATATTCAATAGAATTAGCAGAATTATTTCCTGAATCTAAATTTATACAGTTAATAAGAGATCCAAGAGATAATTATTCTTCTCTAAAATCCGGAAGCAAAAAACATTATCAATTATTTGGTGAATCAGAAAAGCATAGCTTATTTAGCTTAATAAATAGATACACGCAGGGTTTTAAATCAGCTAAAATAAATCAGAATATTTTAGGTGAAGATAGATATAAAATAGTTAAATTTGAAGATTTATGCAGAGATTCGGAGGAAGTAATGCGAAATATTTCAAATTTTCTAGGAGTGGAATATACTGAAAATTTCTTAACCCCAACTGTTTTAGGAAAAAGTACGATTGGAAACAATTTTGAGGGAGAAAATTTTCAAAAAATAAGTGATAAAAATGTTGGCAGGTGGAATGAGAGACTAACTCAGGAAGAAGCTAAAATAATTGAATATCACTTTAGTCATTATATGGAAGATTATGGATATAATTTAAAATATAATATCAAAGAACAACATGAAGCAGCTGTTCAATTTTATAAATGGTTTAACTACAAATATTTATTCAAAGATAGTTTCAGTAATTTAAACAAAAATCTATCATTGTAATGAACGAATTAGAAACAATTGAGTTATTATTTGATAAATTATGGCCATTAGATAGAAGTATTACTGGGGATGGAGTTAGAAAAACTCATAAGATCTTATCTAAATTAATTCCATTAAATACTATTGAAATTCCCACAGGTACAAAAGTTTTAGATTGGACAATACCAAAAGAATGGAAGGTGAATGAGGCTAAAGTATTTAATCCCGACGGCTCCGTTTTATTGGATTTTAATGAAAACAACCTTCGATTAGTTGGTTATTCTAAAAGTTTCAAAGGAAAATTAAGTAAGAATAAACTGATTGAGCATTTACATTATCGCTCAGATATACCAGATGCTATTCCTTATGTTACAAGTTATTATAAAGAAAATTTTGGATTTTGTTTAACATACAACGAATTTCAATCATTAAAGGATGGTGATTACAAAGTAGTATTAGATACTGAGTTGTTTGATGGATCTTTAACCCTATCTGACTGTATTATTAAAGGTGAGTCAGATGAGGAGATAATGTTTTCGTCGTATACCTGTCATCCGTCAATGGCCATAAACGAACTATCAGGACCAATCTGTTTGAGCATCCTTTATAATAGAATCAGGAAAATAAAAAATAGAAAATACACTTATAGATTTATATTATGTCCAGAGACTATTGGATCAGTAGCATATTTACATTTGCATGGCGATTATCTTAAATCTCATCTGAAGGGGGGACTAATATTAGACAGATTAGGAAATAAAGAATCTCTTGTTTATCATTCTAGTATTGATCGAGAAGAATTAGTGAATCGTGTATGTAAATATGTATTAAATAATTATGAATTAACTGATCAGAATATATCATTTAGAGATTTTACCATAGGAGAAAGCGATGATAGGCAATATAATTCGATAGGTTATAGATTGCCTGTAGGTAGTTTATTTTGTGAAGATTATAACGAATACCATACCTCTCTTGATAACAAAAAACTTATAAGCTTCGATCATTTAGTTAAGGCAATTAATATTTTAGAGAAAATTGTAAAGATATTTGAAACCGACTGCATATATCAAAATAGTATAATTAAGGGAGAGCCGTTTTTATCCAAATATAATTTACATAATACATTGGGAGGAATAACAGATGACTATTTAAAGGCTCTTAAATATTTAGTATTTTATTGTGATGGTTCAAACTCAATATTAGATCTTGCGATAAAAAGTGGGCTTAATTTTGATTACTTAAAAGACCTAGCGGAAGAGATGTGCCAGAAATCAGTTCTAAAAAGAATAATTAAATAATATTTTGTTAAAAAAATATGACATTATTTTTTGTACTTCAGTAGGGCAAATTCCTTTTGCACTTCATTATATTGATCAAAACACTAAAGTTGTCACAGTCATCAATGCCGTAACTAAATTTCTAACGAAGTATTATAATGTAGAAAAAAAGAATATTATTGAATTGGATTTAAACAATATATGCGACTATGCCTTAAAAAATATTTTTAAGAATTTATATATTAAACTAAATAAAAACTATATATTTAATAAATATTTTTGTGACTGTGCAGGGCTTAATATTTTATATTTTTCACATTATTATCCTGGATTATTATATTTAATAGAGAAATTAAGCAAAAGAAATAAGATTTCATTTTATGATGTAAGAAATTACGTTTTTAATTACCAGAAAAAATCTTTTGTTGATCGTTATAAATCATGTTTAGTTAAATTTAATTATGGGATCAAGATAACTTATATCACTTATCAAAAGACTTCATATGGCAAAATCAGTGAGGATTATCTTAATAAAAATAATATAACTATTATAAGTGAGATTATTACAGATAAAACATTGAGTATAAAGTTTTTAGATAATTACGATATCAAAAATATAAAAGTATTACTATTGCCGGTAAAATCAAAAAATATTTTTTGTACTAAGGGTGCTTTAAAATTATGGAAAGACATACTGCATTTTCTAAGTAAAAAGTACAAAGCAGAAGATATTATTGTAAAGTTTCATCCTAACGATAGCTATCAATTGTCCAGTAATATTTTTGATAATTTAAATCATATATCCAGTGAAATACCAGCAGAGCTTTTAATAAATCATAATTATGATTATATAATAATGGCTCATTCTAATAGTCTCCACTACATTTTTAATAATAAAAATAGAAATACAAATGTTATTTGTATAATGAAATTGTTTGAATATTTCAACAAATCTGAAAAATCAGTGATTTTTAAATCATTTAAATCGCTTGAAGCTAAAATAAAATTTCCAGATTGTTTAAGTAGTTTAAAAGCAGAAATATTACATTAAGAAAATTAAGAAGTCTTACATAAGAACTGCATATCATACGCTAATTAATTCAGGGGCGGAGCTTTTAATTATGCCTATTGGTTTTGTAACTTTACCAATTATTACAAAGCAAATTAATGTAAATGATTATGGTGTTTGGACTATGTTTATAACTTTGACTTCACTAATTATGCCTTTCACGGGTTTAAGCCTTTCAGTTGCACTTAGTCGTTTTTTGCCGGGCGAGAAAAATCCAGACACTGTGATAGAGGCCTTTTCTTCCGTTATCTTATTTAAATTATTGGTAACAATTATTTTTAGTTCTATTTTAATTTTATTTGCTGATGATATTTCAAGGCATTTTTTCGATAATCAGTTGTACGTTGTATATGCATGTTCTTTGTATTTAGTTATTACAACATTGAGACCAGTTTTAGATCGGATGTTAATAATTAATGGTAAAACAAAATCGAGGTCAATAATACGAATAACTGATGCTTATATGGGTTTAATAGGGATAGCGATTTCGCTTTATTACGGTTTTGGTTTAAAAGGGATGATTATAGTGTTTCTTATAACTGGGTTAGTAACAAATATGATCTACTTATATATCGTTATTAATCAAAATGGAATAAAGATTCCAAATTTTAAATTAATTAAAAAGTATTTACTTTATTCGCTTCCTTATTTGCCTGCTAGTTTAAGCTTATGGATAGTGGATTTAACCGATAGATTTATTATTAATCATATCTTAGGAATTGTACCATTGGGGATATTTGCAGCATGTATTACGATAGGTCGTATTCCTAAAATGGCAAGTGTTCTCCTAAATTATATAATATTAGTTTCTATTTCTAAACTTTATGATGAAGGAAAGATCGGTGAAGTAGTAACTCACATACAATACACTTTAAAATATTATATGTTAATATGTATTCCTATGATATTTGGTAGTTATATTATATCTGAAGATTTATTAATTATTTTTACCAATGATGATATAGCTTCAAGCGGTAGTTCATTAATCCCATTAATAACAACAAGTTTTTTTATATTTGGTATTTATAATACAATTAATCAAATTTTATTGCTCAATAAAAAAACTAAGTATTTAGCATATATATGGGGACTAGCGCTACCTATGAATATATTTTTAAATTTTGTTTTGATTCCGATACTTGATTTACAAGGAGCTGTGATCTCTACGCTCACTACGTACTTGTTCGTCTTTTTTTCTACATATGTACTTGCTAAAAAATTGATTTCAATAAAATTAGATTTCATATTCTTAGCTAAATCTTTATTTAGCTCATTATCAATGTGTTTAATCTTGTTAATAGATTTAGAAATCAATTTGTTGAACCTATTATTAAAAATAATTATTTGTGTTTTAATCTATTTTATATTAATGATAGTTATTAAGAGCTTCGAACAAAAAGAAATTCACTTAATTAGAAGTTTACTTTCTTTAGAAAAACAAAATAAATGAAAATATTAGTAACTGGCGGAGCCGGGTATATTGGGACGCGACTTATACCTGAGCTGTTAAAACGAAATTATGATGTGACCGTATTGGATAATTTGATGTATAAACAAAATTCATTAATACCACATTTTTTCGACGACAAATTTGATTTTGTATATGGAGATATCCGAAATGAAAAATTATTACAGGATAATCTTAAAGATAAGGATATTGTTGTACATTTGGCTTCAATTGTTGGGGCCCCTGCTTGTAAAAAAGATGAAAAACTTGCTAATGAAGTAAATGTCGATGGGACAAGAAATATAGTGCAAAATCTGGATAATAGCCAAATATTGTTATTTGCTTCAACAGGTAGTGTATATGGAAAAGTTGAAGAAATGTGTTTGGAGTCAATGACCCCAAATCCTTTATCAGTATATGGTGTGACCAAATATGTTGGAGAAAAGTTATCTCTTGAAAGAGAAAATTCCGTGGCTTTCAGATTCGCCACTGCTTACGGCTTGTCTCCAAGGTTACGATTAGACTTATTGATAAATGATTTTATTCTGCAGGCTATTCAAAATAAATATCTAGTAGTATACGATAAGCATTTTAGAAGAACTTTTATTCATATAATGGATATTGTTGAGTCATATATACATATGATCGATAATTTTGATAATGTTAAAGGAGAAGCATACAACGTAGGCTCTGCTGAAGGGAATTTCACCAAGGAAGAAATAATCCTTAAATTTCAGGAGCATCTAGATTTTCAAATATATTATGCCGATAAGGGTATACCTGATCCAGATCAGAGAGATTATGAAGTCAACTATAGCAAATTAGAAGATACTGGTTATAAAGCTAAGGTAGGGATAGACCAGGGAATAAAGGAAGTTGTTGAAGGTTTAAGGCATTTTCAATACTCATCTGCATTTGGAAATATAATATGAACAAAAATCATAAAAATGATTTAAAAAAAATAATAAAAGCCAATTTGCCAAGTAAATCTTATAGGAGTGGTGATCCAATAAGATTACAGGAATTGCCTATCGATGAAAAAGAGATTTTAGAAGGAATAGAATCACTTATTAGTACCTTTGTAGTGATGGGGGAAAAGTGCTTAAAGTTTGAAAAAGCTTGGTCAAACTGGTTAGGGAGAAAACATTCTGTTTTTGTAAATAGTGGTACTTCTGGGATTTTACTTGCGATGATGTGGTTAAAGTTTCACAAAGCAACCAAGAATAAAAATGAAATATTGATTCCTGCTGTAACATGGAGCACGAGTTTATTCCCGGCAATAATCGTTGGCCTGAAGCCAGTATTAGTGGATATTGATTTAAACAATCTTTGTGTAAATAGTTTTGAAAAGCACATAACTAAAAACACTTTAGCTTTTTTACCTGTTCACTTGATGGGTCATAGTTGTAATATGGATAAAATTAATAAGGAAGCTAAGAAGCATAATATCATTGTAATAGAAGATTGTTGTGAAGCGCATGGAGCAAAATTCAAAGGTAAAAAAGTAGGAACCACTGGTGATGTTTCTGTGTTTAGTTATATGTTTGCACATCATATCATAACAATAGAAGGTGGAATGATTTCAGTTAATAATGAAAAACTTGCTGATATACATAGAATGTTTAGAGCACATGGATGGATCAGAGAAATAAGCGAAAAAAATAAGAAAAAAATTATTTCTGAAAACCCAGATATACACCCTACATTTTTATTTCCTGAATTAGGATTAAATTTGAGACCTACAGAAATCAGTGCTGCATTTGGCATACATCAAATTAAAAAATTAGATAATTTTATTAAAAAAAGACGAGTGTCTTACTTTAAGATATTTAACAAGCTAATTAAATATGATAAATATCTTACTCTCTTTCCAGAAAATAAAAATGAGTACTTAAGCCCATTTGCATTTCCAATATTAGTAAAGAAGAACAAATATTTTACTAAAAATGAAATATTGGAACATCTCAGCTTAAACAAAATTGATCATAGGCCAATTGCTGGATCAAATTTAGCAGAGCAACCGTTCATGAAGAGATATAAGAAATATATAACTATAAGAGGTAGATTAACCAATTCAAAGATAGTTCATAAAACAGGTTTTTTTATTGGTTTAAATCAAGACACAGATAGCTCAAGAGTTAAATATATTATAAAAACATTTGATGAGTTTTTTAAAAACAAAGGATTATAAAAACATTTTAGTGACTGGTGGGTCTAAATTTCTAGGTTACACTATATCAAATTATTTAAAAAATAATGACCTTAAATTCGATGCAGTTTCGACTTTAGATTGTGATTTAAAAGATAACAATGAGGTCTATAAGTTATTTAAAAATAATTATGATTTAATAATTCACTGCGCGGCAGTTCAGGGAGGGCTAGGCTTTATAAGCACAGAACAAACAAAAGTGTTCTTAGATAATATTAAAATTCATAGCAATATTATTGAACAATGCATTAACAAACCTCCAAGAATGTTTATTGGAATAGGCTCATCTTGTATGTATCCAGGAAATAAGGAAAACATGATGGAGGCTGATATATGGAACGGTAAAATGTCTGAAAGTGTACTTACATATGGTTTTACAAAGAAATTATTGATGCTTGGTCAAAGTTGTCTTTTTAAGGAATATAATATTTCTGGATCACATGTAATATTAAATAATCTGTATGGGCCTCATGACAACTTTGATGAACAAAGCGCACATGTGATAGCAGACTTGATTAGGAAATTTAGAGAAGCCAAAAAGTTGAATAATCCAGTTAATGTATGGGGAGACGGTTCAGCAAAAAGGGAGTTCCTTTACATAGATGATGCTGTAACCGGCATATTTAAAACTATTGAAACGATAAATGAATTCGATGTCATAAATATTTGTAGTGGAAAAACAAATTCAATTATGGAGATAGTTAATATTTTATCCAAAATATTTGACTATAGTAATATCAATTTTGACATAAGTAAGCCTACGGGAGCGAAAATTAAAGGGTTAAATCCTGAAAAAATGATAAGTCTACTTAAATGGAAGCCAATCGTTGATATAGAATCTGGATTAAGAAAAACTGTGGAATGGTATCAAGAGAAATATTAATACTATAAATGAAAGCAGATGTATCAGTTATAGGGCTTGGAAAATTAGGACAGTGCCTAGCAATTTCATTAATTCATAAAAAATTTAAAGTCATAGGGGTAGATAATAATTTAAAAGTAATTAATTCTTTGGGAAATGGAAAAGTTACCGTTGATGAGCCTAAAGTTCAAAAAGCATTAAAAGAGAATTTTAAGAATATTATTTTTACAGAAGATATTGGATTTGCTGTTAGGAATAGTAATATAACTATTATTATAGTTGGCACTCCGAGTGATACTTACGGAAAATTTAGTAATAAATATGTAAAGAGTTGCTTGAAAGATATATCGAAAACGATTGTAGATAAAAAACAGATACATCATATAGTCATATCATCAACTGTTATGCCTAACTCAATTGATAAAATTTTTATACCATATATTGAGAATAATTTTAATTTAAAAAAACACGAGCATTATTCTATAAGTTATTGTCCGGAATTGGTAGCGTTAGGGAGTGTGTTTAATGATTTTTTGAATCCTGGAATGATAATAATGGGTTGCAGTAATGAAAAAGCATCAAAAAAAATAAGAAAAATATATAACAAATGGACAGATAATAGCCCTGAAATTTTAGAAATGAACATATTAAATGCTGAAATAACTAAGGTTGCATTTAATGTTTATTTAACGAGTAAAATTACGTTTGCAAATAATTTATATAATATAGTTAATAAGCTAGATGGGGCTAATATTGACACAATTACTAACTCATTGGGAATGGATTATCGAATATCTCGGTATTTTATGAAAGGAGGATTAAGTTTTGGGGGGACTTGCTTTCCTAGAGATATTAAAGCTTATGAGTATTTAAATAAAAAATATATCAAAGATACAACTTACACTGACACTATAGTAAAAATTAATAATAGGCAGGATAAACTTTTATATAATGTTGTAATAAAAAACGTTAATAAGTTTAGCACTATTTCAATATTAGGACTTAGTTTTAAGCCAAATACTAATGTGGTTGATGAGTCCCCATCAATAAAGCTATTAGCGAGTCTAATTAAACTAAAAAATAAAATTAATGTGTTTGATTCTAAGGCAATATCGAATACCAAAATAATTTTTGGTAATAAAATTAATTATTTTGAAAAATTAGATTTAGCAATAAAAGATGCTAATTTAATTGTTTTGCTAAATCCTATAGGGAATTTCAAAAATATTTTAAATAAAACAAAACGTAAAATAAAGCTTATAGATCCTTGGAGATTGATTGATAAAAGTAAACTAGCAAAAAACATAGAATATATTCATTATAAATAAGATGGTTACGTTCTTTAGTATACCAAAAAAATTTGAAGGGCTTTATGAAACAATTCAAACGAATGCAATATTAAGTTGGATAGAGAGTGTTCCTAATTGCGAAATAATATTATTTATTGATGATAGTGAAAAAGGAAAATTAAAGTTTAATCAAGAGAATGTTATTATTGTAGATGACAATAAAACTAATAACTATGGAACTCCGTTATTAAGTTATATCTGGACTAAGGCATATGAATTATCAAGTAATAATCATTTATGTTTTATTAATTCGGATATAATTATATTCCCCGAATTCAATCGAATTTTGAATATAGGAATATCCAGTTATTTAATAGCCGGTAGAAGGTGGGATTTAGATTTTAAGGAATTAGTTAAATTTGAATCAAATTGGGATAATAATCTTATTAAAAAAGCAAAAAGTGAAGGTTTGTTGCATCAAGAGACTGGTGTGGATTATTTTTTATTCACCAAAAATTCAATGCCAAAAATGCCAAATTTTGCAATTGGGAGAGGTTGGTGGGATAATTGGTTATTATACAATTTCGGCAAAAGGGGTATTCCAGTTATAGATGGAACTGAATTAATAACTGTTCACCAAAACCATGATTATAGTCATATAAAGAGCGTTACTAAAGAAACTAATCATAAAGGACTAGAGAGAATAGAAAATGGCAAAATAGCTAATTTAAGTTATTACAATATAATATATATATCAGATTCAAAATATTTTCTTTGTAATAATGAAATTATAAAAAGACCCTTTTTTTATAGGCTGAAGAGATTATTAATACGCTACGGGGTAAGAACATTTTCTAAATTTATTCAAAAATTAAAATTTTGACTTACTTAATTTATTTATTCCCGTTAGCGATATCACTTTTATTTGCTCAAAAAAATAATAAAATAGTGAATTTTGTCTTATTTGCTAATCTCGTATTATTAACAATTATTGTGGGTTTCCGCCATTTTCAAGTAGGTCAGGATACAATTAATTATGTGATTATGTATCAAGATAAAGCTTACAGCTATTATAATTTACTATATTTTTTAGAAGATATTAATAAAAGAACGGAGATAATTCCTCTTATATGTGAATCCGTTCTTAGCAGATATACAGATAATTATTTGTGGTTTAATTTAACAATTGCTGTGGCAAATTACTTAACTTTATTTTTTTATTTAAAGACATCAAAATTTAGCAACGCATATTTATATTTCTATATTGTATTAGGGTTTTTTTTTATATCCTCTAACGCTGTTAGACAAGCTCCAGCGCTAAATCTTTTTTTACTAGCAGTACATTACAGAATATATGGGCAGAATAAAAAAGCTATTATTGCAATATTACTTGGGTCTTTATTTCATTATAGTATTTTATTAGCAAGTTTCCCTTTAGTGTTTTTAGGGAAAGTATATATTAATAATTATAAGTTAATATTATTATACATTAGTGCATTTATATTAAATGTAACACAATTTTTAGATCTTCTAATTCCCATTTTAGATTTTATGCCAGGAAGTTATGCTAGTTATCTAACAAGAGATAATGGAATATCAGAAAGCGGTTACGGATTATCCTTAGTGGTAAATTTCACTTATTTTATATTATTACTATATGCAAGGCATAATTATAAAAATAAAATTATTATTAATTATTTATTGATAGCTTTATTAGGACAAATATTTTGGGTTTTTAGTGGCCAAGATTTGATTTTACACCGCTTCTTCAATTATTATTATATTTTTCTTATTCCTTCTTTATTTTTTGTTACAAAGTTATTAATGGAGAAAAAATATTATTTTATATTTTATGGGCTCCATTTTTTATTAATAACTAATTATTGTTATAAAATTTATATTAGTGACTCGGGTTGCTCCCCATATAGAAGTATTTTAGAATAATGATAATAAGCTTTATTATCATAGGTAAGAACGTTGAAGGAACTATCGATAAGACTTTATCGAGTATATATAAATTAATTGATGCTGCTAATTTCGATTTTTATGAAGTTATCTACGTTGATAGTAATTCTCAAGATTCAACAATTAATATAGTTAATAATTATAATAATGTAAAAAAATTTAAAGTTTGGGGAAAACCGAATGCTGCCATAGCAAGAAATATTGGTGCTAATAATAGTAAAGGAGATATCTTATTTTTTATAGATGGAGATATGGAAATAATTGTTGATAGTACACTTGATATATTGAAAAGAAACCAATTCAATGACGAAGTATATATGGCATCAGATTTTTATGATTTTAATTATGTGGCCAATCAGTGTGTAAGCAAAAAATTAAGGTATAATTTAAATAAAGATGAATATGATTATCAAATGGGTGGATTTTTTATCATCGCTAAAAAATTATGGGATTTGAATGGAGGAATGAGATCATGCTTTAAGAGGAGTCAAGATCTTGATTTTAGTTTAAGGATGGCAAATATGGGTTACTACTTAATTAAATATAAAAATCCATGTATAGTGCATCACACTATAGACTACATGGATAATAGGAGGTTTATAAAAGATTTACTAAGAGGAAATTACTTGTTCCCATCATTACTAATTAAATATAATTTGCTTAATAAGCACGTTAGAAATTTATTATTTAGGCAAATTACTGCGATAGCATTATCAATTATAATTATTCTTTCTTTATTATTAAAAAGTTCATTAATATTACTGTCTTATTTAGGAATATTATTATTTAAAATTATTATAAGAAAAGAATTAAAAGACTATCCAAAATATTTAATAATATATTTTTTATTAGATCTGAATTTCGTGTTTTCAACTTTCTTTTACTGGCCTGTAAGTGAATATATCAAAAATGATATTTCCAATTAAATTAAATAAGGATTTTTTTAAATATATACCGACCAACAATTTCCCATGCGTATATAATCCTAGTAAGATATTAGATGAAGGATGCAATCGGTTACATTATATCAGGGCTGTTTCAAATTTAAAATTTTCTGGTGTTTTTAAGACAACTACTTCTAATAGATTTCTCAAAACTATTATTAAACTATCAGAAAGATTAGTTAATATTGATGATTCTGTAATATTAGAAGTTGGCGCTTCTATCGGTACCACCACATTAGATATACAATCACAGTTAAAATATAAAAGATACTTTGCAACTGATTTAAATATTTCTCTATTTTATAAAATAATAGGCAAATGGGTATTCTTTTTTGATAAAAATAATAATCTAATATTGGTTACAAACGACTTTTTTATTTTCTATGTAAACGATTTAAAGTGCGGAATAATTAAAAAATATTTGCTAAAAAAAATTCCCAATCATATTGAATTAGAAAGCACGCAGTTAATTGATCCTGACTTAGTAAAGCTTAATAGTAATAAAATAGTTTTTACAGAATACGATATTTTCACTGCTTGGAATAGAGATAAGGTTGATATTGTTATTGCCGCAAATATATTAAATTTAGCTTACTTTACAGTTTCTCAAATAAGCTTAGCATGTTCTAATCTAGCCAAAGCATTACACGATGATGGAATGCTTATTGTGGTTGATAATCGCGATGTTGAAAAGTCCACCATTTTTAAATGGAACGGTATAAATTATGAAATATTAAATCGTATTAATGGTGGAACAGAAATTGAATCAATTATATTAGAAATTATTATTTAATCTATTAATTGAAAAAGTTACTTATAGTTGGGGCATTTCCTAAGGATAATTCTAAAGTTTTTGGTGGAGTTGTAACGGCATGTCGAACATTAAAAGAATCTGCCATAAAAGATCATTTTGACCTAATTTTGATCGACAGCACGCAAATTTCAAATCCAGCTCCCAATTTTATCATTCGTGCTTTTCTTTCATTTTTCAAATTTTATCGTTATTTAACTAAGCTTTTGTCGACTCGTCCAGATGCTATTATATTGTTTACTTCACTTGGTTTGAGCGTTCTTGAAAAGGGATTAATGGCGTGGATGGCTAGATTTAGACGAATACCTATATTGATATTCCCTCGTGGGGGAGCATTAATTGATAACGTAAAAAGATCACGATTTGAATATTTTTGGGTTAAGTTAGCTATGAAAGGAGCGACTCATATTTTGTGTCAAGGACCTGCATGGCAGCGCTTTTCAACAAATATTTTAGGATTTAAAAATGATAATTCACCGATTGTTTTTAATTGGGCGGCAACTCAATCACTTTTAGCAATTGGTAATATGCGATCTGAAC
>PAAT01000071.1 GCA_002698965.1 Rhodopirellula sp. | reverse complement strand
TCATCAAGTTCTTCCTTGAGTCGAGTGTAGCGATCGGTGACATTTACCGCGTAGACATAGCGAGCTTCCCAGTCCCAGACCATCGGAAAGTGGATGGGGGTCTTCTTGTATGATGTTGCGTAAATTGCATGGATTGGATTGTCTCTCACGGCCGTTGCGGCCCGGCCGGCGAACCAGCCCTTGTTTAAGTCTGAACCGGTCGCTTCACAAGCGCCTGTAAAGTGCCAGCCGCTATCATAGACCTCAACCCAACTGTGGTTTCCGGAACGATTGGACCAGAGCGGTGTGCCCACAAAGCGTGCCGGTACCCCCACTGCTCTACAGGCGTCGATTAAAACGACACTTAATCCTGAGCAGGATGCCAGACCCTGCTCAATGGATTCGCTTGGGCTTTGATCTGCTCGCTTACGCTTGGTGGAGTATTTAACATTTAATTCTTTAAAGACGTTGTTATTAAGGATGGCAGCTGCTTCACCAGGCGTCTTGGCATCTTTGACTAAATCCGCAAATCGCTTGAAGAAATCGGAACGCCAGTCTTCTCTGGTTTCGCTGATACTTGCGTACGGCAGAACGTCGTTTAGAAAGACGTCCTTGGGGATTTGCTTATGCCATGGACTGGCCTCCCAAGCATGGTATGCGAGGTCAACATTCTTTAAGAGGAAATCGGCCTTTAGGGTGGTCAGGTCTCGGCTCGGCATGTAGCGAATCAGGAATTCCATGCCATCGCGCTGTGGCTTGGGGACTTTCTTAAGAGCGGTTTCCAATTCAGCACGATTAGCTTTCGCGCGCTCGAGCGAAGACTCCAGGAGATCGTCAGCCTGGACCGATGTGGAAAAATAAACCAAAGCCAGTATTAGTATGTATCGCATCGTTAAATATCCGGTGAATAAAGTTGTTGTTCCGTAATTATAGGAGAAAGCGTCGGGCTCTCCTACCGGACAGTGAACTCGCTGGCCATGACGAGGTGAAACTATTTTGTTCTAAAAGCACGGGAATTTACGATACCAAGAAGCAGGTTTTGAAATCCGTTCCCAGCTTGGCGGTTTTCTTCAACCAGCAAATGTAGTTCTGTGATTTCAGCATAGGTTGGCTGGCGACCAGTCGCGTATTCGGTGAGTTTCCGGGCGAGACAGAGTGAGAACATGTCGATGTTACTCAGGACATAACGTTTAAGGTCATGGGTGTTTGTAAATCTGGTTCCGTCCTTGTACGTGCCGGTTGGATCGATTAAGGGCCCCTCAGCAACGAACGGTTTCCCTTCTTTGTCTTCGGTGAGTACGGAATAGTGCGTCCGGTAACGTCCAACCGGATCGAAGTTTTCGAGTACAAAACCAATGGGATCGATACTGCGATGGCATGAGGCACATGCTGCGTCGGATCGATGGGCTGTAAGTACTTCCCGAATGGTTTTTGCATTGCTTGTATCGGGAGTAATTGCCGGTACATCGTCAGGAGGGTCCGGGGGAGCGTCACCAAGAATGTTCTCTAATACCCAAATGCCACGCGTGACAGGGGAGGTGTCAACGCCATTAGCCGTGGCCATCATAACACTTGCTTGCCCGAGCACTCCACCATAAGGTGAATTATCCGGCAGTTGGATCTTTTTGAAGTTCCCTTTTACGCCGGTCATACCATAAAACCTATTTGCCAGTCGCTCGTTGGCAAAGGTGAAATCCGCAGAGATAAATGTTTCTACAGACAGGTTCTTGTCGAGGATGTGCTGGAAGAATCGTTCGGATTCTGTCACCATTGCTTTATGATCCGAATCGTTAAAGTCCTTGATAAGTCGTGCGTCCGGCATGATGTCCGTCAGGTGCTCAATGCCTAACCATTGGCGAACAAATAGCGAGACGAATGAATCGGCGTTAACGCTGGTTAGCAGTCGCTTAGCCTGGGCGGTCAATATCCCGGGCTGTTTTAGTTTGGCTTCCTTCGCTAAGCGGCGCAATTCCGCGTCCGGGGGAGCATTCGTTAGGAAGAATGCCAAACGTGTCGCCAGATCATAATGATCCAATACGCCCGGCTGATGTCCGCGGTACAGGAATTGGGGGGACATGAGGGATGTCCGAATCGCCAAATGTATACCCTTGAGTATACTACCGCTTTTTTCGATTTCGTTAGCGGTTAGGCTTTTGAAGTACAAGACGTCCTGCTCTGTTGCTGGGCGGCGGAACAGTTGGGATAAATACCGTCGAAAGAATTCTTCCAGATCGTCCTTTAAGCTGGGGTTGTTAATCGCATTCGGCTCTGCGAGCGCACCAAGAAAAGCTTTCGTTCGTTTCTGTTGTGTAATTTGTTCGGGAGTTTGAATGATTGTTAGAGGCCCCTCAATGGTTACGCCGTGCAACTCTAAAGCCGGACCTTCTTCATAGAACTGGAACACCATGGTTTCGCCGTAATTTCCGGGGTTGTTGGATAGCGTTTTTGCGAGTTTCGCCATCGCAACATCAGACGTATCGACGGTTGCAAGGTCTAATGTATCACTGTCCCGAATTGCCTTAACACGCGACCAGCCCAGCCCTCCTCGCCCGCCATTAGTTTGAGGGGAATTCTTCCAGCCGGCATAAAGCCGGGGATCGGCTTTGAACATTCGGATGGTTAGTGCTTCTAACGCTTTTTTGTCTCCGGAAACTGGTCCGTTGGCGAAGTAGAAAACAGGTGTCTCTTGAGGATAGAGTTCGGCGATAAGTTCGAATGTCTGTGGGGATTCCTTGGTGACTTCGAATGTTTTTAGCAATCGCTGGTTGAGAACTGGTTCACTATCTTTCCCGTTTAGACTACGAGCTCTGACTTCCAGGTTCATTGAACCAGGGAAAGAGCCGTACGCTTTGTTTTGAGATAGTAGCTGCGAAGCGTTTACTTGGATTCGATAAGTACCTGCCTGACGAGCTTCCCACTTTTCTGGCCAGGTGGTACTTCGGAATAGAACGTTCCAGTCGAAAGCCAATCGCATCGTGCCATCAATGACTGCGCCCGAAGAGTAGCTGATGACCAGATCTTTGGCCGTCAATTTGGTGACGGTTCTGACCGGTGGTTTCTCCAGCGGCGGGATGATTCGGTCAGCGATTTCAATGGCACTGTTGAAGTAGGCTTCCATCAGGGGCGCGGATACCACCAATCCCTCCGCAGAATTGTCAAACCCATGTTCCACACGATCTTCAGGAAAACTATTCGGCAATTGATAGTCGAAGTCAAAAAGAGAGCGGATCGATGAAATGTACTCACTACGACTAAGACGCCGCAACAAGGTACCTCCGAAGCCTGTTTTTTGAATTAAAGCGGTATGAAGTTGTTTGCCGGCGTTTTGGCGTTGATCGATCTTAGGCTGCTCGGCACCTTTGGGGGGCATTTTGCCACTAAGGATAACTTTTAACGCGCGCTGCAGGCGTTCGGAGTCCTGGAGATCCAATCTGGATTGTGTTGCCAAAACATCAATGTCGTCTAAAGCAATTCCATTTGCAGCATCGGGGCCAGTATGGCAATCCAGACAATAGGCATGAAAGAACGGTCGCGGAATCTTCACGGTGGGTGAATCGACAGCCACCAATGCAGAGTCCATGAATGAACAGATGGCGAACAGTAAAATGGTGAATGGAAAGTGACGCATGACGTGAATCGAACCTGTGGTTAGTCAGGCCTACAGCAAATGGTGATTTAAGTTGTTGCTGGCATTTGAAAACGTGGTTTCCTCGATACCTAGTTGTTGCAGCATGGTGATATAGAGGTCACCCAGTAAAGCCGAATCGTCTTTGGGGTCAAAGGCCAGATGCTGACCGTGGTTGAGCCCTCCACCCGCAACCAGCGTTGGTAGATTGCGATTTGAGTGGCGACTTGAATCCCCCATTCCGGTTCCCAGCAGCACTAGTGTGGAATCCAGTAACGGTCGGTTGTTCGCATCTGTCTTTTGCTGTAACTGTTCTAAGAACTTAGAGAAAGAGCGAATGTGTTCTAGCTCAACGCGGACCAGATCTCTGATTTTATCCTCATCGTTCCCGTGGTGGCTGAGTGCATGATAGCCGGCACGCAGAGTCCGTCCGTCCAATGTAAAGACCTGGCCTAAACCACCAATGTTCATCGTGATTACACGAGAGGAATCTGTTTGCAGAGCTAATGCGATGAGGTCATACATGACGTTTTCACATTCAAGCATCAGGGTCGGCGCAATGGGGTCATACTCAGGCAATTCGTAGTCCACTCTGGCCACAGGAGATGCGAGATTCTCTCGTTGTCGGCTCACACGTTGTTCGACATCGCGGAGGGCACTGAAATACTCTTCAAGCTTCTGCTGGTCCTGTTTGCTGACACGGCGTTTTAGCCGCTGGGCCTGTTCTTTGACACTATCGAGAGCACTTTGCCCGGAGTCCAGCAGGTAGTCGAGACGCTGCCGGTCATCTGGTGATGAAAACAACTTTTTATATAGCACGCTGGGACGTTCGATCATGGGTAAAGCAATCCCAGTCTTCGTAAAGTTCATGGGTCGACTGACTTTGCCGGCACTGATTTGTAGCGATTCAAACCGAGAGTCCCTGCAGATTTGAGGCGCGGCAATTTGGTCCAAAGTGATTTGACTATTTTTTTGTCCTGCCAGAAAGGTGCTCCAGTTTCCATGGCCATTGCCCGCTCGATGGTCGAGCCCTGAAAAAACGGTAAAGTCATTCCGGAGGTGATTAATGGGTTCGAGTAATTTACTCGCTTCGTAATCAACGCCGCTTTTTACCGGAAAAAAAGACTCTTGGTGAAAGCCCAGATAGGTGCCAACACATATGAGACGCTGTGCGATGGGAAGTTTTACTTCCTTCGCTTTGGTTTGGATGGACTCCAGCATAGGCAACGCGAGCGAGACCCCTGCAGCCTGAAGGAAGTGACGGCGTGACTTACGATTATTTGGCATCACAATTGTTATAGAGTTTAGTGCTGTTTTGGTGATAATATATGTATAAGAGTATTATCGGTAAAAACTGGGATTGCGTCTATCCGAAGAACGAGCAGATGTTGAATATCACTTCTCAAACCAGATTGAATCGTCGAGGCCTTATGCAGGTGGGAACGGCTGGAATTGCCGGCTTGTCGCTTTCAAGTTTGATGGCAACCAAAGCCATGGCCAGCCAGTCAGAATTCGTCAAAGACAGGAGCGTGGTCGTTCTGAATCTTCAGGGCGGGCCGACGCAGTTTGAAACTTTCGATCCGAAAATGGAAGCTCCGTCGGAAATCCGCTCCATTTTTGGACAAATACCCACGTCACTTCCGGGCGTGTTTTTTGGCGCTCAGTTTCCTCAGATTGCGCAGCATGCACACCGGATGACCGTGGTACGTTCTTATCGTCATGGTATTTCCAGTCATGGTCCGGCTGCCTATCACGTGATGGCTGGTGGTAATTCCACCGGTGCACAGATGGGATCGGTTTACACGCGAGCCGGAGGACTGACGAATCCGTCAACCGGTATGCCCCGAAATATGGTCGTTACAGCAGAAGGTGTTGGTGAGGACTATAAGGGAGTCTATGCATCGGTCGATCGCGTTTCACAAACAGGTACATTGCCCGTTAGTTATAAGCCCTTTAATCTTGGCGGTGGTGGGGAACTTGTTGATAACATGAAACTCTCTTTAGATCCGACTCGCCTTGACGATCGTCGTGGTTTACTGAGCGAACTTGATCGTCTTAAACGCCGGACGGATAAGGGAGGACTGCTGAAGAGTGCTGATAAGTTTCAGCAACAGGCCTTCGATGTATTGATCAAGGGGGTCTCACAAGCATTTGACCTACAGCAGGAAGATCCGGATCTGATTGCACGTTATGACACAGCCGCTTTTGCTTCTAAGCCGGATGTGATGGCTCGAAATGAATACGCCAAGCAATTTACTCCGATTGCATTGGGTAAACAAATGTTGATGGCTCGTCGGCTCTGCGAAGCCGGCTGTGGTTTTGTTACGGTCTGCTGTGGTGGCTGGGATATGCACGGTGGTGGAAAAGAATTCACTATGGTAGACGGGCTGAATACTCTGACACCTGCGGTGGACCGCGCCGTATCGACGTTCATTGAAGATGTATATCAACGAGGTTTACAGGATAAAATCCTGCTCGTTATTACGGGGGAATTTGGGCGCACACCTCGGATTAATAAGAACGGAGGGCGCGATCATTGGGGTAACCTGTGCCCGATTGTGTTTGTAGGTGGTGGGCTTCCAATGGGTCAGGTGATTGGTCAGTCCGACAAACAGGGCGGAGAGCCTGCATCAGATCCGATTTCCAGTTCCAACGTGCTGGCAACCATTATGCATTATTTGTTTGATGTAGGTGAGCTGAGGGTGCAGACAGGTATTCCGAAGGAAGTTGAATCTTTGATTGTCGATGGCTCACCCATTTCTCAATTGATCGGGTAGGTGTTTCGGCTTTATTTTCTCCGGACTTTTAATTGGCTTGACCGCTGCTCGTGTTTTAGAATTGCTGTTAACTCAACGAATAAGCAATGAGAATCCGAGAGTGTCTATGAAACCGACTTTTCCGCTGGCAATGCTACTTGTTTGGTTGTTAGGTAACGTTTGTGTTGCTAACCATGTCCTGATTGTGGTGGGGCCGGACAGTCACGGGCCAGGTTCCCATGAGCCTATCGCCGGAGCCCGGCTGCTTGCGCACAGCATTGAAAATCTCCAGGAACCGCCGGGGCATACGGCAGAAGTGGTTGATGAATGGCCTTCCAGAAAACAGCAGGATAAAGCCGGAACCATCGTTTTTCTAGGTGATACCTTTCCTCCTAACCGTTTTGAGAGTGCGGCTCGTAATCTCGCTGATTTGCACAGGATGATGAATCGGGGGTGTGGGATTGTATGTATTCATTACGCTACGGGACTCAAAAAAGAAGACGTTAGTGCGACGGGAGAGCATCCTTTACTGGGCTGGATGGGTGGCTATTTTGCGAATCCCGGTAGTATCCACCACGTGTCGTATGCTCGGGTGTTTGATAAAGCGAAAATTACGCCGGGTAAAACAAAGCATCCCATCCTGCGGGGTTGGAAGGAATTTGTGATACGTGATGAGCCATACGGTAACAACTACTTTGGCCCTCATAATAACAAGCCCGCGCCCAATGTTACGATCCTTGCCACGTCTTTACAGCCACCCGAATCCCCTAAAAGAGAAGCCGTTGCCTGGTGTGTTCAACGCGCGGATAAGGGACGTGGATTTGGAATTGTAATGCCTCACTATTATAAGAACTGGGCCCATGATGATCTGCGTACTTTTGTCCTTAACGGGATTTTGTGGACGGCCAACATTCCGATCCCACAAGAGGGAGTTAAAGGCCCGGCCCCGGATCTAAAATCCTTTGGACCTAAATCGGTAGAAGCTAAATAAAGAATATTCATAGGTTTGCAATACTATGCCAAAGTTCGATTACGGTATGTTTATCATGCCATTTCACCCACCCACCAAGCCGCTGGCGAAGTCCTACGAAGAAGATCTTGAGCTGATCCTCATTGCGGAGCGACTTGGGTTTAAGGAATTCTGGGTCGGAGAGCATCACACGATGAAATATGAAAATGTCGTGATGCCGGAGTTGCTGATTGCCCGGGCACTGGCTGAGACATCAAGCATTCGCTTTGGATGTGCTCCCGTGTGCCTGCAGCAACATCACCCAGCTCAAGTTGCGGGGCGTCTGGCACAGCTAGATCATATGTCCGGTGGTCGCCTCAATCTGTGTTTTGGTGCGGGCAGTGTGACTGCCGATTTGGAAATGTTCGGAGTTGATCCGCGGAATAACTCGAAGATGGTGGTCGAGTCTCTGGAGATGATTCTGCATTTATGGCAAAATGACCCCCCCTACCATTTGGACGGAGAGTTTTGGCAGATTCATTTGGAGAAGAACGTTGATGATGAAACCTTAATTGGCTTCGTGCCGCGTCCGTTACAGGATCCGCTGCCCGAAATTCTCATGCCGGGGATGAGTAGGAATTCTTCCACGATGAAATATGCAGGGGCCAACGGGCATGTCCCCTTTTGCCATTGTCTGGTGACAGCCAATGTAATTGCCGACAACTTCAGGACCTATGAAGAAGCAGCCATTGCCGCTGGGCGTACACCTGATCGTAGTAAATACAGAGTGGCTAAATCGATCTTCCTTGCAGATGATAAGGAAGAAGCTCAACGTCTGGCTCGATCGAACTCGTTAGGCAAGAATTTCGAATATATTGGCAGGCTCTTCGATAAAGGGCTTGGGCGCCAAATCTATAAGCGTGATCTGGAAATGAGTGACGAAGATTGTAATCTTGATTTCCTGATGACAGAACAGATCATCGCGGGAGACGTGGATTACGCCTTAGAACGACTTGACGCCCTGATCGAAGAAACAGGCGAGTTTGGAACGCTCTGCCTGATGAGCTATGACTGGGATGACAAATCAGCCTGGCTGCGTAGCATGGAACTTTTTGCCAATGAACTAATGCCACGACTAAATGCAAAATATTCCTAGCCGCTCAACAAGAACGCATTTTGCTATAGAGGCTATTTGGTAGCTGGTCTTAGCCACTCAGGGAATTCACCGTCGCCGGTCATTTCTCCGCCGAGAATCCAGGCAAGGTTAAGCGTTGCTAGAGTTGAACCACCCTTTGGGCCCCCTTCGAAATTAAGGTAAATGCTCCCTTCAGTAACCGTGCCGGGACGGCCTGCAGTCATTGCCGAATAGGCAAATGCACCGTCAAATACGCGACGTTTGACGGGCCATGTCTTCCCCCCATCGAAACTCGCCCATACCGTCCCGCGATTGCGACCATTGTCACTGTCGCAATTACTGTAAATAAGAATGTCGTGGCCCTTAACCGGTAGTCGGGTTAGACCACCCATACAACCGTAGTTAGTATTTTGAGGACCGTCAGGAAGGACTTTAACGAACTGAACGTTATCCCATGTCTTACCGCCGTCTTTACTAGTGGCACTCCACCGCCGAAGCGGGCTTTCTCCCTCGGGTGCCCAATGTCGTCGTGAATTGTAATAAAGCGTGCCGTCTGAAAGCTCGACAATACAAGCTTCTCCAAAACCAAATCCAGGGAATGGCTCGCTGACTTCCCATGTCTTTCCCCCGTCGTCACTATAGACAGCATTGGTGTAATGTTTAGGCCATAGGCTTCGATCGTTTTTGCCGGCATAGCAGCGGGACGGACGAATCAGTCGGCCGGCATACTTGCTATGACGGAGCGTGATTCCATTATCGTTCATGTGCAAGTCCGGGCCATTGCCAAGACTGTCTTTGCCAAAACGAGCCTCCAGAGGTTGGAACGCAGCACCATCGTCGTTACTAACGTAGACACTGATCTTTGCTGGGGGATGATGCTCTTCCGTAAACACAATGACCTGTCCGGTTTTGTCATTGACAGTTAAGCCACCACTTTGAAAACCAGGCTTCTGAATTTCAATGATATCACTCCATGTCTTACCACCATCCGTACTGCGACGGGATTTGAGAGAACTTGTCCCCCAGGTTGTCACAATGGTTCCTTGAGGCGTGACAACAATGTTTGGAAAGCGCTCACCCGCAAAAATCTGTTGTAATTCTAGTTTGGCATCACTCAAGTGAGAGTCGATTTTACCCTCCCATTCGTCTTGGGCGATCCCGGACGTTGTGGAAAGAATCAGTGCTATAGCGGTGGTAAAGACTGTAACGAGAAGTTTCATGGAGGCGTTGACCCTATTTAAATATGCCTTGCTATCAGTGTTGTTTTTGTTCTTCCAGTATATCGCGTCCGGAGACTATTTTCAGGGTATTACCGTAGGAACCAATTGATGATTGTCGATATAATAGAGAGAGGACAATGTTAGGAATCACAGAGCAGAAGTAAGATGCATACGCACACAAAAGGTTTGACACGTCGCGAAGTGTTGCAGGTGGGATATTCCGGGGCGCTTGGGCTGGGGTTACCTTCCCTGCTACGACAACGCGCGTCGGCAGCAGATTCTGAGTCGGGAGTCCAGCGTCAGGAGAGTGGCAAGAAGATGATTCTTGTCTGGACAACTGGAGCAATGAGTCATCATGATACTCTGGATATGAAGCCCGACGCGCCGGCAGAAATTCGAGGACAGTTTAATCCTATTCAAACTAAGATTCCCGGCTATCTAATGTGTGAGCACATGCCGGAGCTGACGAAGATCGCCGATAAATTCTCTGTGGTTCGAAGCTTTACTCATAAAGATAATAATCACCTGATGTCGACTCACCATGTGCTGACCGGGCAATTCCAGCCGGGAGCATTTTTTGATAAGATCGCGTCCCGAACCGACTGGCCAAATTATTCCGGAGCTTATGACTATTTTAATCCACGAAACGACGGGATCCCAAATGGCGTCAACCTGCCAACCTACATGCAGCAACCTCCACTGTTGTGGCCGGGCCAATATGCGGGCTTGTTGGGGGCCAAGCATGATCCCTGGCAGATTACGGCTGACCCGAATAAGGACGACTTTAAGGTTGATAGTCTGACACTTGCCGCCGGATTAGATATACAACGCGTTACTGACAGGCAGTCTCTTTTGACGGACCTCAATAAGCAGCAGCTCCGACTCGAACGGTCGGCGGTAGGCAACCGTATGAAGAGTGAGCAGGAAGAAGCTTATAATATTCTGACTAGTCGAAAACTCGCGAATGCTTTTCAGGTGCAGCAGGAATCCAGCGAGGTTCGGGAACGTTATGGGCGCCATACGACCGGTCAATCCCTGTTATTAGCCCGCAGACTTGTAGAGGTGGGTGTGCCCGTTGTTCAGGTTAATATTGGGAACGCTCAAAATTGGGATAATCACAACAATATCTTCCCGACGCTTAAAGACCGCCTGCTTCCTCCAGTTGACAAAGGGCTAGCGGCGCTGCTTCAGGATTTGGAGGAACGCGGAATGCTGGAAGATACCTTTGTCGTGCTTATCGGTGAGTTTGGTAGAACCCCCAAAATAAACGATAAAGCCGGACGTGATCATTGGGGCCCCTGCTTTAGCGCCTTGTTTGCCGGAGGCGGTGTACAGGGCGGTCGGGTAATTGGTGAATCGGACCCTCATGGTGGTTATCCGGTTAAGAAGCCGTTTTCACCGGAAGATTTCGGTGCAACCGTCTATTCGGTTCTCGGAATTGATCCTGCCAGTGAGATTCGGGATCGATTTGATCGACCCCTCCGATTGAATTCCGGTTCGGTAATTTCTGAACTGTTCTAGACCGAAGCTCAGGACTGCGAGGCTCACCAAGTTTGTTTTTGGGCATTTGCTTGTTCATGAGAAGAATGCAGGGCCCAAGAACTAAGCAAAGATATTTAGCGGGGTGCCATCACACATGATCAGCGGGCGGTCTTCAGCATCGTGAATCTGAAAACCTGCCGGGATTCCTAAGGCATGAAATATTGTGGCGTGGATATCGGCTGGTGAGCACCCTAACTCTGCCGGCTCAGACGCGGTAGAGTCTGACTTCCCGTAAGCTCGTCCTCTTTGGACCCCAGCCCCTGCAAACGCGACTGTGTAGCAACTAGGGAAGTGATCCCGACCTGCCCCTGCATTGATCCGGGGGGTTCGCCCAAACTCAGTTAGGAACACAACAAGTGTATCTTCGATTCGTCCACTCTCAATGAGATCGGTCATTAAGGCGTGTGCTGCATGATCCCAGGGAGGGAGCAGGTCATCTTTAAGGCGATTAAAGTTGTTTCCATGGGTATCCCAATTGTCACCTGAAGCACCGTTGAGGTCGCCAACCCCCGCATTAACAAATACCAGTGGAACACCAGCATCCGTTAAACGGCGTGCTAGCATGATACTTTTGCCTGCAACATGCTCCCCGTATAAACTCCGTACGGATTTAGGTTCGCGCCCCAGTTCAAAGGCCCCTTGTACTTCGGGTGATAGCATCATGTTGAATGCTAATTCCTGTGATGCTTCGGTAAGGGCGGGACCGGATTCCTGGCCCTCCCATCTCAAATCCTTGTTGAGGTCGCTTAGTAAGAGCGAACGCGTGGCGATTCGTCGCCGTGTGACCCCCTGAGGAGACAGGTTAATCGTCCCGGCTAAAGGAGATTTTCCTTTGAACTTGGTTCCTTCACCCGGATGCACGAAAACAGGGTCGTACTCCAATCCCAGAAATCCCCCGTATTGCCCATTGAGCAACCCTCGGTCTGCCAGAGGGTACGGAAGGCTGATGCAACGCGGTAAATTAGCAGCAAGAGATTCGTTAACTTCCTGTTCTTCCAGTTCAGTCTCTTCCTTCGCTTGGGGTAAAGCTGGAAGCTTTCCTTCGACTTCGATAAGGGTGGGTTCAGTAAAAACCAGATCATCATAGAACGTGGAACTGTCTCCATTCAGCAGGGCCATGGTTACGAAGCGGGCTCCTTCATGGATGGGAGCTTCAAGCAGGATGGAAGGGTCATCGCGAACGAGAAGTTTACTGATACAGGCAAGTTTTCCATCGACCCAGATACCACCTGTACCAGCTGCTGTGGGGTGTACGCCGGGATTTCCACAAACCCCAAAACGAGTCCGAAGCACAAATTCACGGTTTGTACCGTTAAAGTGCTTCTTGCGAATTTCCTCGACATTAAAGGTGATAAATTTATTGGCGTGGCAACCAAAACCAGCACGAGGCTCATTAGGACCTCCATCACCGATGAGCCATAGATTGCCCCCACGACCATGTGTGTCACAGCCCCAGTCGCCAGCGGTCCCGTCGCCAGACACATCGTTAGAAAAATCGATGCGTAATCCATCGGCGGAACGCGTGATAGGGCACTTTCGAGCACTAACCTGGCTGATCATCCCAATCAATTCGACGGTTGAATCGTTAGAATAACCGTCTTGAGCATTAAATGTTCCACATTGATAATGTCCCGGGGTTAGGACGTCAGTACTCAAGCTGATCGAGTGGTGGTTTTTGAGTTTGCTCCAATCCAGAACTGGCGCGATTGGAGAATCATCGAGATCTTCAGGTCTAGTTCTGGATAACGAGGGCTTGTTGGAATAGCGATGATCGTCCTTCATTGCGATAGCAACCTGAGCTCCAATGCTCGGCCAGTCTTTTCGGGATGGCAGAACCGGCGCTGCAACGCCACCACCGACTTCGACCGGCGCATGGCCTGTGATGTTCCAGTAGGCAGCTTTGCGATGATCGCCAGCGGTATGGTGTACACTGCGAACGACCGTCAGTTCGTGAAGCATCTGAGACATCTTAGGCAAATGTTCGCACACTTTAGTTCCCGGGATCGACGTGGAAATACGGCTAAATGAACCACGTATTTCTGCCCCCGCTTCCGGTTTCATATCAAAGGTATCGATATGACTCATGCCTCCCCAGGTAAACATGACGATCACATTTTTGGCTTTTCCAAAAGCCGGCAGCGCACTTGTGGTTGCTGCCGACAACGACATGGGAGCTAGAGCCCGCATGCCGGTTACCGCCAGTCCTGAAATGCCCAGTTGTAATAACTGTCGTCTATTTGTCATGCTAATGGGAAGTTGTTGAGGTCGCGGATGGTTGGAGAGTCGGCCACAATTATTTGCTCAGCAGGGACGCCAGCTTGGTCTCTATTGATTTTGCCCAAATCTCATAGCCCTGAGGGCTTAGGTGGAGCAGGTCCGGCATGATGCTGCGAGGCAAGGTCTGATCGTCCTCCAGAAAAGCTTCGCCAATATCCAGATAATGGATATGTTTGCCGTCATCTAGCTTAGAGAAAATCGTATTGGCACCCTGATTGACCTTGCGGCGGCCATCGTCTTTGTTAGCTCCACGAGGGAATACGGCGAGTAACAGGATTTTCGTCTTGGGTGATTTGTTGCGGATTTGCTCGACGATTTTCTGCACGCCCTCAGCTATTTCCTGAGATGAGTTGGATCCTGAATTGTTGGTGCCGATCATAATCACGGCTGCTTTCGGGTTAATGTCTTTTAAATTGCCGTTATCCAGCCGCCAGATGACGTGCTGCGTACGGTCACCCCCGATACCAAGATTGACAGCATTTCGTTCACCGTAATACTTGGTCCAAATCTCCTTTCCATTACCTTCCCAGCCTTGGGTGATTGAGTCACCAATGAAAACGAGGTCTACGTTGCCTTGAGCGACTCGTTTGTTAAAACTTTCATGTCTTGTCATCCAGCCACCAGACCTGGGGACGGGCTTTAGGGCAGAATGTTCTTCCGCACGGGTTTGCTCTGTGAAAAGCAGGGTGATTAGGAGTAAGGCTGATAGCGTGATTCGAAGCATGAGAAAAATTCCAATGGGGATTAAGGTAGGTGGTGGTCTCGTTAGTGAACAGAAGTTATTTATTGCCTTCAACAATTAACTCGAGGTCGACAGAGGTTACGACAATATGGTCAGGTTTACTATCCAATGAGCCAGTTGCTTCGAGCGTGAATGGGTAACGTCCCGGAGCCAGATTGTCGGGAATGGAGGAGGATACTTCCAAGTTCCGTTGGCCTTCCTTGAACGCGATTCCCGTAAACAACTTGCGGATTGATGGATGATCACTTTTTACGGTGACTTGCATGGCGTTGAGCATGTTGCTAGTACGTTGCATATCCAGTTTTATCGTCACATCGTCACCGGGCTTACCGGCCAGTTTTTCACTCTGGTTGTATAGCTTTGTGACGGTTGGCATGGTCCGGAGCATATTTCTCTTTTCACTGACGACCAGTACATGTTGTTGCTGACCATGGGAGTCCATGAACGTTGCGTATGCCTGAGTGTAAAGTTGAGATTGGCTCTGGATGTTAATGTGCATTGTCTCCGGTAAGAAAATTGGCATCATGAAAACCGAGGTATCAGGTTGAATGACCGTCGTAACGAATTCGATCCCATCCATATCGCGATTCTGGCGATCGCAGGTCTGGATGATGACCGGTTCATTGAATTCATCCAGGCGTTCCAGAGTCATTTGGTAAGGATAGATCGTCCCACGGTGGGCATATTGATAAGCTTCTTCGCAGTAAAGACGAAAGACCGGTTTGTGAGCAATAGTCAGTGCAATGAAATCTCGATAGGGCGATTCAATAGCTTGCTTGAAGCTGTCGACGCCGCGGTGCAATGCTCGCAATCCACGACTGAGCATTTTGCCGTCAATAAGGGCTTCACCCATAATGGTGATTTCGTGTCGTACACTGGGTTCGTCCTCAGGGAGCGTTAGTTTTAGCTTGGTCTGGGTTTGACCAGCCGAAATGACGTCATTCTCAATGAGAATACCTTCCGGTAGTCCACCAAGAGTTAATTTTACGTCACCGTTAAATCCTCCGCGGCGTTCCAGTTGGATGGGTATTTCTAACGTCGACGCCTGGATTGCGGTAATGCAGTCGCGTGTGGCTGTAAGCGAGTAATCTTCCTCGGCATGTTTGATTTCTAATTGATATGATCCCAGCCGATGGCTTGACTGGATCCCGCCAAGACTTTGTACTTCAATCCAATACTCGCCTGGGGAAGGATTGGCAAAATGATGATAGGCTTTGATCGAGTCACTTGTTGGATTTAAATTCGTTTTATGAAGCTGTTTCCCGTTGGCGTCCTTGATATTGAGAAGGATTAGCGAGGCAGAACTGCTTTGAGAAGCTGCATAAACAGTGAGATCGATAGGTGATTTGTCGGTAACTGTCAACCTATAGAGATCTTTGGAAAATGGCGGAATGATTCCGTTGGCTGTCTCCCCTACCTGAATGTCCACTTCCGGAATCTGTCGGTCTATGCGAGCGTTGATGACTTTGGCATCTCCGGAAAGGACACGAAGTAATGGTTTGTTTGCTAAGGAGTCATCCTGAAACGACTGGAACGTCCCTGGTTCCCCATGGAGCACGCATTCTTTATTGATCGTCAGAATGCCGCCTTCCCCGTCCATTGCTAGAAAACGAAATCTGGTACGAACCCCAGCTGGAGCCCCGGGTGGGAATGTATAAGGGGCGACAGGCTTATGAGTTAAGTTGAGACGATAGACATGCGTCGGCGAACCGTGGAATGAGACATTACCAATCTGGATGAAATAGGTTCCTGCTTCACTCGCTTTAAACGCAAATAATGGATCATCACCGAGTGAATCCTCCTGATACGCATGTTGTTTTCCCGTTGCGTCGAAGATGGCAATAGTGGGCTCAAGTTTTGACCCTAATCGTCTCGCCAGAACTTCCCCATATAATACCTGACCGGTCTGTAGTTCCACTCCGTAGTAGTCGAGATCACGTTCACCGTGAATTTGACCGTTGACGGTTACGGGGATATCGATATGATGTGCCGCGGCGATGCTGGAATTAGATTCCTCTTCAATAAGTTCGGGTAGATCGCCGATGACAAACGGAAGCGAACCACTGCTGCCACCGGAAGCACAGAAGGTATCCCAGGTTGCCACGCCTAAAGGGGCATCTGCGGCAATCGTAATGTTGGCATCCCATTGCCGGGGGTAATTGATGGGAGTTTCGGTGGGGATTCGCCGCGGCGACGCTTGGCCGACGTCAAATACTTCTTGTGTCAGAATGCTGTTCCCTGAAACTCCTTCACCCCGAATGAAGAATTGGGTGTTCGGTGGACTCTGCTCGAGTCCAACTCGGACTTTGACAATTGTTCCGCGTTGGGCACCGGCTGGGAACAGGTGTACGCTATCGGGAGTTTTGGCAGGTACCGGCTGCGCTAATGCCTGTGTGCCAAAGGTAAATAAGATCGTGGCTAGCAAGAATAAGTTGTTAATGGGGGGCATCGTTGTCATCGATATTTTTCCCGTGCTAGCGATTTGCATTAGCCAAACAACTCACGGACGACGTTGCCGCCATCTGCGGTTGGTACTGGCCGTCCCAGCGGAGTGTGGAGGATTTTTTTGTGGTCAATTCCAAGGCCATAAAGGATGGTGGCGACCATGTCTTCGGGAGTGATTGGTCGATCGGTGACTTCGGCCCCCTGTTTGTCGGTGGCACCAATGACGTGGCCTCCATTAACCCCACCGCCGGCCATTACTATGGAGAATGCATTAGGCCAGTGGTCGCGACCGGCTAACGGGTTAATACGAGGTGTGCGACCAAATTCCGTGGTGATGACTACGAGCGTTTTCTCTAGCATGCCTCGTTGTTCGAGATCGTTGAGCAAGGCCGGTACCGCCTGGTCAAAAGCGGGACAAAGCAGATCCTTGAGACTGTAAGTGTTTTTACGATGTGTGTCCCAGTGGCCGTTTTCAACGGCTACAAAACGACTGCCTGCTTCAACCATGCGTCGAGCTAATAAACAGCATTGTCCGATACTGGTCATCCCGTAAGACTCGCGTAACTCTTCAGGCTCCTTACTGATGTCAAAGGCTTCCCTAGCCTCTTTGGATGACATCAGGTCATAGGCTTTCTCGTAGAAAGTGTCCAAAGATTGGACTTGTTTGCTGACTTTGTCAGCCTCATCTTCCAATTGATTGATTTGACGTAATGCCAATTGACGTAATTGACCCCGACGCGTTGCCACACTGGTAGGCAAGGCAATGTCACGAACTGAAAAGTCCGGAGCAGCCGGGTCCGAGTCAATTACAAACGGGCCATGAGCAGGGCCTAGAAAGGAGGGGCCGCCACTATTGAGAAAGTTGGGTAATGAGATGTAAGGTGGCAGGACGCCTGGAACGCCCAGATGAGAAACCATGCTGCCGATACTGGGGTGCTGATTATTGTTTTGGTCACCATTGAAATCACCTGCTCCGGCTTTCTTGCCGGACATCATGACATGGAATCCCCGACCATGGTCGCTATCATCATGAGTCATGCTACGCAGAATGGTCATTTTGTCCATGACCGTCGCACATTGTGGGATCACGTCGGAGATTTGGATTCCCGGAACGTTGGTACTGATCTTGTGAAAGTCCCCCCGTATTTCTGAAGGGGCGTCAGGTTTCAGGTCCCACATGTCCTGATGAGGCATCCCGCCGACAATAAACAGGAAGATACAGTTGATATCGCTGCGACTCGAATCCTCGCTTCCATAGAGATGTTGCATACGCATGATATCAGCCATGCCTAAACCCGCAATGGATCCCATGCGAATGAAATCTCGTCGATGGGGTTTGGATTTATTGAACATCTCGTAGCCTCTCTGGCTCAAATCGAATACTTGAAACGGTGTTTTTATTTTAAGTGAATCTGGCATCAAGGTCTTTAGCAATGTTGCTATTTTGCCACTAGTGCCCTGTCTTACAAAACTACTTTACGAAGAGGAAATCGTATGAATTCATCAGGACCCAAACCAGATCTTCGATACCCTTGCGTTTGTCGGTTGCCGCTAGCACGTTCTGGCCGATCTTTTTCTCTTTGGTGTTAGGGAAGCGGCCAAGCGTCCTTAAGCTGATTTCAGTGATTAATTCGTCATTAGTGAGATTGCGGTTCGAAAGGTGCCTGATGTAACTTTCGTTTGCTTGAATCTTACGTTCGATCTCCGGGGCATTAAGCAGGTGCAACGCCTGAGCCATCGTGGGGTCCCCGCTACTGCCACACTCGCACGGTGATTCACGCAGATTGCGGCCAAAGGTGTCTAGAAAGTAAGACGGGAGTTGATTATCCCAAAGTTCAATGGCCCGGGTTCCAATAGGGTGTCCGGCATACTGCTCCGGTACGCCCGTCACCTGACAGATTGCGTCCAGCATGACTTCGGCGGGCAATCTGCGTACTAAGTAATGGCTGTACGCCTGGTCATCAATCTTGTTAGATTCAGTGGAGCGGCTTGATAACTGGAAGGTGTGGCTATTAAGAATCTTTCGCATCAGTTGCTTGATATCAAACTCGTTCTCTGTCAAAACCATTACCAGATGGTCCAGAAGTTCGGGGTTTGTCGGAGGGTTGGTCTCACGGAAATCGTCTTCTGGTTCTACCAGACCTCGTCCCAACAAATGTTTCCAGATTCGGTTTGCTAGCAGACGTGAAAAATAGGGGTTTTCTGGTGAGGTTACCCAGCCTGCGAGTTCTGGTCTTGGATCAATCGAATTGCCGGCGGTTGTTGGCGATCCTGCTAGAGGTTGCGTATTGACCGCCTGGTTAATGACGGGTATCGAAATTGGCTGATGACCAGGGTGGTAGACCAGTTCCCGATTCTCATCAAGGGTCTCTCGTTTCATGCCATTAAAATAGCCGGCCAAACCATAGAAGTCAGCTTGTCCCCACTTTTCAAATGGGTGATGATGGCATTGCGCACAGTCCATACGAACACCAAGGAAAGCCTGGCTGATCGCCTTGGTCGCGTCTTCAGGTGTCCGCTGGCTGCGATAGAAGTTAGCAGGGCCAACGTTGCCGGTGTTGCCGGTGGCGACAATAATATCGTAAACCCATTCATCGTAAGCTCGATTTTGAGCCACTTGCTGACGAATCCAGCGATAGAAGGTATAAGCACTTCGGCCACCAAGAGTCTTCGAATTGACCATCATGATGTCGGCCCACCGTTGGGTCCAGTAATTCACAAAGTCTTCGGAGTTGAGAGCTAATTCAATGGCGGTTGCCCGTTTGTCAGGAGAGTTATCTGCAAGAAACGCCCGGGTTTGCTCCGCCGTAGGAATGGTCCCCGTTGTTTTTACAAGCAGTCGTCTTAGGAAGGTGGAATCGTCACATAATTCTGATGGGCTAATGCGTAGTTGTTTCCACTTGTTCCATGTCAGATCGTCGATTTTGTTGCGACTGGTGAACCACGGCGGACGCACCGGGATTTCCACCCCGGATTGCGGGATCACGACCCGGGCAACATCCACATATCCCATGTAATTAATAGTGATGGCGGCTTCTCCTGCAAGCTTACCAGTCTCGATTACCCCTTGGGCACTACAGTCGGCGATGACTTCCATGTTGGTGCTGTAAACGGACGCACGCGTCACATCGCGTTGACTACCATCGGTGTACGTAGCAATGACTTGTAGTTGCTGAAGCGAACGGGGAGTCATACTTCTCAGGGAAGGAGTCACATCAATCTTTTGCACAGTGGGCGTATCGGGTTTACCCCAGGGCATCCCCTGCTTAATCCACTCCCGCAGCAATTCGGCGTCCTGAGAGTCCGGCTTCATGCGTTCGCCTCCACCGTGCGCTACTATTCCTGTTCCCTTGCTGTAAATCAGGCTTTGCTCAATGGCTCCGGGAAAGACGCGCCGTCCCCTACCCTGACGCGTAAGGGCTTCGTAATCTGTTGCCGGATCAAAGCCAAATACGCTGAGTTGAAATCCGTTTTGCCCTCCCTGACGACCATGGCACCCACCACCGTTACAGTTGAGTTTGGTAAGCAGCGGGATGATGTCTACTTCGAAATTGACAGAAGGATAGTCTGTATAGCCTTCGACCTTAACACTCAGTTCTCTCTGGAACCCTTCGACTTGAATCAGAAGTTGTGTGGTTCCTTTAGCAACGCCAAGGACCAGAGATTCGGAGAGTTTCGCTACCGATTCATCCTGAATCGTCAATTGGGCTTTTGAGGTGAGGTCAACGACCGATCCATCAGGGCGTTGACCGGTGATCAGCAGTTGAGACTGCCGATTTCTTCCCGTGATGGCGACCACTTCAGGTTCGACTGAGATCGACTCATAAGTATCTGCGCAGAGTGAGTTAAAGCTCAGGATACTTAACAGAACGGTGAGTGAGACTCGTAGGGAGGACATGCTTTTATTATAAACAGTCCAGAGAACATTCGCTGAGAAGTTTTAAAGACGAGTGTCGTAAAATCACTCTAGGCAATGATGTCTTTAACGACATGGCCATGCACGTCGGTCAGACGAAAATCGCGCCCACTATAACGATAGGTCAATTGTTCATGATCGAGTCCCATGAGATGCAGGATGGTGGCATGCAGGTCGTGGACGTGAACTTTGTTCTCCATGGCGGCAAAGCCGAATTCATCACTTTGGCCGTATGTCATTCCACCTTTAATTCCACCGCCGGCAAGCCACATCGTGAAGCCATGATGATTGTGGTCACGTCCATTGCCATTTTCGGCCACAGGAGTGCGGCCGAATTCGCCACCCCAGATGATCAGAGTGTCCTTAAGTAAGTCACGCTGCTTAAGATCCTTGATGAGTGCCGCAATTGGCTGGTCCACCATTTGCGCTTTTTGAGCATGGTTTTTAATGTCTCCATGATCGTCCCAGGGTTGGCCATTTCCGTAGTAGACCTGAACCATCCGAACGCCGCTTTCAACAAGACGTCGGGAAGCGAGGCAGGCATCAGCAAACTGTCCTGAGCCGTATGACTCTCGCGTAGCCTGGGTTTCCTTACTAAGGTTGAACACATCCTGAGCTTCGGTTTGCATGCGAAATGCCATTTCCATGGATTCAATTCTTGACTCCAGTGGGTTGGACTTTCCACCTCGGGCCTTCAAATGTAATTCATTCATTTGCTTCAGAATGTCGAGTTGTTCACGTTGTGACACCTTTCCGATCTGAGTGTTGTTGATGTGCCGGATGACGTTCTTGGGATCCATTTTAGAATTATTGATGTGCGTACCCTGAAAAATGCCAGGCAGGAAGCTGTTGCTCCAAAGCTGAGGCCCAACAACTGGTTTCCCGGGGCAAAGAACCACAAAACCAGGTAAGTTCTGGTTTTCGGTACCCAGACCATAAAGGAGCCAGGAACCCATGGCAGGACGTGTGGGTTGAGTTTCACCGCTATTCATCATCAACAGAGACGGTTCATGGTTTGGGATGTTCGTATGCATCGAGCGAATGACACAAATGTCATCAATCATCCCACCGACATTGGGGAATAGGTCGCTGACCTCGATGCCAGACTCGCCATATTTTTGAAATTTAAAAGGGGATTTTAACAGACCTCCTGTTTTACGCTCAGTCGACAGGTCTGCAGCGTCCGGACGTTGGCCATTGTATTTCTCTAAAGCCGGCTTTGGGTCAAAGGTGTCAACCTGAGATGGACCGCCGTTCATAAACAGATGGATAACGTGTTTGGCGCGAGGAGCAAAATGTGGAGCCTTGGGAGCCAGCGGCTTATCGCTAATCGCCGGCTTAGCATCTGCGGCCAGTGTGCCATCCCCGGCCATAATACCCGCCATACCAAGAACACCTAAACCAGTGCCTATTTTTTGAATATATTCGCGACGTGATAATCCGTAACGATATGGTGTCATCTTAATATTCCTAAACGCTTTCAGTGCTTTGTGTTGTTTTAATCTAAATACATGAATTCGTTGCTGGCAAGAATTACCTGAGCGTAACGCTCCCAGCGACTCATCTGGTTATCTTCTGAATCCTCGGCTGCCAAATAAGCGAGGCCTAGATTGAGTTCCGGTTCCGATGGTTTACGCCCATAGGCAAGTTCGAAAGCCAGTTTGATCCTTGCACCATCCGAATCAGGTGCCTCTTGGTGAAGTCGTGACGAGAATGATTTGGCCTGTTGAGTCATAAATGGACTGTTAAGTACAAACAACTGCTGTTGAGGCACAGTCGTCTCCGTCCGTTTAGCACTGGTGATATTGGCGTCCGGAAAGTCAAAGAGCCTTAAGAGCCCGTCAAGTTCATGGCGGCTTATTTTTGCATAGATCGTTCGTCGGACATTGTTTGCATCGGCCAGATTCGTTGAAGGGCCTTCTAATGATTTGTCCAGACGGCCTGAGACGTCTAAAAGCCCGTCCCGCCAGGATTCAATGTCGAGGCGGCGTTGTTTCATCCGCCAAACATACAGATTGTCAGCATCAATTTCAGCGTTTTTGTCGTTTGTTTGCGTACTCAGTTGGTACGTTGCCGACAGCATGATTTCACGGTGCAAATGCTTCATTGACCAGTTGTTGTCAATGAATGTACGAGCAAGGTAATCAAGCAGCTTTGGATGGGTTGGTGGGTCCCCAAGAAGTCCGAAGTTGCTAGGCGTATTCACAATGCCGCGACCAAAATGATATTGCCAAATACGGTTTGCCATGACTCGGGGGGTTAGTGGATTGTCGTCTGAGGTAATGTCGTCCGCCAGTTGTTTACGACCACTACCTTCCTGATATGCCGGAGGGTTTTCTCCCGCCAGAACCTGCAGAAACCGTCGTGGTGCAATTTCGCGCTTGTTGGCAGGGTTACCTCGTACGAAAACACGCATGTCTTTGGGAGCAGACTCAGTATACGAGTGAGCGACGGGGAACTTTGGAGGTGCGGTCTTCTTGGCTGTTTCTGCATCGGCTTTCAAACGAACAAGTGTTTCTTTGGCTTCTCCTTCGAGGAATTGCTCCAGATCCTTGTCCGATACAGCAAGGGGGCCGTCTTTCCCTAGTACTTTGGTCAAGAGGTCTGTCGCCCCTGCTTCAGGTTGTACTTTGGGTTCTTCTGTATACACGGCGAACTGGACGGCTGCCTGTTCACCACAAGGGCCCTGATCCGAGCCGCTGTTGTCAAGCCCGCCCGCTCCTTTGAACAGCGTGTAGCCTTCAGGAATTTCGTATACCAGTTTAGAAGGAGCGTGCACTCCAACACCGTTTTTGTATTCTTTGCCGCCCACGCGAATGGGCTGACCCTGATAGTTCTTGTTTTTACGAGGGCCTCCGAAGCCATCTGCTTTCTTAGGATCGAGGTCAGATAGGTTGATCACTTGCCCTGCAGCATTCTCGAAACGGGCTTCTAACCAGTCCGCATGATCACAACTGTTACCATTGCCGGCATCCGTCACGATGAGGTGGATCTCCTTATGCCCGGTGAGGTCCGCGACGATGTTTGATTTCGGGCGAATTTTAGTCGTCACAGGCGTTACGAAGTGAGGGTGACCCGGTTGGTGTTGCGCACCGTCGGTACGTTGAACAAGGTTAACGACGGCGCCCCCGTCGGGAGAAATGTTCAACATTTTTTCAATCGCTTGCTGGAAGCCGGTTGTTACGGTGGTTACATTGTCCGGCAAGGCGGTCGAAATAGTGATGGATTCCGCTTTACCAGGCGTCAGGTTGAACCATGCCTCAAGTTCCGCAACTTTTCCTTTGTTCTTCGGATCCAGGAAGTTGATCCAGCGTTTGAGCAGATATTCATTCACCTTAGAAGCCTCAGCTAATTCTTTGGTGCTAAGGTTCTGCCCGTTGGCTTTAGCACTTTGGAATAGCCAAACCGCATTCATATAGTTAGCAATGTCTCCAACCTTGGATTGAGCTGCGGTTTCCTTTTGATCAGCCAGATATTTTTTTACAGCATTATCGGTATCCTTAAGCCGTTTCTGGCCATCATTGTATGCTTTGACGTCTTCCGGCGTGCATAGTGGGGCATTATGAAGACGGGAACTGCCAAAGATGCCGGCGATAGAATAGTAATCCATTGTAGGGATTGGATCGAACTTGTGATCATGGCAACGGGCACAGGAAACGGTAAGTCCCAGAAACCCACGTGTCAGGGTATCGATTCGATCATCAAGTTCGTCTGCCATGGCGCGTTCACGATCAGTGTTTTTGTAGTACTGCGCCCCCAGCCCGAAGTAACCGAGCGCGACAAGATGTTCGTATGGCTCGTTGCCGGTCGGTCCATAAAGATCGCCAGCAATTTGTAATTTTACAAACTGGTTAAATGGCAGGTCCCGATTGTAGGCTGAGACCACCCAATCACGATAACGAAAGCCTTCCGTATTCGGCCGCGTAGCGAAGGTGTGAGCCTGGTCTTCGCTGTAACGAGCGACGTCCAGCCAGTATCGTCCCCAACGTTCACCATAGTGAGGTGAATCAAGTAGCCGTTCGATGACTTTAGCAAACGCTTCGTCCGACTCGTCTTCAAGAAATGCCGTCACATCGGCCGGTGCTGGCGGCAAGCCGGTAAGGTCATAAGTGGCGCGGCGAATCAGTGCTTGCTTAGAAGCCGGAGCGACCGGACTCAGTCCAAGCTCTTCCATTTTCGCCAAAGTAAAGTAGTCGATATTATTTTGAGGCCACTTCCGGTTTTTTACTTCAGGGCGTTCCGGCAATTGTACTGGCTGATAGGCCCAGTGCTTGCGACCTTCTTCAAAGTCGATTTTGTTTTGCGAGACGGTCGAGCCGTCACGAGGGTCCGGAGCTCCCATTTCAACCCATTTTTCAAAGTCAGCTATAATTTCGGCGGATAGCTTTCCTTTAGGAGGCATCTCGAAGGACTCGAATTTCAAGGCTCCAATGATGAGGCTTTCATCAATATTCTTGGGGATCACGGCCGGACCAGAATCACCCCCTTTGAGGGTGCCTTCGCGTGAATCAAGCACTAGGCCGCCCTGAATGTTTTTTGCATCGACAGCATGGCATTGATAACAATGCTGAACTAAAACCGGGCGGATTTTTTGTTCAAAGAACTCGATCCCTTCCTGGGACGGCTTTTCGTCGTCTGCCAACACGAGGGATAGCATGGTTAAGGGAAGGATGAAACCAAGGATGATTCGGTTTGTCTTCATGGGTCGTTTGGCTTACCTAAATAGGTGGCTAAGGTCATAAACATTCCAACAAATCATTTTAACACAGACCTCCTTGCGGGCTCAATTCCGGTTCCGGTAGAGTTTTTGTTGGCGGTGAGAAAACCGCTTAGTTTCTAGGCCAGGATTTTCTTAACGACCTTTCCATGGACATCGGTCAGGCGGTAATCTCGGCCAGCGTGCCGATAGGTTAGGCGGGTATGGTCGATCCCTAAACAATGCAACAAGGTAGCGTGAAAGTCATGTGGGGAACATTCGTTTTCGGTGACTTCCATACCAAATTCGTCGGTCTTGCCATAGACAATCCCGCCTTGAATACCACCGCCGGCAATCCAGGAAGAGTAGGCATTCGCCCAATGCCCTCGGCCGTCAGTACCAACGGAAGGAACGCACGGCCCACGTCCGAACTCGGTGGTAAATACGACTAAGGTCTCATCCAGCATACCTCGTTGTTTTAAGTCTTTGATCAGAGCGGCAATCGGTTGGTCTACATTGCGTGCCAGCAAGGGGTACTTACTGATGTTGGCATGGGCATCCCAGTTGTAATCGAGGGCTGTATCACCGTCGACTAACTCGATAAACCGCACCCCACGTTCGGCCATGCGACGGGCTACTAAACATTGCCAGGCAAAGGAGTCGGTTTGCCCCGGCTCCAGCCCATACAGTTTGAGAGTCTCGTCAGTCTCACGAGACAGGTCAAACGCTTCCGGGGCTTCCAGTTGCATCCCGGCAGCTGTCTCGAAACTACGGATTCGTGATTTTAGGTTGGAGTCAGTTTCCCGGTTTTTGAGATGTTGTTTGTTGAAATATTCGACCAGGTCAAGCTCGGTCTTTTGGCGTTTGCGTGTACTGGCCTGTGGTGTGATATTACGAATGGGCTCTATGCCCGGAACCAGGCGGGTTCCCTGATGGGAAACCGGAATGAAGTCCGAGCCCCAGTTTTGTCCGCCCCCGTAGGGTAGCCCCTTCGACATCACCACAAACGATGGCAAATTCTGGTTCACGGTACCCAGTCCGTAGCTTACCCAGGAGCCAAAGCTGGGACGGTTAAACGTGGCACTACCGGTATGAATGCCAATCGTCGCACCAAAGTGGTCTCCGTTGATGTTCTTCATTGAGTTGATGACAGCCAGGTCATCAGCCACTTCACCGAGATGCGGGAAAAGGTCACTGATTTCAAGCCCTGACTTTCCGCGTGGACGAAACTTCCAACCACTTCCCTTATAGATTTGTCGCGCCCGTCGTTCCTTGTCGTGACGAGCATTTAGTTCGGGCTTGTGGTCAAATGTGTCTACGTGCGACACCCCGCCGGTCATAAACAGGAAGATGACCCGCTTTGCTCTTGGTGAGAAGTGTGGATCTTTGGGGGCGAGTGGGTTTTCCTGCCCCTGCAGTAACTCACTCAGAATGCCAGGCAGACTGAGCCCTGCAATTGACGAGATCATCGTTCTACGGTCCATCTCCATGCTCCTTAATACTTAACACCAGTCGTCATCGCTCCGCACCTCACCTTCTCTTATTCTAAACGCGAATCCGAAGGCTTGAGTAAGTCCAATTCGAATTCTCTGGCGATCGTTGTGACGAAGTTGCGATGCTTCTCGGGTACACGGCGATACCATCCCGATAAATAGGTCTTGAACGATTTATTCTCGTTGGGTTCACCGAGATTGAGGTACCTGACGGCTTGCCAGCCTGCGGGGGTATCCTCAAAGTGTTTCAAAAGTTTTACCGCGATGAAATTGTTTAGCTCTCTGTTGGTGCCGCTCGTTTCTAATGCGGCCTCATGATCCCGATAGAACTCAGCAAGTGATTGCTTCTTCTCCTGTTGTATGGATATTCTGTCGTTAGCGTAATCGGAAAGGGCTGCAGCGTAGCTCTTCCAGTTGGAGTAAGGTGGATTTGTCTCCCAGTTCTCGCTCATCCGTCTCAATGAATACAGTGAAGCAACTTCACAAATGGTTTCCTCAAACCATAGTTGAGAGTTGTCGACATCACGGTAGTTGCAAATAATATGACAGAACTCATGAGCAAATTGGAATGCCATTTGCGCCCACGCCCGATCTCCCGTATCAAGTCGGACAATATATTCGTTTCCTGCTCCACGTTGATATAAAGTGATGGGACCGGTCTTGCTTCGCTGTATCATGATCGGGGAGAAGCTGCTGTTTTCCAACAGGGAAGCAATGGGGTGAGCAGCGGAGTCGGCAACTTTCTTCATGTCCAGAAGACCGGCCTCGCCCCAGTCATCGGGCAGAACAATGATTCGCAGGCCATCCGCGTTTGGTTTTGAATTGGACGATTTTAGTGCAGCCGCTTTCTGAATGTCATTTATTTTCTTGCGGAGTGCTTTATTCTCGGCCTCTAACTCCGCGAGGCGTTTTTCTAATAAGGCATTGTCTTGCGCAATTAACGTTGTGTCGGCATGCTGCCAAAACAACATAGACAGAAAAAACAGTGTGAGTAAATATCGCGTAGAGAAACGCATTAGCTGGTTTCGCATTTATGGAAGGGGGGAATTAGTCCAGATAGAGGAATTCGTTACTGTTTATCATGCTGCGGATGACCGATAGCCAGGCCCCGGCCTCCCCTGAGTCCTGAGCGAGGCGTTCAACAATGGTTTTGACATGAGTCGTTTCTTCTGGCTGCGGCGGGCGGCCAAAAAGTAATTGATAGGCTCGTTGAATCCGTTCGTCTGTATCTGTTCCTAGTTCAAGAATCCGGCCAGCTATACGCTGAGACCGTTGGTGTATAAAGTCCGAATTCATCATGAACAAGGCTTGTAGCGTGGTTGTCGTGACCTTCCGTTCTGACATTTGTATATTGCCATCCGGGCCGTCGAATAAATCCAGGTAATGATTCTTTACGAAACGTTGCTGCATCTGGTAGACGGTTCGTTGAGAGGTTTCAAACGTCCCTACAAAGGGTTCATGTTGCCGATAAAAATAAGTGAGGCGATGATCAAACGGATGACGAACCCCTTGGCTTTCGTCCAATTCACCGCTGATTTTAAGCAGCGTATCTCGTATTTGTTCGGCATCCATGCGTTGTCGGTCAAAACGCCAGTAGTTTAGATTGTCCGGGTCAAGTTGCAAGCTTGCAGCAACGGCGAGCGTGGAACGCATGTAGACGTCTGAGTTCATGATTCGCCGATGGAGTTGTTTGATGGACCAGTCATGGGACATTAGGTCTAAAGCGAGGTAATCGAGTAACTCCGGATGGGTTGGCTTGCTGCCGCGAACACCAAAGTCACTCGTGGAGGTTACGATGCCCTTTCCGAAATGGTAATGCCAAATTCGATTCGCCATTACCCGGGCAGTTAAGGGGTTGTCATTGGAAGCAATCCACGTTGCTAATTCCAGTCGCCCGCTTCCGTTCGCCGTTTCGGGCAATGTTTCACCCCCAAGGATTTGCAGGAAGCCACGGGGAACCAGTTGCCCCCGCGCATTCTGTGAAGGACTCCCGCCACGCTGTACGTATTCATCGTGAGGCGTGCCATCCTGAATAGCATACGCAATTTCAAGATTGGGGAAGGATTCAGCGTGTTGGCGTCGCGCTTCACGAACCGCAAGCACATTGGCCCATGTCGATTGTCTCGTTTTGCCCGGTTCGGTAATTTTCTTTCTTTGAAAGTCCCGATAGATTTCCAGGGCAACCCGTTCTTTGCGGTTCCATTCTTCCAAGACCTCACGTTTTTCAGCCAGTAGGTTTGCGGCTTGCTCCTGTCCAATGCGGTAGACAAAATCCTGCCGCCATGGTTTATGCTCGGCGCCGGCGTGAGGATAAATGGAACTTGCGAAGATTCCATATAGTGCGTAATAGTCGGTTGTGGGGAGTGGGTCGAACTTGTGGTCGTGGCATCGCGCACACCCGAGAGTCAGGCCCATGAAAGTGGTGCCTATATTATTGATGGTGTCTTCGATCGTGATGTGTTTGAGGTTGTGAGGGCTTACTCCTATACGTCGGCTAATCGCAATATAGCCCGTCCCAATAACCTGTTCCCACCGATGCTCATCATTTATATAAGGTAGTAAATCTCCAGCTAGTTGTTCTTTAATGAATTGGTTATATGGCTTGTCGCTGTTAAACGAGTCTATAACGTAATTTCGATATTTATAGGCTTCCGGGACGGGGAAGTCAGCGGCGTCACCGGCCGTATCGGCATAGCGAACAAGGTCCAGCCAGTGTCGCCCCCAACGTTCACCATAGTGTGGGGATTCCAAAAGCTCGTCGACGAGCTTCGAAAAGGCGGTTCGGCCATAACGTGTGAAATCATTTTTGAATTTTAAGACTTGCTCGGGAGTCGGTGGCAAGCCTAGAAGGTCATAGTAGGCACGTCGAACCAGATTGTCGGGAGTAGCCTGTGGAGCGGACGAAAGTTTCTGCTTGTCCAGTTCGATCTGGATGTAGTGATCAACGGGGTTGGCCGAAGGTGAAATAGTTTTAGGTGGATTGTTTACAGTAACAGGCTGGAATGCCCAGAATTTGCGTTGCGCGTCGGTAATGACATAGGTTGGAGAAGCGTTTGGCTCTCGCCAGTTCACTCCATCATTGATCCATCGTGCAAAGGCTGTGAGATCTTTTTTGTTGAGCATACCGGTATGATCGGTAGCGCTGGGTTGGCTGCCATTCAGTATTCGAATCAACAAACTGGCTCCGGCATCACCTGATATCACTGCAGGCCCCTGGTCTCCGCCCTGCAGTAATCGTTCCCGACTTGCAAGGCTGAGCCCGCCTGGCCTTTTTTGTTCATCGTGGCATTTGATACAGGATTTATGAAGCGTATTGAAAATGGAACGCTGGAAGAACTCGATTTTTGAAACCGGCCAGACAGCCCCGTTGTCAATCCATTGGCGAATATGCGCGATTTCCTCGTTTGACAATGAATCATCTGGTGGCATTGCAAGTGTGGCATGCGTTTGAGCAACAGCCTGATATAGCAGACTGTTTTTTGCATCACCTGGAAGAATCACTTTTCCTGATTCACCTCCGGCAAGAGCTGCCGCTTGGTGGTCGAGTTGCAGCTTTCCTTCTCTGGCTAATGACCCATGGCATTCGGTGCAGCGGCTGATTAAAAGTGGTCGAATCCTAGCTTCAAAAAAGTCTTCACGTTCATCAGCCTCGAGCGAAGAAACGGAAACACAGAGTAAAAACAAACAATTTGTTAGCGTTTTCACGACTACACCCAGGGATGTGGTGAGGGGTCAGGCTTTTTTTCGGCAATACTCGAGCAGCCACGCAGAAAAGGAGGATGTGATTTTAGACCAATTCCGAGATGGGGTTCATTTGTGTTAGATACTGAGGACGACCGGTTGGGTCGACGACGGTGGTCGCACTGGTATCGATGCCAAGGTTGTGATAAACCGTTGCGAAAATTT
>PAAT01000070.1 GCA_002698965.1 Rhodopirellula sp. | reverse complement strand
GGAACTGGTGTTTTAGGTGCTGGCGTTGGTTCAGGTGCTGGCGTTGGTTCAGGTGCTGGCGTTGGTTCAGGTGCTGGCGTTGGTTCAGGTGCTGGCGTTGGTTCAGGCTCAGCAGCTGGAGTTTCTATGGCAGGTGTGTCTCCACCTTCAACGGTAATTAGAATTGCTCCAATATTCACCGTCTGGCCAGGTTCGACGTCGACACTGACGACCGTTCCGGAGACAGTTGCTGGAACAGGAACCGACGCTTTGTCGGTTTCTACTTCTACGATGTCATCACCTTCGGAAACGGTGTCTCCAACGCTAATGAATACTTCTAAGATGTCTCCGGACTCGATTCCGTCGCCAAGTTCAGGGAGTGTAATTTCAGTGGCCATGTTTTGTATGAAACTTCTAAGGTAAAGAAGAATGTTGTTTAGTTACGCGTAAAGTGGGCTGACCTTGTCCGGGTTGATTCCTAGGTCTTTAACGGCATCGGCAAGTTTGCTTTCGTCAAAGTCTCCCGCTTTCGCCAGTTGTGTCAGGGCAGCTAAGGCGATGTGTTTACCATCAACTTCGAAGTGATCTCGCAGAGTTTCACGAGTTTCACTGCGTCCCATCCCGTCTGTTCCTAGTACGAAGTATTCACCAGGAATCCAGGGAGCGATTTGTTCACCAACAGCTCGTACGTAGTCTGACGAAGAAATGAACGGTCCTTGTTCTTTCTTCAGTGCCTCTTCGAGATAGGAAGTCTTTGGTTTTTCGTTCGGATGAAGTCGATTCCAACGTTCGCATTCCTGAGCTTCACGACGGAGTTGGGTATAGCTGGTTACGCTCCATACCTTACTTCCAATCCCAAATTTTTCACTGAGAATCTGTTGGGCATCATTGGCAGACCGTAGGATAGCCCCGCTACCAAACAACTGAACGTTTGGCTTCCCCTTGTCAGCTTTGACCGGGTCAAAATTGTAAATGCCTTTTACGATACCTTCCTCAACTCCATCAGGCATTGCAGGCATGACATAGTTTTCGTTTTCGGCAGTAATATAGTAAATCGCTGTTTCGTCTTCCTGATACAGTTTCTTCATGCCTTCAAGCACGATGACAGCTGTTTCATAAGCGTAGGCAGGATCGTAGGAGCGGACGGTGGGGAAAGCGATTGTATTAAGCAGGCTGTGTCCGTCCTGATGCTGTAGGCCTTCGCCATTAAGCGTCGTTCGTCCGGCAGTACCACCAATCATAAAACCCTTCACTCGAGTATCGGCGGCAGCCCAAATCAGGTCACCGATTCGCTGTAGGCCAAACATACTGTAATAGATGAAGAACGGTATCATGTTAATTCCGTGTTGGGCATAGGAATTACCCGCCGCGATGAAAGAGGACATACTTCCCGCTTCGGTAATGCCTTCTTCCAGAATCTGTCCGTCCCGTGCTTCTTTGTAGTACAGCAGTAGCTCCGAGTCGACCGGATCATAGAGTTGTCCGGCGTGCGCATAAATTCCAACTTGTCGGAACATTCCTTCCATCCCAAAGGTACGTGCCTCATCAGGGACGATTGGTACGATGTATTTACCGATTTGTTTATCGCGACAAAGCTTGGTGAGCAGACGTACGAAGCCCATTGTGGTGGACATTTCTTTGCCTTTACTGTCACCGAGCATGTCTTTGTAGTCTTCCAGAGATGGAATGTAATCCATTTTAGGAGCTGTTTTTGGACGAGCTGGAAGTGGTCCTCCAAGCGTGTCACGACGTTCTGCCAGGTAGTTTAGTTCGACACTGCCGTCAGCAGGTTTGTAGAACGGAGCGTTGGCAACATCATCGTCGGAAATAGGAATCCCGAATCGACTTCGGAATTCCAGCAGTTCCTGTTCATTAAGTTTCTTCTGGTTATGAGCAACGTTTCGGCCTTCTCCAGCTTCACCCAAGCCATACCCCTTAATAGTCTTCGCCAGGATGACAGTTGGCTTGTCGGTGCTTTCCATTGCCGCTTTGTATGCGGTATAGACTTTTTTCGGATCGTGGCCGCCACGATTGAGAGATTCTAATTGATCGTCCGAGTAGTTCTTTACAAGATCGAGTAATTCCGGATATTTGCCAAAGAAGTGCTCGCGAATATACGAACCCGGCATCCCGGTGTATTTTTGGTACTGACCGTCCACGACTTCATTCATGCGTTTAGCTAGCACGCCTGTCTTGTCTTTCGCCAGCAGGTCATCCCAGTCGCTACCCCAGATGACCTTAATGACATTCCAACCCGCACCCCGGAACGCGGCTTCCAGTTCTTGAATGATCTTGCCATTACCTCGAACAGGGCCGTCGAGTCGTTGTAGGTTACAGTTGATAACCCAGATAAGGTTGTTCAGCTTTTCACGAGAGGCGAGTGTGATTGCTCCGAGTGTTTCCGGTTCGTCCGTTTCACCATCACCCAGAAATGCCCAGACTTTAGTGTTCGATGTATCTTTGATCCCACGGTCACGCAGGTATTCATTGAAACGAGCCTGATAAATGGACATGATTGGCCCAAGTCCCATTGATACGGTCGGGAACTCCCAAAATTCTTCCATCAACCAAGGGTGAGGGTAAGACGAGAGTCCTTGTACGTCGCGAAGTTCACGACGGAAGTGTTCCAGATTTTCTTCTTGTAAACGACCTTCGAGGAATGCGCGGGAGTAGATTCCGGGAGAAGCATGCCCCTGGAAGTAAACTTGGTCCCCATCATAGCCAGATTCACCACGACCTTTGAAGAAGTGATTAAAGGCGACTTCGTAAAGTGTCGCTGCAGAGGCAAAGGTTGAGATATGACCACCGACCCCCGGGAATTTCTTGTTGGCCTGCTGCACCATCGCCATCGCGTTCCAGCGGATAATACTCTTAATTCGTCGCTCGATTTCCCGGTTGCCGGGATAAGCAGGTTGCTGATCGGGTGGGATCGTATTGATGTAAGGAGTGTTCGAAGCAATCGGTAGATCCACACCGTTACGACGAGCCGTGCTGTCAAGCACGTTCAACAAGTATTGAACACGTTCCGTGCCGGCTGATTGCAATACGTATTCAAGAGAATCAACCCATTCCTGAGTTTCAGCGGGGTTAGAATCGACCTGATTGGCCACGGCAGGCTCTTCAGAAGCTTGGGAAGCTGTCTTCGCTTCGGACATTCGACTATACCTTACACGTTTTATTGGATAACGAGCCAAGCTAAGTTGGACTCATGTTGAATTCAAAAAACTTCGTAATATCGACGGAAAGATTTACCTTCGATATCCAATTATCATACCCTCTTTGCGGTAGTTTTGTTTAGAGGGGAATTGGTATATCGACCGGTCAGAGTCGGGAAAATAGGGAAAAGAAAGGAACAACCCGACAATTAAGGGAAATTCAACAACAGCCAATGACCGATTGGCAAGGAAGAATGACCATGGTCAATCGCTATTTTTTTCGTGGCTTGTACATCTCTACGGCAGTACCGTAATAGATTTCACCAGCATTCATGATGGTTTCACTGAGCGTTGGATGCGGATGAATTGATTCGGTGAGATCTTCCACTTCACATCCCATTTCAATTGCCAGCACAACTTCGGCAATTAATTCACCAGCTCCGGGCCCTACCATACCACAACCAAGCACTCGGTTGGTTGCCGGATCAATTAGTAACTTTGTGAGGCCTTCAGTGCGGCCTAGTGCTTGGGCACGTCCGCTGGCTGCCCAGGGATAGCTGGCGATTTCATAAGCCACACTATTGATTTTCGCTTCGTTTTCAGTCAGGCCGGCCCATGCGATTTCCGGGTCAGTGAACATAACAGCTGGGATGCATTTGTGATCCCAGACTTCATCGTGCCCAGCAATATTGGCAACCGCGATTTTGGCTTCATGCGTCGCTTTGTGAGCGAGCATCGGATCACCGGCGATATCACCGATGGCATAGATGTTTGGATCAGCGGTGAGTTGGCGAGCATCGCAGCCGACAAATCCCCGGTCGTTTACTTTGACCTGAGTGTTCTCGAGGCCCAGATTTTGTGAGTTTGGACGCCGACCAACGGATACCAATACTCGGTCATATCGACGAGTGTCATAAAGTGCTGGTCCTTCGAAGGTAACTTCAACCTGATCATCGATGATCGTCAGCGAACCAACTTTAGTATTGGTATAAATTCGCTCATCGAACAACTCATCCAGCTTTTTGCGAAGCGGCTTGATGATATCCCGGTCAGCCATGGGAACTAGACCGTCTGCAAATTCGACGACAGAGACTTCGGTGCCCAGATTGGCGTAGACAGTCCCCATTTCCAGACCGATGTAGCCTCCCCCAATCACAAGCATCGATTTCGGAATATCGACTAGTGCCAGAGCTCCTGTGGAGTCCATGACGCGATCAGAATCGAGTTTCCAGGGGCCCGGCATCGCTGGTGAGGAACCTGTAGCCAGAATACATTTATCGAAGGTTAACCGGCCTCCTTCTGGAATCGAATCGTCATCCCCCTCTAGCAGAAGAGTGGTCGAGTTTTCGAATGTACCTCGCGCGGTAATCACATTTACCTTTCGGCGTTTGGCCAATTGGCCGAGTCCGCCCGAAAGAGTGGATATGACTTTGTCCTTGCGAGTTCGAACTTTATCAATATCGATCGCAGGTTCGGAGTATGATACGCCCCAGTCGCTTGTCAGTTCTTCTACTTCACTCATCACGTTCGCAACGTGAAGCAGTGCTTTGGAAGGAATGCAACCACGCAGCAAACAGGTACCGCCAAGACGGGACTCCATTTCTACGAGTGTAACTTCGAGTCCCTGATCGGCTGCCATGAATGCCGCAGCGTAACCACCTGGACCTCCACCGAGTACAACAACGGGAGCGTGCATAGGATTCCTATCGAGACATAAATTCGACGACCGTGTTACCATCTACGGGTAAGCTGATGTCGGAAGCACCGGGGTTACCAGCAACAGTGATTCGCAGTGTTTCTGTATCGGCTGCAAGCCAGTCACAGGGTTCGCCTATGGCCAGACTACAAGTACCTTGATACATCTTCAGGAGATTGTTGCGGCGACGAACGGTAATGACATCACCCGCTCGTACCTGATAGGAAGGTTTGTTGGTGCGAACACCGTTGACTAGGAAGTGACCGTGAACCACACCCTGACGGGCCTGCGGACGAGTGAGTGCGAAACCGGCACGACGAACCACGTTGTCCAGCCGTCGTTCGCAGTGTAGCAACAGCAATTCCCCAGTGTTGCCCTTCTTACGAGTTACATCGTTAAAGTAACGGCGTAGCTGGCGTTCACCGATGCCATAGTAATGCTTAATTTTTTGCTTTTCTTGTAAACCCTGACCGTAATTAGAGGGGCGGCGTGGGCGAGTGTGCATCCCCGGAGGTGAGGGACGACGGTCAAATGCACGTGCGGAACCTGCATCTTCATAAACGAGTGTACCGAGGCGACGGTTAACTCGAGCTTTTGCACCTGTATAGCGTGCCATAACGATGTCTCCTATTGGGTTGTTTCAGAGGGCCAAGAACTAGTTCCCTGATCTTCTGATTGGGCGGCCGACGCATCGTCTGTCTGTTCAATGCCACCCATGGAGGTAAATCAAATAAGTTGTAAACAATTATCATGAGCCTATTGTCACGCATCCTCAAGGGGGAAACTTGAAAACTCCGGATTTACATGGTTAAACATGGTTTTACGTGGTTTTACTGGGTGCTTGACTCTCCAGAACACCGGAATCATCCTCTGAATCATTGATTTTACCAAATCGCAAAACCAATATTTGCTCGCCTAAGCAGTCTTTCCGAGCGTTTGATTTTTTGTGATAATAAGAAAGTAAGGAGTCCGCCATTTTTGGATGCTTTAATTCCTACCGGAGCGTAATTCCCCGTTCCTTTTAAATATTCCTACCCACCCTAGCAAACTACGGTCCAAAGCATTAGCAAGGCCAGTTTTCACTGAGAACATGAAGAAGTACTTGTTGTTAATTGTCTCGTTGGTTCTTGCAGGTTACATGCAGCCAGCTTTGAAAGCTCAGGATTTACTACCTCCTGAAACCACCATTGAACAGGCGGTAGATCATTACATTCAGGCCGAGCAGGCTACGGGCAATATCGCCTCCGCTCCGCAAGTGGATGACTACATTTTGTTACGACGAACAATGCTTGATCTGATAGGTCGTATTCCAACGGTGGCTGAAGTTGAGGCATATGTGGCTGACGAAGATCCGGAGAAACGAGTGAAGCTGGTGGATCACTTAATGCAGCAACCGGAATTTATAGAACAGCTTGCTTATGACCTTAATAATATCCTGGCGCCTGCCGGGAAGACGGATCTGGAATTGTATCTGGCTGATGCACTGAATAACCGCAAAGGCTGGGATAATATCTTTGCCGACATGATTTACGGTAACTATGAGGAAGAGATGCCGAAACAGGCAATGCAATTTGTTAATCTTCGGATCAATGACATTGATAACCTTACCAATGCTACTAGTGCCCTTTTCTTCGGCGTTAATATAAGCTGTGCAAAATGTCACGATCACCCCTTGGTGTCTGAATGGACTCAAGCCCATTTCTACGGAATGAAGTCCTTTTTTAACCGCTCGTTTTCCAATGGTGACTTTGTTGCCGAGCGTGCCTATGGTGCCATTAAGTATGCCAATACAAACGGGGAGCAACTTGATGCAAAACTGATGTTCCTGACTGGTAGTGTTATTGAAGAGCCCGAGCCTGTTGTGCTGGACGATGAGGCCAAGAAGAAAGAGAAGGCTGAGCTCGAACAGTTGAAGAAAGATAAGAAACCAGCTCCGGCACCGGAGTTTAGCCGCCGGGCCCAGCTGATTGAGATTGCACTTCGTGAAAATGATCGTGATTATTTTTCCAAGAACCTGGTAAATCGCATGTGGAATCGAATTTACGGTCACGGCTTAGTCATGCCGCTGGACCAAATGCATCCGGAGAACCCACCAAGTCACCCTGACCTGCTGGATTGGCTAGCTCGTGATACGTACACCAATGACTACAATCTCCAGCGATTAGTTCGTGGTCTGATTCTTTCTAAAACTTATAGCCAGCACAGTGTTTACGGTGGTGAGAAACGCCCAGCTAAATTCTGGTTCGCGACAGCTAATGTGAAACCAATGTCGCCTCGGCAGTACGCTGCCGCTCTGGCGTTGGCGTCACGCAATCCTGCTCACTTTGATGATCCCAATGAAGCGGTTAGCCGTATCCAAAACGAAGTGAAAGCTCACCGTGGATGGGAAAGGAAATTTGTCGTGCCGGGTGAGAAGTTTCAGGTAAGCGTTGACGAAGCTTTGCTTTTCAGTAACGCCGACGAGTTTAAGGATAAGACCAAAGTGGCTAACGACCGTTTGGGCGGAGAGTTAGCTGCGATTGAATCCAATGAAGCATTGGTTCAAAGAGCGATTAAAACGGTTTATTCACGGCCTGCAACTGCAGAGGAACTGGAAGCTATTTCAGCCTACATAGCTGCTAGGAGTGATCGTCGTGAAGAAGCGATTTCGCAGATTGTATGGGCTTTACTGACTAGCAGTGAATTGCGTTTCAATCACTAAACGCTGATTTCGTTGTTGATAAGGTTTTTAGTGATTTTGCGAACCGATAGTTATAATAGAAATAAGAATAATTGAAGCCCCGAAGCTTGACTCATGTTTGATAGAAAAATTGGAGTGGACATGTCTGTGAACACTGATCGCCGAGGATTTCTGAGTGGTGCCACCGCTGCCGGTTTAGCTGCTAGTTCTATGAACCTGGATATTCTGAAAGCCGAGTCGCTTTCCAACGAGCTCAAAAAGAGTGGTAAGCGAGTCTTGTTGTTGTGGCTGGCTGGTGGCGCTAGTCAGCTTGAAACATGGGATCCCAAGCCGGGTCGTTTGACCGGTGGTCCCTATCAGGCTATTCAGACCAGCTTACCAGGGGTTCAGATTTCTGAGCTGATGCCTAAGATGGCTACTCGCCTGCACAATACAGCCATCATCCGTTCCTTGAACACTCAAATCGGTGACCACGGTGGTGGCGCTCGTTTGATGCATCTTGGTCGACGTGACGAACCCAACTTGAAGTACCCAGACATGGGAAGCGTGCTCGCTCGTGAACTTGGTCGCCCGGACCTTCAGGTTCCTGACTATGTCTCGTTCTATACGGCGACCGAAGGTCGTGGAAATGCTGTTGGGCAGCCTGGATTCCTTGGAGCTCGTTATGCTCCAATGTTCTTGACAACAGACAATAAGCCAGCCAACTTGAGTCGTCTCGAAGACATTACCGATCTTGACCACAAAGAGCGTGCCGACCTGCGGGCTTTATTGAGTAATCGATTTGCAAAAGGTCGTGTTTCAGAATCACTCGGTAGTCATAATGTTGCTTACGGTCGTGTTCGCGGATTAATGAGCAGCGAGAAGTTGTTTGATCTGTCTGATGAACCACAGAAAGTAAAAGACCGTTATGGTAAGAGCCTGTTTGCTCAGCAGGCATTGGTTGCTCGCCGACTGATTGAAGCCGGTACTCCGTTTGTGAAAGTTGCCCGGGCATGGTGGGATAGCCATGGTCAGAATTTTGAGACACATCTCGAATTGGTGACCGAGCTCGATCATGTGATGTCCACTTTGCTGGAAGATCTGGAAGAACGTGGATTGTTGCAAGATACGCTAGTGGTGACGTTGGCTGAATTTGGACGTACTCCAACCATTAATGCAAGTTTGGGACGTGACCACTTTGCACGTGCATGGAGTGCTTCACTGACAGGTTGTGGCATTAAGGGAGGTACTGTTTTTGGTGCCACTGATGAAGATGGTCAGCATGTGAAAGATAATGAGATCGGAGCAGCAGAAATGTTTGCCACGATCTATAAGGCGGTAGGTATTGATCCTCATCACGAGTATTTTGTTGGTGCACGGCCTATTCCACTCGTCGATCCGGGTACTCACGCCGTTGATGAAGTCTTGGCATAAAAGCACTTAGTTGATTCTTTGCTCATCAATAAAACTCAAATTAATAACAGGTTTAAGTAAGATGTTTCAGGCAGATCCCAATAATTTTCGAGAGCTACGGACAACAAGTCGCCCCGACATTATCCTGCGAATGACTCGCAATGATGATACCGGTGAAGTTTTTGTTGGCAGTTCTGACGCCAAAGTGTATCAGGTTGATCCGATGGTGGAGCAACCTGAATTCCTGGCAATGGAAGGGCACACCAGTTATGTCATGGGATTAGTTGATACTGGTAAGTACATTGTTTCAGGGAGTTATGATAAGAGCCTTATTTGGTGGAATAAGGAAACGAAGCAGCAAGTACGGCGAATTGAAATGGCACATGATCGCTGGATTCGAAATCTAACTACGACTCCTGACAATAAGTTTGTACTTAGCGTGGCAGACGATATGGTTTGTAAGATCTGGGATGCAGAGACGGGTGATTTGGTTCGTACGCTTGAATCTCATATCAAAGTGACTGAACACGGCTTTCCAAATATGCTTTACGCAGTGGCCGTATCGCCCGATGGAAAGCTCATTGCCACGGTTGACCGTATTGCCAAGATTAAGCTTTGGGACTTTGAAACCGGTGAAGAGTTGAAAGAGCTTGAAGCCCCGAAGTGTTATACATGGGATCCCAAAGCCCGCATTCACTCGATTGGTGGTATCCGAAGCGTCACATTCTCACCGGACAGTACGAAAGTTGCTGTTGGTGGTATTGGTCAGATCGGAAACGTGGATCACCTGGCAGCTGCAGGACGCGTTGAATTATTTGAGGTGGCTTCCGGTGAAAAGCTCCATATGTTCGAAGGTGATGATAAGCATAAAGGCTTGGTGGAGCAGATCATTTTTCATCCTTCGGGCAAGTGGTTGATGGCTGTAGGTGGTGACCATGGCGGTTGGGTTCAGTTTTTAGACGTGGAAAAGAAAGAGGTTGTCAAACAACTGAAGGCTCCAATGCACGTCCATCAGATGGTGGTGACTTCTGATTTTAAGATGGCATTTGGCGTGGGCCATAATCGATTGGCGGTCTGGTCTTTTGAGCCTGAAGAGCCGATGGAAGAAAAAACCGAGGAAGCGGCCGGTTAGTTTTAAAGTTGATAGTGTAATAAAAGAACCCTCTCAAGGCATTCGTTTTGAGAGGGTTCTTTTATTGAACTTAATGCTGCAGGCGAAGGAGCTTGGAGCATTTATCGTAAATTCCCTTTTAACCACGACCTACATATAACTGTTGGTGAGGTAGTACGACGGCATCGAGTATTTCTACGTGTGGTGGTAGCGTAGCCATGAGCAGTGCGACTTCAGCCAGTTCGTGAACGGTCATCATTGGCTCCTGATCTTCGGTTGACTCGCTGGCTTGACGACGTTCCGTGGCAATGTTCCCGGGATGTAACCCACAGCAGGTGATATTGTATTCACGACCTTCAAGTGCTGTGACATGAGTTAGACCTTGAATCCCGAATTTAGAAGTTGAGTAAGGAGCTGAACCGGGACGTACTCGGGTTGCGGAAATTGATCCGACATTGATGATGCGACCGTTATTCTGTGGCTTCATGATTTGCATGGCAAGCTTGGTACACATAAATGGCCCGCGTAAGTTGGTGTTGATGACATGGTCCCAGTCTTCCAGAGCGAGTTGATCAATGGGACCACCGTTGAAAGCTCCGGCATTATTTACCAACAGATCCATGTAATCAAAGTTAGCTTTGAACTTTTCAAACATGGCATCAACACTATCACTGCAGCCGACGTCACCGGCGTGCGTTACGATTTTCAGATCATGTTTTGCTGCTTCTTTCGCTTCTTCTGCCATGCGGTCCAGGTCATCCTGATTACGTGAAGAGATGAGCAGGTCACATCCTTCGTTTACAAAGGCTAGTACCATCCCTCGTCCAATTCCTTTACTGCCACCGGTGATAAGAGCGGTTTTTCCTGAAAGTTTTCCCATGGTGATTGGTTCTCATTATTGAAGCGTATGTTGTTTCATTCTCTAAAATTGAATCTAACTTATTGTCGGACGCTTGGATATATTTGCCTGACAGTTCGCTGCCACGTTTTTTGGGTGGAATAAGCCTTATATCCGATCCAATTATGAGCTTCCCCTTATTAATAACTCGACAGTTTTAAATAGGGGTGTAATAATATTTGGGTAACCCACGACTTGTTCTCAACGGGTCGTGCTTGTCGTAAATATTCTCGTTGCTTCTTTCAGGGTTTTGCAAATGCGCATTATTGGCTGCATTTTTTCATTACTAGCAATCTTTGCTATTGGCTGTGGCGATGACAGTGGAAGTTCATCTTCGGCTTCGTCGAGTGGAGAAGTTGCCTCTAATTCAGCAGGTGCGTCGGGTAGCACTGGAGGTAATACGGGCGGTGCTCCGTCTGCCGGAGGCGGTATGAGTGGAATGATGGGCGGCGACATGGGTGATGGTGGTGGCATGGGCGGTCCCGGTATGGGCGGCATGGGCGGCGACATGGGTGACGGTGGTGGCATGGGCATGGGCGGTCCCGGTATGGGCGACATGAGTGAAATGATGGGCGGCACCATGGGTGAAGGCGGCGAAGGCATGGGTATGGGCGGTCCCGGTATGGGCGACATGAGTGAAATGATGGGCGGCACCATGGGTGAAGGCGGCGAAGGCATGGGTATGGG
>PAAT01000069.1 GCA_002698965.1 Rhodopirellula sp. | reverse complement strand
GCTCGCCGACCAGCATGGTGTAGAGCTAGGCTCTCCCGTCCGAGAATCTCTCGTAAGCCCTGTTGGTGACCATATAGACACGGTGCCAAAAATTCGTCAGGCACTAATACGCTTACGGAGTGAGGCCGAATTAACCTCGCTGGATATTTCGGCGTCTGATATCAAAACTTTGCTTGACCGACAAAAAGATGTCGCTCGCCCGGCGATCAAAAACATTGCTGCTGCCGTTAGTAAGCACCTAAACATTCGTCTCAGCGACATAAGGAGTTCGTCTCGCAGACGGTATGTTGTCCGTGCTCGCGGAATTGCCATTTACCTGTGCCGTCAACATACGGCCAATAGTTTTAGTGACATTGGACATTACTTTGGAAAACGCGACCACAGCACGGCCATACACGCATATAAGAAAACAGAGTCCCTGCTCAAAACAGATACATCGATTAGCCTGGCTGTCGCTGAGATTAAGAGTACATTGAATCGCAAATACAACTTAAAAACAGAAATTTAACTGAACATCAATATTCAACATGAAGCCTTGTTGAAAACCTGTCTATTTAACGTCGATCGACGTCGGGTGTTTGGGATGACCTATGGTCGTCTGAAATCCTGTCGACGTAATCGCCGTTGAGATGACTCTTGTTGACGTTGAATTTACATTCGTTGGACGCGTTTTACACATCCAACAAACAACTTTTAAAACTTTATAAACAGCGTTTTTTCGCCTTTTTTCCGTTTTATAGACAGCTATAACAACCTCATTTTTAATACGACTGTATTTAAAAAAATAATATATAGATATACGTCGTTACTCTGAACGAAGGATCAGATATGAAATTCACCTTTGACCGTGAAAAGATGTTAGCTGCATTTCAGCCTGCTGCATCGGTAGCCCCCTCCCGCAGCCCAAAGCCTATTTTGCAGTGTGTCAAAATGATCGGCACGGAAAACGATGCAATCCTAATGGCTACGGATACCGAAGTGGGAATTAGGGTTTCCGTGGAAGGCGTTTCGATAGAAGTTCCCGGCAACATTGTCTTGCCGGTCGATCTTTTTGGAAATATTCTGCGAGAAAGCAGTGACGATCAACTAACCGTTGTTGTGGATGGGGCAGAGATTAAGGTGACTGGCGGGTCAAGTAATTACAGCCTGCCTTCACAGAACGCTGACGAGTTTCCTGATGTTCAGAGTGTAGAGGGAGATGCCAGCATTCAGATTGCCGCGGGTTTGTTTGGGGAGTTAGTGAAACGTACTATTTTTGCCACTGACAATGAAAGCAGTCGTTATGCCTTAGGGGGTGTACTTCTTGAAACGGAGGGGAATAATCTCATTGCAGTTGGAACTGATGGGCGGCGACTGGCCAAAATGCAGGGGCCCGTTGAAATTTCCGGCGACGTGCGTCTGGGGGAATCGAGCACCATTGTGCCTACCCGATCCATGAATCTCATTGCCAGAGCTTTGGGTGATCCGGATAGCGTGGTTCAGATTATTCCAAAAGATAATCAATTGGCGTTTAAGACGGAGTCGGTAACGCTGACCTCTCGCTTGGTAGAAGGCCGTTTTCCGAAGTGGAAAGACGTGTTCCCTTCCCGAACAGATGGTTCGAAAATAGAACTCACCGCCGGCACGGTTTATGGGCGTTTGCGTCAGGCTTCGATTGTGGCCAACGATGAGAGTCGTGGTATCACGTTTACCTTTAGCGATGGAACGCTCGCTATGGACGCCACAGCGGCTGAGAGAGGGCAAAGTCATACGGAGATGCCAATTGCCTATGCTGGCAAAGAGGTAGGCGTAAGTCTGGACCATCGCTATGTCGAACATTTCCTTAGAGTGTTGGATTCGGAAGCAGGTTTTACGTTTGATTTAGAAGGCAGTCAGGCGGCAGTCCTACTGTCCACCGATGATGGCTATTCCTACGTAATCATGCCTTTGGCGCGAGACAGGTAGGAATCATTGGCTAACGATTTAACTCCCGATGAACAGCGGTTTGACGATTTGCGAAAGCGGCAGAGGTTTTCCTCTGTTACGCCACGCATCGACAGTATTCTTAGTCGTCTGATGGCAAAAACCGGTTATTCCCGGGTGAAGGCACCCAATGCGTTGGATGAAATTTGGGCAGACGTGGCGGGGCCACTGGTATCAGCAACAAAAACAGGTAATATCCGACGAGGAGTGTTGGATGTCATTTGTAAAAACTCAGCAGTAATGCAGGAACTTACATTTCAAAAACAAATGGTTATTCAGCAATTAAACGCGAAGTTGGATGGCCAGAAGATAAAAGACCTTAAGCTACGAGTTGTGGATTTCTAAAAAACCTCCTGAGTAGCGGTTTAAGACGGAAAAGAATTTATATGAGCGACGAGCAAATTGAGAACGGTGCGGCCGGTGAATACAGTGCTGATAATTTACAGCATTTATCTGATCGTGATCATGTACGTAAGCGGCCAGGGATGTACATTGGCGACACCTTTAGTCGCGGTTTGCATCATCTGGTTTACGAAGTGGTTGATAACTCAATTGATGAAGCCATGGCCGGCCATGCGTCAAAAGTAGGTGTTGTTATCAATCCCGATGGTAGCGTCACAGTTGAAGATGACGGGCGAGGTATACCGGTCGAAATTCATGATGGACTTACAGAGGAGTTTGATCGGGAAGTTTCAACGCTGGAAGGAGTCATGACTGTGCTTAAGTTTGGCGGAAAGTTTGATAAAGGGGCATATCAAACTTCCGGCGGCCTTCACGGTGTTGGGGTTACGGTTGTCAATTTCCTTAGTCAGTGGTGTAAAGCGGAAGTTCATCGAGACGGTTTTGTTTATCGGCAGGAATACGAGTACGGCATAGCAGTCGGCAGTGTTAAGCGAGGGGAAAAATCGGCTGAGACGGGGACTAAAGTCACGTTTAAGCCTGATGGTGAAATTTTTGAAACCACTAAATTTCAATACGACATTCTCATTAAACGTCTCCAGGATCTGGCTTTCTTGAATAAAGGGGTTCAGATCGAAGTCAGCGATGAAAGAACAGGTCAGTCAGACAAATTCTGCTACGAGGATGGAATAATCGACTTTGTTCAGCATCTGAACAGGGCCAGTGATGTTTTACACTCGGACGTCTTTTATCTTGATGGTGAACAGGAAGTCGACGACGGTACTATTGTTGGGTTTGAAATCGCTCTGCAATATACAAATGATTATTCTGAGCACCTTCATTCCTATGTGAATAATATTCACACTCACGAAGGGGGAACGCATGAAACAGGCTTTCGTAAATCATTAACTCGCGTGCTTAATACTTATGGTGTCAAAGAAAAAATAATTAAGGATGCCAAGGAAGCGCCGTCTGGAGATGATGTTCGGGAAGGGATTACAGTAGTTCTTTCGACTCGGGTAGCTCACCCGCAATTTGAAGGGCAGACAAAAACGAAACTTGGTAACCGAGAAGTTGAATCGGCAATAGCGACCGCTTTTCACGCCGCTTTTTCCAAGTATCTGGAAGAAAACCCTAAAAACGCTCGGATCATCGTGAACAAAGGAATCACGGCGATGGAGGCTCGTGAGGCGGCTAGAAAGGCCCGCCAGTTGATGCGTAAACGTAAAGATGTTCTTGGTGGCGGAAGCCTGCCCGGCAAACTTCGCGATTGTATCAGTAAGGATATGGAAAAGTGTGAACTGTATTTAGTCGAAGGTGACTCGGCCGGTGGTTCGGCAGAAGGCGGGCGTTTAAAGAACTATCAGGCGATTCTTCCGCTTCGCGGTAAGATCATCAATGCCTATAAGTCTCGTGTTGACAAGGTATTGGCTAATGAGGAAGTCCAGAGCATGATCAATGCTATAGGTAGTGGTATTGGAGATGATCAGCAATTGGATAAGTTGCGTTACAACAAAATTATCATTATGACGGACGCCGATGTTGACGGTTCTCACATCCGAACGCTATTGCTTTGCTTCTTCTATCGTCAGATGCACACCCTTGTGGAACGCGGGCATGTGTATGTGGCTCAGCCTCCCTTATTCCGGGTACGGCGTGGGAAAGAAGTTTATTACGTTCAAAGTGAAGATGAAATGAAAGCCCAACTTCTCGAGAAGGGCTTGGCAGATGCAGTCTTTATCACCGAGGATGGGCAGGAATTTTCAGGCGACAAAATGAACGAGCTTTGTCGCAATCTAGCAGAGACCGAAGATGCCTTGATCGCATTGGAACGTCGGGGGATTAATCTCCGAGTCCATGCAGAACGCCTTGATCCAGTCAGCAATAAGCTGCCTGTCTATCACGTGTTTCAGGGAAATACGGATCATTGGTTTGTAGAACGGGCTGATGTTGATGACTTCATCGACGCTAATACGCCAGAAGAAGTAGATCATCCAGAGACAGACCAGCCAGAGACGGGGGAAGAAGAAGTTGTGGCACCTGAAAATGCAATTCACGTTGTGGAGTTGCATGAAGTGAGAACGATTAACGCCGGGCTTAAATCTCTTGTGGATTATGGATTAGATGTTCAGGCTCTTTTGCCTCAGGAACGGACGGGTATAGAGCTCCCCCGATATATTCTGCGGCGTGGTGAATCAGACATCAATCTGGAAGACCTTCGCGGGTTAACAGCAGCCGTAAGGGCCGCCGGGGAAAAAGGGCTTCAATTGACCCGCTTTAAAGGGCTCGGTGAAATGAACGCCGAAGAACTTCGTGAAACAACACTAGATCCGGAAAACAGAACGTTGGTAAAGGTTACTATGCAGGATCTGGCAGCGGCGGATGAAATGTTTCGTGTTCTCATGGGAGACAAGGTTGAGCCGCGTCGAGAGTTTATAGAGAAACATGCTTTGGAAGTCCAAAATTTGGATGTCTAAAAGGGATGGTACAAAAAACTGAAGGATAAGAAGGTTTTGAAGTACCAGAATGTTATTTTTGTTGTTTTTTAAGTTGACGCTCAATGTACGGTTTGAATTCCGGACGCTTAATCCATTCGTCAAAGTGTTTTTGATATTCGGGAAGTGTCATTAGGTCGGTCTGTTGTGGGCGCGGGAAAGGATCTACTTTGCCCGAGGAATAGTCGGCACCGAGGCGACTCCTTTCGACAGAGGTATTCCAGGTCTCAAAAGCCTTAATCATTTGCTTCGCCACGTCTGGTCTATCAGTAAGAAGATTGTGTTGTTCTGTAGGATCAGTCTTTAAATCGTAGAGTTCATATTCACCGCTACCGACCTTCAGTGTTATTAGTTTGTAGTTGTTATCAATCCAGGCAGCGCGTCCCGTATGCCGAAAGCCAATTGGTGTGGGGCGGGCGGAAAGATCAGAGTTAATGACCTTGGATAGTGAGGTACCATCAGCAACTTTGTTAATCTGTTTTTTGGAAAGTCCGGCAAAATCGATTAGCGTAGGAAAAATGTCCATCGTACAAGCCGGATAAGTAGAAATCTGCGGTTTAATATGAGCAGGCCATTCAACAATAGCAGGGACCCGCAGTCCACCTTCATAAACGGAATTTTTAAACCCTCGGAGCCCACCCACGGTCCCGGGTTTAATGTTGCCCAGCCCACCATTGTCACTGTTGAACCAGAGGATGGTGTTGTCAGCCATCCCGAAGTCACGAAGTTCTTTTCTTAAGTTACCAATAGACCGATCCATAGCGACAAGCTCGGCGTAGTGATCACGAGAGGCGGGATTAAGGTTATCAAATCGCTTGGCATCGGATTCGTAGGCCATGAAAGGACTGTGTGGAGTGCCGTACCAGATAACAACAAAGACTGGTTTTCCCTTTTCATTTTCACCCCGGATATAGTCGAGAGCTTCATTAACGACGACTTCCGAAGAATCACCACCATGTTCTTCCCATACACCGTTTCGGCTGAGTATAGGATTCATATCAAAGAAGTTAGTTACACTCAGCCAGTAATCAAACCCGAGATGTCCAGGGTGGTGAGCATCTTCTTTGAATATAGGTGCACCAGGGCCTCGCAGTCCGTTAAGATGCCACTTGCCAAAATGAGCCGTTGAATAACCAGCTTTCTGGAACGCCTGGGCGATAGTTTTTTCCTGTTTATTGATTGCATAACCATGATTGTGAACACCTGTACGATCGTTGGTCCGACCTGTAAGTACAGTTGCTCTCGTTGGTGAACAATTAGGGGCACCAGCATAAAATCGATCAAAACGTATACCATTGGCCGCCATCGCATCCAAATTTGGCGTCTGGAGTACCGGATGATTGTAATAGCCGGTTTGACCATATCCCATATCATCCGCCATCACGAGGATGACATTAGGTTGTTTGGCAGCGAAAGTAACCAAGGGGTGGAAAAGAAGTGAGAGAAGAACAAAAAAACGCATATAGTACCTGAGGATGGGGTTGATAAATGAAAAATTGAACTAAGCGAATTTGAGATTCGAATAATTACAATCTACCAGCCTGTGAACGTTGTTGCAGATATTGAGCGAAAGTTGCCCCAAGATCTCTACTTGTGTCACAGAGAACATATTCACAGCGGTTAGCATCACAGAGTGTTTGAAAATCAACCATAAACTTTTCCACCGCCTCCAAATATGCATCACGGATGTCATGCGGGCGAGTTAAGAGTTGATCGGGGTCTTCCAGACCGATGAATCGAATCATGCCGTCCATGTCAAATTGGAGTTCGTCTTTATGCATGACATGCATAAGGACGACTTCATGATTGTCATAGCGAAGTCGTTGTAAAGCATCTTCCAAATCATCAATCTCGACGAAAAAATCGGAGATGACAACGACGATACTTCGTCGTCCAATTTTGGCAGATACTTCACCAAGTGTTCGCGCAATATTTGTTTTGTTAACGGACTTTACCTGATCCAGAGACTCCGTCATTCGAATAATCTGGCCCATATTGTTGGACGGAGGAAGGTAGCCCCGGGTTTTGTTGTCAAACGTTGTTAGCGATACTCGATCAGATTGTTCCACGACGAGATAGGCCAGCGTGGTGGCTATTTGAGAACTATAGAGCAGTTTTTGCTCGTCGTCTTCTCCGTATCTCATCGACGCTGATACATCCAATATGAGATGGCAATTAAGGTTTGTTTCCATTTCATATTGCTTGATGACATGACGTTCGTGACGAAAATAGACTTTCCAGTCAAGGTGACGCAGGTCATCACCAGCCACATATTCGCGATGACTTGCAAACTCTACAGCAAAACCGTGGAAAGGACTCTTATGAGCACCCGCAAGGTTTCCTTCCACGAGTTGGCGGGGGTCCAGCTTGAAGCGCGTAAGTTGGCTTAATACTTCCGGGCGAATGTACTTGTTGAGAATTGCAGAGGACATATCAGAATCGTCAGTCTATTAAACAGTTGCCGGTTCACTAAAGGTCTGATCAGCAGGAACAGCTTCCAAAAGCATTTCCAATAGTTTTTCACTATCCAGACCAGCCGCCATACCAGCATAATTCGGAGCAATTCTATGACGCAGGGCAGGTAGCACAATGGCTTGTACATCTTCGACACTAGTGTGATATCGTCCTTTCAGCAATGCCCGGGCTTTGGCACAGGAGATAAGTGAAAGAACACCCCGAGGTCCAGCGCCCCACCCCACCGACTCATTGACGAAGTCAGGAGCTTCTTGCATGCCTGGTCGTGTGGCACGTACCAGGGCATGGGCATACCCCAATACCTGATCGCATACCGGCATTCGGCGAGTAAGTCCCTGAGCCTCCATAATTTCCTCAGCAGAAATGATAGACTCAATTCCTCCAAGAGCGCCCGCCGATACTTTGCGAGCAATATCCCATTCTTCAGCCGCAGTCGGATAACCAACCTTGATATAGAGGAGGAAGCGGTCGAGTTGAGCTTCAGGAAGTGGATAGGTACCCTCCTGTTCCAACGGATTTTGAGTTGCAAGAACGAAAAACGGTGCTGGCAGTTTGTGAGTTTTTCCCCCGGCAGAGATAATTCGTTCCTGCATGGCCTCGAGCATCGCGGCTTGTGTTTTTGGTGGTGTACGATTAATTTCATCAGCCAAAATCATATTGGCGAAAATAGGACCCTGCACAAACGAGTATTCACGCTCTTTGGTTACAGGGTCTTCTCTTAGCACGTCAGTACCCGTTATGTCCGAAGGCATTAAGTCTGGCGTAAATTGAATTCGGTGAAATGAAAGAGTCAATGCCTCAGCGATCGACGAGATCATAAGGGTCTTGGCCAGCCCGGGCACCCCTTCTAAAAGAGCATGTCCTCGAGCAAGAATGGCGATGAGTACTTGTTCGATAACATCTTCCTGGCCAATAATCGATTTTTGCAATTCGGTTCTTAAGTCCTGACATTTATTGGCCCAGGACTCAACAGCTTTGACGTCACCGTCATTAGTTGTTTTATTTTCTTCCGACATCTTCGGTTTCCAAGTTTAAGTGGTTCGGTTTACGTTTTGTTTATTTAATACTATTAAAGTACTTTTTAAGCCGTTCTTCATATCCGGCGGGCAAAGTACGTTTTGTTCTGGATTTAATGGCCTGCTGAACAGACTTTGGTAGCGATGTGACCCAGGGTGATTTAGGAGCGCCGATTGGAGCAGCGTCTGTGTCGCCGTCTCGACCGCCCGGTACTCGAGAGTCGTTATCGGTTTGAGCCTCAACGACCTCTACAGGCCCATCTTTCGGAGCTTCGTTTTCCGACGGCCCTAATTTCCCTTGGCTGGCAGCACCACCTTCGGCCGTAGCGGCTCCCAATTGAGGTTGGTTGGTCTGCATGGGCTCACCACCTGGCATGGGCTTTCCACCCGGCATGGGTTCTCCACCCGGCATGGGCTCACCACCCGGCATAGGCTCACCACCTGGCATGGGTTCTCCACCCGGTGCAGGCTCACCGCCTGGCATAGGTAATTCGGATTGGGCCAGTTCTTCACCAAGATCCTGGCCGGACATTAGCTCGGCCGTTTCTAAAGCGTCTTCGGGAATAAAACTATCATTTGGTGGCGTTGATTCTGCAATGGGTTGCGGTTCCCCTGGCATAGGCTCACCACCCGCCATAGGCTCACCACCTGGCATAGGCTCTCCACCCGCCATGGGTTCTCCACTTTGAGCAGGTTCCTCGCCAGGAGTAGTTTCCGCACTGGCAAGCTGGGGGGTTTCCGGTGGCGGATTATTTTGAGTAAGCTCTTCTGCTAAGGCCGAGGCTTCAACAATTGGCTCATTGGCAATCGTTTCTTGATCGGCAATTTCAGCAGCAAGCTGTCCGATGCCAGCCAGGGCCTCGGCTTGCTCCATCACGGCGTTGAATAGTTCATTAGCATTTGGTTTGTGGGGATCGTCAGAATCTAGTTTTTCACGCATTTCAGACAATTCCATAGCAGATTCTTTGCCTTGTTCGGCAAGTTGAGCCAAGAAGTTGGCCATTTGTAACTCCTGCTGAATTTTTTCTTCTTTGATGTCAGCCAGAACTTCAGCCTGGAGTAGTTGGCGTTCTTGATTGATAGCGGGATCCTTTTCCGTTGCGTCCTCTTCGGCCTTGGAGCTATCGGCGTCGCTGTCTTGTGGCTCAGGGGAAGCAGGGTTCGCTTCCTTTGGTGTTTCAGCTTCAGCTGTTTGCTCCTCGGGCATTGCGTTTTGTGGTGTTTTACCTGTTTCTTGCTGAGCAGCAGCTTCAGCAGCTTGTTGCAAGGCATTTCCTGCATCAGGTATCGACTGAAGTGTTTCTTCAGCAACGTCCGAGATTTGCTCAGCAGTAGGACTTTCAGAGTTCGCCAAAGAGTTTAGGCTTTCCTGGACATCATTAACATCCGCCAACTGGTTTTTGAGTTCATCGATAAGCTGTTCAGCCGTCTTGCTAACCTCCTCACGAATTTGATTTGCAGCGGCCTCGAGCTCTTCCGCCACCATTTTGGCTTCTTCAGCATTTTCCTGACGAGCTTGCTGCTCTTCTGGGCTTTCGGGGTTACCTTCCTGTGGCTCACTGCCTTCGGGTGATCCTACGTTGTCATCCCCCGCTTGCATTGGCTCGTTCCCGGAAGGCTTAGAAGGATTAGGGTTGTCGTCTTCGCTAGGCACATTTTCATTGGGGCTTGCCGGTTTACTTTCTTCCGGAGTGTCTTCTTGCGTCTCACCGTCACTGGATTCATTATTATCGCCTGTCGCGTCTTCGGGTAACGATTCTGCGACAGCATTAGCCACTTGTTCAGATTTTTCAGCAGCATTATTTAGTTGTTCCGTAGCTTCCGGCGAGAGATTCTCGACACCCTTGGCGATTTCTTTTGCGAGCTCAGCGGTAGTATTGAAGTCATCTTTAATGGCTTCACTGGCTTGTTCGTTAGGTGCTTTATCGTCGGAGAGGAGCGTGGCATTTTCTCTGGCTTCGGCAGCAGCACGCTCAAGCGTATCAACGGCACGGTTCAATTCGCCAAGTTTTGCCGCAAGGGCATTCTTACGAGCTTCTTCTTCGGCTTCTTTTGTTCGTCCAATTGCTTCTTTAATGTCTTCACTCGCGTTGACCACAGCTTCCTCAGCAGAATTTTGAGACTCTTCGGCCGTGGCTTCATTGTCTTTAGTGTCATTAGCGGCAGCGGTCGCTTCTGCTGCCTCAACGGCGGAATCTTTCGCGTCTTCAATGGCTTCCGCGATGGGCTCAGGCAAACTGGCATCATCAGCCTTCGTGGCTGCTTCTTGTGCCGCTTCACCGGCTTGTTTTTCTGTGTCCGCTGCTTCGGCGAGTTGATCTTCCTCCAAAGCCTGCTCTGCATCATTGTTCAACTCGTCTGCCGTTTCCAGCGTCTCTCGTACTTCTTCAAGAGCATTAGCAATCTCAGTATATTCTTCCGAGGATAAGTCCGGATCAAGCAAGCTTGTGGTTGTATTAAG
>PAAT01000068.1 GCA_002698965.1 Rhodopirellula sp. | reverse complement strand
TAGTTCGATACAGGTCGCCATGAAGTCCGGTAAATACGCATGCTGCCTGGTGAAGGTTCCGTTGCGTTTGTGTGGAATCCCTTGAGGCCAGTGTGCGATCAGGGGGGTGCAGGCGCCCCCCTCATGGACAAAATGCTTAAATAACCTAAACGGCGTATTACTAGCGTTGGCCCATGCGAGACCCTGCCGCACTCCCTCCACGGTTTCCAGTGGTGGATTACGGATCATTTCTTCATCACCGCGGCCTAAAATACCCCCCTCTTGACACGCGCCATTATCGGAGAGAAAAAATATCACCGTATTATCGATTTGCTTTGATTCCGTTAAGTAACTAACCAGCCGCCCAATGTTTTGGTCAATATTGTCAATGCAACCTGCATACGCTGCTTGTATTGCATCAAGGCGATCTCGCTGTTCCACGTCGAGGGCTTCCCAACTTGGTGCCTGTAGCGGGGCTTGCGTGACAGGATCCTTAAAAAGACCCATCGCTTGCTGCTTTTCAAACCGCGCGTCCGAGATTGCTTGCCATCCCCCCGTGTATTTACCTCGATACTTTTGATAATCTTCCCATTTAGCATTTAGGGGCCAGTGGGGGGAATTGTAGGCCAGGTAAAGAAAGAACGGCTTTTCACTGGTCGTTCTTACTTCTTTGATATATTCGATGCTTTTGTCTGTAAACGCATCAGTGGCGTACCAATCCTTCGGAGTGTCTATCTGGGCGTTATTCTCCGAGATGACTCTGTCGCCCCCAGGCTTGAAATAATTAAATGCTCCAGTGATACCACCGTAGAACTTGTCAAAGCCTCGTTGGTTCGGCCAATTCGCTGGATCTGCGTAACCTAGATGCCACTTGCCGGTCATGAGGGTATGGTAGCCACCTGTTTTAAGAACTTGAGCGATCGTTACGCAGTCTTTATTCAGGTAACCCTGGTATGGCCCCTCAAAGCCCAAAGGTTGGTTGGGAGGTTCCGTCATATGTCCTATGCCGACCTGATGCGGATGCAGGCCTGTCATCAGACTGGCGCGAGTCGGGCAGCAACGTCCGCTGTTATAGAACTGCGTAAAACGTAAGCCGTTTTCCGCAAGTGCGTCTAGATTCGGAGTATCGATCTCCCCTCCGTAACATCCAATGTCAGAATACCCCATGTCATCGACGAGGATGATAATAATATTGGGACGTTCTTTTTTATAGTGTTCGGCTTCGGAAGCAAACGCAATCTGAGGAAGATAACAAATTATGGATGCGACGAATAATGGGTACAAATTGATGGTTTTCATGTTTAGCTCAATGTTTCGATGATGAGGACGAATGTTTATTTTAATTAGAAATCTGAAAAAGCGTAATCACCGGAATGACCTGTCCTTACAGCTGACAGGCAAATTGACTTCGCCAAGGCTCTTAAAGCCGACGCTTTATGTTAGAACTAATAATCCCGGATTGAGTTTTTGAGGTGAAGAATGAAGTTTCGAACTTTTGTCTTAGCGTTTTCCATTCTGTTCGCATTCAATCCAATATCGAATGCCGTACAGCCTACCTATAACGTATTGTTTATTATTTCTGACGACCTTACCGATACGGCGTTGTCTTGTTACGGAAATCGAGTTTGTCAGACGCCCCATATTGATTCCCTGGCGGCGAAAGGAGTCCGTTTTACACGCGCATTTTGTCAGGGAACTTATTGTGGTCCATCGCGGGCATCTTTCCTGTCTGGATACTATCCGCATGCAATTAAAATGTTGGGGTATCAAAGTCCGCGCCCAATGCTGGGCGACCGGATGATGTGGCCGGAATACTTTCGGCAGCACGGATATTACACAGCCCGAGTTAGTAAGATTTTTCACATGGGCGTGCCAGGCGGTATCGAATTGGGTACGAATGGCGCCGATGACGATCGATGCTGGACGGAGCGATTTAATAGCCCGGGCCCAGAGTGGAAGGCGCCGGGGCGTGGATGGACGTTAGAGGGTAATCCGGATCGGAGCGTTCCGGTAAAGGGTGGCAATACCTTTGTCGTAGTGGAGGCCGAGGGTGATGATTTATCTCATTCAGATGGGAGAACGGCCGAAAAAGCGGCAGCACTGATCAAGAAACATTCGAAACGTCCCTTTTTCATAGGCGTGGGATTTGTTCGTCCGCATGTTCCGTTTGTAGCCCCGAAGAAATATTATCAACCGTTTGATTATGACCAAATGGTGTTGCCGCCTAAAGTGCCGGGCGATTGGGACGATATTCCAAAGCCTGGTATTAACTATAAGACCAGCATGAATATGAAAATGGATCTAACGCAGCAACGTAAAGCGATTGGCGGTTACTATGCCTCCGTTTCATACATGGACGCACAGGTTGGAAAAGTATTAAAGGCGTTGGACGAGTCCGGCGTAGCTGATAATACCATTGTGATTTTTACTAGCGACCACGGTTACCATCTGGGCGAGCATGATTTTTGGGCAAAGGTTAGCTTGCATGATGAATCAGCTCGGGTCCCTTTGATTATTAGCGTTCCGGGTAATACGCCGGCGGTTTGCAATTCACTAACGGAGTTGCTCGACTTATACCCAACGATTGCCGGACTTTGTGGGTTTCGTTCACCGTCCCGCTTGCAAGGAAAAGATATTTCCAAGATGTTAACGAACCCGCTCTATGAAGTCCGCGACGCGGCCTTTTGCGTGAACGGAAAAGGTTACCTGCTTCGTAGTAAACAATGGGCGTATATACAGTACGGTCGGTCTGGTGATGGTGGTGAAGAGCTGTTCGACATGACTAATGATCCGAAACAATATAACAATCTAGCTAGTGATGTAAGGTACGTCGAAATCGTTAAGCAATATAGAATGCTCATGGACGCCAAAATAAAGGCAGTATTAGAGAATGATCTCGGGCTGTCCTATAGTCTTAAAAGGTAACGCCCATCTTAATCGGAGTATATGAATTGAGTCGCTATCTGAAGCCGGTATTGCTTTTCGCTATGATGCTCCTCGCAACGCGCGCAGAAGCCGTCGACAGACCGAACATTCTTTTCCTTATTTGTGACGATCTAAATTGTGACCTAGGTTCGTACGGTCATCCACAGGTGCGGACACCTAACATCGATCGACTGGCATCCCGGGGGGTGTTGTTTGAGAACGCACACTGCCAGTACCCGTTGTGCGGTCCATCCCGTGCGTCGTTCATGACGGGCATGTATCCCGATCAAACCCTCGTTAAGCGTAATGCGGTTTATATTCGGGAACACATCCCGAATGTATTGACGATTCCGCAAGCCTTCCGTGCTGAGGACTATTTCGCGGTGAGGATTGGAAAGGTATTTCATTACAATGTACCTCGTCATATAGGTACTTCCGGTCACGATGATCCTTATTCCTGGAATTACACCTTCAATCCCCGCGGCCGGGATAAAGAGGAGGAGAATAAAATATTCTCCTTAGTTCCGGGGAGTTTCGGCGGGACATTAAGTTGGCTTGCTGCAGAGGGTGAGGATGACGAGCAAACAGATGGAATTGCCGCGACGGAAGCTCTTAACCAGTTCAAAACACTGGCTGGGAAGGGGCGCCCCTTCTTTATGACAGTGGGTTTATATCGCCCCCACACACCGTTTGTTGCTCCGAAAAAATACTTTGAGATGTATCCCCTTGAGGAGATACAAGTACCGCAGATCCCGAGCGGGTATCTCTCCCAATTACCTCAACCGGCCATATCGTCAATCCGTCGGAAGAAGGATCAAGTTGATCTAGAAGACAGTTTGGCGCGTCAAGCGATTCAGGCCTACTATGCGTCAATTTCATTTGCGGATGCGCAATTAGGCCGTATTCTTGATGGCTTAAAGGAAGCTGGGCTAGAGAAGAACACAATCATTGTGTTCACGTCGGATCACGGTTATCACATGGGCGAGCATGGGCATTGGCAGAAAACCACGCTATTTGAAAATGCAACCCGGGTTCCCCTGGTGATTTCCGGGCCTGGCGTTTTAGATAAAGGGGGAGTGGCAAAGGGACTCGCTGAATTAGTGGACATCTACCCAACCATGGCAGATTTGGCGCAAGTGAAGGCTCCGGCACAGGTAAGTGGAGTGAGCCTTCGTCCGGTCGTGGAGGATACTAAGCTTATCGTGCGTTCAAGTGCCTTAACTCAGTATAATAATGGCTATTCCATCCGGACTAATCGTTATCGGTATACGGAATGGGGGGTGGAAGGGAGTTTGGGGGCTGAGCTTTATGACCACGAGACAGATCCAGAGGAACTGATTAATCTCATTGACGATCCTAATTTGCAGGATTTACAGATGGAAATGAGGATACAGTTGCAGTCCCGAGTCGCCAACTCGGGTAAAGTACCTTCGCGAATTAAACAAATACAAGATGTCCCGCGTAGAAGCGTACCGCAGCCCAATCCTTAATGGACCCGGCGCCCGATAAGGTTAAGCAATGATGTCATGGATTACACGACCATGTACGTCGGTAAGGCTCTCCTCCCGACCTTGGTGGAAATACGTAAGTCGCTCGTGATCTAATCCCATCAATTGCAGTATTGTGGCATGTATGTCGTGGACGTGAGCTTTTCCCTCTACAGCTTCAAATCCAAAATCATCAGTCGCGCCATAACGTGTTCCACCTTTGATTCCTGCTCCGGCCATCCACATGGAAAAGCCGTAGGGATTGTGGTTTCGACCGGGTGCGTTCTTGCCTTCACTAAATGGCATTCGACCAAATTCACCTCCCCATACTACGAGCGTGCTATCGAGAAGTCCCCTTTGTTCTAGGTCCGTAAGTAGGGCGTCAATCGGCTGGTCTATTTCGGCGGCGTGTTGCCCGTGATTGTTTTCAATACTCACGTGTGCATCCCAAGTATCGGCTAGATGCCCCCCACCGGAGTAAAGCTGTATAAATCGCACGCCTCTCTCCACTAACCGCCGCGCAATAAGGCAATTCTTCCCAAATTCATCGGTTGGCTGTTGGTTTACGCCATATAAATCAAGAGTCGCCTGCGTCTCCTTAGACAAATCGACCGCCTCGGGTGTCTCTGCCTGCATACGATAAGCGAGTTCATAGCTTTGTATTCGGGAAGCAAGTTCGACGCCGCCGGGGCGTGACGTGAGGTGTTGCTCATTGAGTCGTGCGAGTAAGTCCAACTGTCGGCGTTGAGCCTTTTTGTCAACGTATTTGGGACCTTGCAAGTCGAGTATCGGATTCCCCGTTGGGCGAAATAGAGTGCCCTGATAAGTGGATGGCATAAAGCCAGATGAATAGTTGGGTTCACCAGAAATGGGCCCTCCCCTCTTGTCCATCATCACGACATAGCCAGGAAGACTCTGATTCTCCGTCCCCAATCCATAGACGGTCCAACTTCCCAAAGAAGGTCGTCCAATAAACGTACTCCCGGTATTCATAGCTACTAAGGCACTACCGTGCGCATGGCTGTCCGCGTGACAGGAATTGATGATCGCTAATTTATCGGCGTGTTTCCGGATGCGAGGAAAAAAATCTGAAATCATCAGGCCACTATTGCCACCGGGCTTAAAAGCCCGAAATTCAGGAGTTAAAAAGCCAACTTTGCGTTTGCCTGAATTGATATACGTTTTATCGGCGGGCAGTGGCATGCCCGCATATTTTTTTAATTCCGGTTTATAGTCGAAAGTGTCGACTTGGCTGGGAGCCCCATTCATCATAAGGAAAATGACGTGTTTCGCCTTCACTGGGAAATGGCCATCGCGATCCTGAAGCGGCGAGTTAGATTCCGCAGCACCTAAATGTTTTTGATAAAAACCATCATCTTGTAAGAGATTGCTCAGGGCCAGGCCTGCAAATCCACCACCCATCTGCCACACAAACTCGCGCCTAGTATGTCCACAGGGGAATAGTTTCTGTTTCACGGAAATTAGACCTTTTTAGTCGATGTAAATAAATTCGTTAGTGTTTAATAGCACGTGACACAGTGATGTGAGTGCCAGGCGGTCTGGGCTGGAACGATCGGCCCGCAATGGAATGTTGTATTTATGAGACAGGTATCCCCAAATCTGACGTAACTCCGGTTCGCTTAATGCCCTATCGTATATTAAGATCTCCGAAATATCGCCCAGCCAATATTCACCATTGATATTACCTTGCGTGCCAATGACCCAGGGGCCAGCCAGAACGCGTTCGGTTAATGGCGGAGCTTGAGCTAGCTTACCACCATTTTGGAAAGTGACGGCGGAATCCGCCGCGTTTATAGCACCGAGGATGAATGGTTGACCGCGGTTGAGGAGGGTCCCTCCATTCGCGAAATTATCGCTGAGTCGGATAACGCCGCCCCGAGTGGAACCTAAAAAGAGTGAATTAACGGAACGTCCCCGCGAATTCCAGTTACTAATCAACTCGCGGTGACCCTCGTTAACGGAAGTGTCCGTGGCCACCGTTACCATCGTAAAAGATTGATCTGATAATGGTGTCGAGGTTAGCTTGAGATACTGAGTTTTCCCGTTAAATCGGAGGGTTGGCTTTCCGTTTAAACCATCGGCAACGTAAAGTGGCCGTATAGTGCGTTCACCTTGAACCGCATCGATCGGCTGCTGACCGTCGAGCGAGGAACCAGATGCATCTCCCCAAGATATGATCCGACTGTCTTCATCCACCTCAATCCGTTGCGTTGCATCGAGCCAGAGAGAAAGATCCGCCTTCACTGACAACTTCGTTAATTTCTCCGCCGATATTTCTGTCATGATACCGTAATGTTCGACCTGATCACTGACGTGTTCCCGAGAGGCCGCCAGTTCGTCTGCAGTCGGATTCCGCCCCGTGGCGTGATTCCATGCGGCCCTTATTTGAGCAACAACATCGTCTGGATATTCTTTCCGTAAGCGATCTGCGAATGCACTGCTTTGTTGATGGACGAAATGATTGTTTAGGAGAGCCAGCGCCTGTGTGGCTACGGTGGTGACGTCACGCTGCCCGCAAGGTAGGGTTGTGTCAGTGAAGTTGAACGTTGTCATCAGGGGTAGCAACCGGGATCGCTTGGTCATCATATATATGCTGCGACGGTTACGCTCAGCCAAGGACGAGTTTCCCCACGCACTAGATTTCTTTGATAGCCCCTCCAGCGCTTCCACGCTCATTGCCGGGTAAAAACTCGGACCACCGCTTTTAAGGTTGATTTCACCACTCGTCACCAGAATGGCATCTCTAAGTTGTTCGGCGTCTAGGCGTTTCCGCTGGGCTCTCCACCACGTGAGGTTCAAAAAATCTTTGTCCTGATATTCAAGATAGCTTTCATGCGTAGAGGCTTGTCTATAGGTATTCGACATCACGATCAATTTGATGATGGGCTTCAATTTCCAACCATTGTCAATCAGACGCGACGCTAGAAAATCAAGTAGTTTCGGGTGAGTTGGTGGATCGCCTTTAAATCCGAAATTATTCGGCGTTCGGACTAATCCTTCGCCCATGGTGTGCAGCCAAAGACGATTAACTATGACACGGGCCGTCAATGGATGGTCAGGGTGCGTTAGCCATGAAGCTAGCTGGAGTCTTTGGGTAGTAGTGCGAGAGCCTTCGGGTGGTAATTTGAACGATTGTTCAAGGATAGGGACCGTAGAGATGGACCCAGGCGCTATTACCTCACCAGGCTTTTGGCGTTCCCCGTTAACTAATAGGTGTAACGGGACGACTTCGGAACTGCGGTCGGTCCAGCCGAAAGCCTTGGAGCCCAGTTCGGCTTCGGACGGACCGCCAAGATTGGCCTGGCCAATGAAACCTGACCAAAAAGCATTAGCGAAGCGATAGTAATCGGTCTGTCTAATCGGATCAAACTTGTGGTCGTGGCAGCGAGCGCATTTGACAGTTAATCCGATAAACGCAGAAGAAGTGGTATGTACCATATCTTCAAGGCGTGTGTACTGGTAGTCAGCAGGGTCATTAGGCTCATCATTCCAGGTGCCAGCCCTAATCATCCCCGTGGCGACGACCGTTTCGTCGTCCCGGTAGGGCACCTCGTCACCGGCTAGTTGGTCTGTAACAAACTTGTCGTATGGCATATCCGAATTGAATGCGTTTACTACCCAATCACGGTATTTCCAAATATTGGGCTTTAATTGGTCTCGCTCGTAGCCGCATGTTTCTGCGAACCGTATAAGGTCTAGCCAATGCCTAGCCCAGCGTTCACCAAACTGAGGTGATGCAAGTAATTTGTCAACCAAGGATTCATAATTCACCTTTTGATTCGTCGCTAAGAATTCTTCGATGTCTTTAGGGCGGGGTGGCAGACCGGTGAGATCAAAAAAGAGTCTGCGAATCAGTTTTCCCCGTGTCGTCGGTTTCGAGGGGCTCATTCCGGACGATGATAGCTTTGAGATAATGAAGGAGTCTATTTCGTTACCGACACGCGGGTCGCTTAAGGGGATTGGAAGTTGGGGACTAAGAATTGGTTGAAATGACCACCAATCTCGTCCGCCCCGCACTTCGGTTGTTTGTTCGTATAGGTCCAGGACACGGTCTTTGGGCCAAATCATCCCTTCGTTTACCCAAGCGGTCAAAATCTTTGTTTCAGCTGCTGGTAGTGGTTGCGGAATCCCTTTCGAGGCGGGCGGCATGTCCCCATCTGTTATTCTCTGTATCAAGTGGCTTATAGAGGCATTTCCTTTTTTAACCACTTCGCCCGAATCTCCACCTGCGGTCATTGCAGTAACATTGGTTAGATCTAAGCCCCCCTTTTTTTGTTTGCTGTCATGACACTCCACACATCGCTTGACTAATATTCGTGCGACATCGCGTTCAAAGCTGACCTCTGCACGGACTGACTGCAAAACCATAAGGCCCGCTAATATTAATGTCGTGTAAACTAGGCGATTATTCATGGCTTGGTGATGTCACTAGTGTAAAAGATGGCAGTTTCAGGTTAGGCAATGATATCTGTAATGACATCACCATGGACGTCCGTGAGTCGAAAATCACGGCCGGAATGACGGTAAGTAAGTTTCGTGTGATCGACGCCCATGAGATGTAGCATTGTGGCGTGCAGGTCGTGGACATGAGTTCTGTTTTCCACCGCGCGGTAACCGAATTCGTCCGTATTGCCGTAGCTGTATCCACCCTTTACCCCACCCCCGGCGAGCCAAACAGTGAATCCATGGTGATTGTGATCCCGACCAGTACCTATACCGCCACCAATGGGAATCTCCGTTGCCGGTGTGCGTCCGAATTCGCCGCCGACGACCACCAGCGTTTGGTCAAGCAGGCCTCGTTGTTCCAGATCGGTTAACAGTGCCGCTATGGGTGGGTCAGCCTGCGAGCCTAGACTCCGGAGGCCGGCTTCCAGGCCGCCATGCGTATCCCAAGGTTGAACATCGCCATGGAAACACTGGACTACCCTGACTCCCCGTTCAACCAACCTTCTGGCAATCAATAGTTGGCGACCGTGTACCGTCGAGGCATTGTAAAGTTCTTGAGTAGCCTGAGATTCCCGTGAGATATCAAAGGCTGACGTTGCTTCCATCTGCATACGATAGGCCAGCTCGAACGACTGTATCCGAGCTTCGAGTTTGGGGTCGTCCTGTCGAGCGTTTTGATGACCGCGATTCAGTTGGCCCAATAGGTCGAGTTGTTGTCTTTGTGCCTGCCGTGAAAGTCGGCTATTACGGATGTTGGCAATCAGTTTATCAACGGTCTCATTACGAGTATCCAAGTAAGTGCCCTGATAGATTCCTGGTAGAAAAGAACTACGCCAATTAGAGCTGTCAGCAACAGGAAGGCCGGGACACATGGCAACGTAACCAGGTAGGTTCTGGTTCTCCGTTCCAAGGCCGTAGGTAAGCCATGATCCGTAACTGGGACGCGATAACCGCTCATCTCCCGTGTTCATTAGTCGCATACTTTGCTCATGATTGGGCGTGTTGGCGTACATCGACTTAATGACACAAATTTTATCAGCGTGTTTACTTGCGGTTCGTTCAAATATCTCGCTGCACCATAAACCATTCTCCCCATATTGTCGGAACTTAAATGGCGAAGGCAAGGCAACTCCAACCTCCCGTTCCGTGGGATGCGAGATCGGAAGGGGCTTCCCGTAGAAGTCGTTTAGTCGTGGTTTGTGATCCCATGTATCGACTTGGCTCGGGCCACCGTTGAGGTAGACATGTATAATATGTTTTGCCTTGGGTTCAAAATGGGTTGGCTTCACCGACAAAGGATCTGTAGAACCCTGCAGGAGTCCGGGCAAAGCCAGCATTCCTAGGCCCGTACCGAATTGAGTTAAAAGTGTCCGGCGAGAGTAGTTGCGGTTCATATTCATGCGGGCGTGACGTGTTATGGGTTAAAGGTTAATTTTGGATATGAGAAAGTAAACATGTCTGCGAACCAAAACGAAATTGGAACCAGCTACGGATTGGGCTGGTCTATCAACTCGTTGTTAATCAATAAACCATACCTCGTTAGAGATAAGTAATGCCTGGGCATAATCGCGTAATGCATTGGCCTGCAGGAAAGTGGTTCCTAACGTCATTTCCTGGTCGGTAGGCGAACGTCCATATACATATCGATAAAGTTGGTTGACCTGTTCGATGGTGCTTCCACTATTAATTCTACTAGCAAGCGCTACGGCCATTCGGCCCATAAATGGACTATTCAACGCAAAAAGGGCTTGTTGCGGGACAGTGGTGGACGGTCGTTGAGAGGTCGACGAATCTGCATTGGCGGCGTCAAATACCTGAATAATTGTGGGAAGGTTTTGGCGCTCCACGAACGAATATACTGTTCGTCGATTATTCGTTTCATCTGCAATTGAGGGTGGCCTTCCGTACATGGTGCTGTCCAACAATCCGCTAACAGATAGCATCGTATCTCGCATCTGTTCTAGGTCGAGTCGACGCCGATTGAAGCGCCAGTAGTAACCGTTGGTTGGATCCCGTTCTAATTGTTGCTCGTACTGTGCATCGTCCTCTGGAATAATACTAGTACGTTGGTAGGCCGAACTAGTCAGGATCAGTCTATGAAGCGACTTGGTTTGGTAATTATTCGTTATTAAATAGTTAGCTAAATAATCGAGGAGTTCGAATTGCAACGGTTTGGAATTTCGTAAACCGAGGTCGCTTGGATCTCCAAATAAAGAAGACCCGAAATGGTGCATCCAAATCCGATTCGCCCAAACACGAGGTGTAAGAGGGTTGTCAGGGGAGGCAATCGCATTCGCTAAGTCCAATCGCCCCGAACCATTAGAAAACGGCTTTCGCTGATCTCCTGCTAAAAATTCAAAAAACTGCCGTGGGACTGGGTTTCCACGTTGTACGGGGTCACCTCGTTGAAAAATTACTGGATCATATAATTGTGGCTTGTCTACCAAAATCATGGCTCTCGACGGGGCGTTGCTATCACTCACTGCAAGCGAGTCGATCGAGTTGAGTAACCCCCGATAGGAATCCTTGTCTTGGCGGTCAAGATAAAAGTACAGTTTCCGTTTCGGGAACCAAACCGGGCTGTCGTCTCCAAGTAGAATCTGCGCCAACTCGTCTTCGTTTGGATCCGGGGTGGAAGCCAGGCGTTCTTGAAGGGAAGTGATCTCTCTCTTTATTTTGCTCTTACGCACCTTCAGCTTCTCGAGGTATGATTGGTCGTTACTAACATCTATCAGGGGATTACCGAGGATTCCCTGGTCATGGGAATTTCCGTCCGTTCCTTCAGTTACAAGGATTGTTAAAAAACGTTCCGAAGGGTCTATTGGTATCGCAATTTCGGGACCCGATTGTTGAGCCTTAAATCCCCGATGTCGAAAACGTAGCGTGCCGTCGAGATAGATGGCGACGTCAATCGTACTCATATCCACGGCGCCTCCATGTCCGATCACGGCCTTAAAAACGCCTTTCTCGAAGGAGTGCTTGTTTCGAATGGCAGCTAAATCGAAGGTTAGTCCTTTGTTGGCATGCAGGCCTAGAAGCCAATTCGGTGCAACCCCATAGTCAACGCCGTTAATGGAATTGGTAGTGTGCCCTTGCGATGGCCCGTACCGGATGTAGTCCCATGAGCCAGTCTTGAGCCCGACAGGTGAATCGTTAATCTTTAACCCTGTGCTTGAGACAACTTGCGTCGCCGAATTTCGAGGAATAAATACGCCATCAATGAAGGGGTTCTCCGCTAGGACAAAGGAATCGGCGGCCGGAGCATCAATAGATCCAGTACCACCTGTTACTGTCTTGCCTGTCGCTGGATGTACCGCCTCCCCCTTTTCACCGTGCCCAAAACCATTTCCCCCAGCCACAAGATCAGCAATATTAATCGTGGTTAAACCATCACTAACCAATTGCGCACTGAGCTCTTCAATCTCGGACTGCAGACTCGCTCGAGCCGACCAAGCGTCGGTGATGAGAGTTCCGTATACGTTAGCAACACCAATGGGGTTTGTTGGCCTCTCTTTTTCCAAGGCGGCAATAACTCGTGGTTCCACATTTTCCTGACGCCACTTCTCAATTTGCAAGACGGGGCTGGCCATCATGTCAGCCCAGGGTCCAAAAATTCTGTCACCGGATATCGAGTGCTCGGCGAGGTATTCGCGCCAGGCGTAAGTTATTTGAGGCCTCAACTGTCCTTTAATTAAGGAGAGGAAGAAGATGGTGGTTTCGAGGTTGTCAGGTTCTGTGGTGGCTGCTTTTATTAAGTGTCGCGTGGTCCGATATCTCGAGTCTTTGAGGGTTGCTTCATACAAGGTCGCTTGACGGTTCTCGATTTCGATAAGCTTGTTTTTATAGGCTATCTCGAAGGGTTCTGCGTCCTTCGTAATTTCGGCGATACGAGGCCTGTTGAAGGGTTCTTCACTACTCGCGAAGACACCGTAAAGAGAGTAATAGTCCGCAGTAGGGATAGGATCGAATTTATGATCGTGGCATCTCGCACAACTCGCCGTTAAACCAAGGAAGCCGCGAGTAACAACATCTATTTGGTCATCGATCACGTCATGAATATTGTTATCAAATAACCGGCCGAGTGTTAAAAGTCCCATCGCCGCTAGTTTGGGTGAACCATCAGGTAGCTCCAACTTGTCAGCTGCCAATTGCTCTCTGATAAACTCATCGTAGGGCGTGTCGGCGTTGAAGGCACGAATCACGTAATCTCGATAGGTATAAGCAAACGGCCGTATGCGTGCATCCCCGTACATAAGGACACCATCCTTGGCATCTGAATATCGAGCTACATCAAGCCAATGCCGCCCCCACCGTTCACCGTACCTTGGTGAGGACAAATACTTGTCGATTAGCAGAGGTAAATCGGATTTAACGGTGGCCAAATCCTCCAGAGAGGGTGGTAAACCCGTAAGATTATACGCCAATCGTCTTATTAGGGTGCGAGTGCTGGCTTGCCCAAGCGTTGTGAAACCCATGGCGTCGAGTTGCCTAGATAGGAGGTAGTCGATGGGGTGTGAGTCTTGAGGAACCTCCGGCACTGAAATTTGCTGGAAAGCCCAGTGATCACGCGCCGTCCGTGCTATGTCATCGACAACGCTCCCGTCACGTGGATCCGGAGCGCCGTTGCGAATCCAGTCTTCGAGATGCTTGATCTGTTCCCGCGTTAAACGTAGGCCACTATCAGCCGGAGGCATTTTAAGTTCTGGGTCGTCATATTTAACGGCCTTGATTAACAAACTTTTACTAGGATGGCCCGAAACGATGGCGGGTCCTGAGTCCCCCCCCCTTAGCAGCCCTTCCCGCAAATCAAGGCGCAAATTGCCCTCTGCAACATCCGAATTATGGCAATCATAGCAATGCTTGATTAGCAGGGGCCGGATGTGCGTTTCGAAATGCTGGAAATCCGCACCCATCACGGTTTGCGCGACCAAAAGCGACAGTAATAAAAATAACGACTTCATAGGATCCTTACCGGTTAACTAATCTCGCCATAGACCAATTTTAACTAATCAGAGCCCGCCACGACAAATGAAAAGTTGTAAGCAAACCACACCAGTTAAGCAGAAAGCGATACTATCGTTTACGATATAACGACAGCTTTAAACTCGGGATTGAGAAGACGGTAATGGAAAAGACAAGTAAGACACGATATTTCGTAATTGCGGCCTGTATGCTTATGGGGGTCATCCTTTATGTCGATCGTTATGCGTTCGGCATTGCGCAACCCTACATTCGTCAGGAACTAGGGCTTACGAAAGCAGACTTCAGCTATGCAGTCAGCTCGTTCTTTTGGTTTTATGCAATAGGTCAAATGCCGGCAGGATGGTTGTCGGACAAGTTCGGTCCCCGTCTGCTCCTAACAAGCTATATCATTATTTGGTCCTTTTTTGCGGCTACCGTTGGGCTGGCCGGATCCTTGTTAATGCTTTGTTTAGCCAGGGCTGCGTTTGGCCTTGGGCAAGCAGGTGCGTTTCCAACCGCCTCCGCTGTGGTTGGCCGTTGGATACCAGCACCGCAACGCGGAAAGGCGAGTGGCTTTGTTGCATTAGGGGGGCGTATAGGCGGTGCAATTGTGCCTATTCTTAGCGCGGTGCTTCTGGTTGCATTCCTTCCAGTCTCACAGGTTTACACGCTCACGCCCGAGCAGATACTTAATGTGCAACAGCTTAATTCAAAAATTGCGTTAGCTTCGACACCAAACAATGAGCCAGAGCATGTACTGTATATCAGCAACCGTCTTTCACTCGCCAAAGCGAAACACACGAGTTATACGCGAGAGCAACTGGCCCAAGGGTTTTCGATGCTCATTAACGATCCCACCTTCTTCGACGCGAAGGCCTTCAATCGGATAAAGAGTTTAGATAATTTCGCTAGTGAGCAGATCGAGCGATTAAGAACTGGGGAAAGCTTAAGCGAACGCAACTCGCAACGATTGAATCGCCATCTTCTTGAAGCCGTGTTTCCAGAGGAGATAGAGGGACTATATGTGGCTAGTTGGCGTCCGGTGGTATTTTTGTTTGCGGCTCTTGGTCTGATCGTGGCGATCGTTGTTTGGTTTGTCTTAAGGGATTATCCAGGTCAGCACCCATTAGTTAGCGCAAGTGAACTGGCGTTGATAGGAGGAAGCTCCCATGTTGAAACTGACATCCCTAAACTACCACTTATGAATATCCTGAGATGCCGTAGTGTTTGGATGTCTGGTATAAGCCAGTTTTGTGTGAATATCGGCTGGTTATTTATCGTAACGTGGTTCGTTGACTATCTCATGGAAGTGCATCAGGTAGCCATGTCGGAGCGATCAGATATGATTGCGATGCCTTTGATGGTGGGTTTTGTGGGTATGCTAATCGGAGGCTTCGTCACGGACAAGCTGGCCGTCAGGATCGGATTGCGGTTTGGCCGTTCGATTCCGTGGTCCGGTTCCATGATTGTTGCCGCCGCATGTTTCCTAGCGTGCCCTTTTTTAGACGACCCCTGGTCGATTACGTGGGCGATGGCCTTAGTAGCGTTAAGTGTGGATTTTTCAGTACCTAGCATGTGGGCTTTCACGCAGGATGTAGGCGGCCCATATGTTGGCGTGGTATTAGGCTTCGGCAATATGTTTGGGAATTTTGGCGCGGCAGTTTCGCCAATTTTACTGGCTCATGTTCAGGAAGTGTTTGGGTGGGATGCTATGTTTCAGCTCTGTGGTGGGATCTTTCTATTAGCGGCGTTGGCCGCTTATTTTGTCGATGCGTCAAAACCCGTTGAACTAGTTGAGGCAGCTGAGGGCATTAGTTAGTTTCATATAGAGATATTGCGGCGGAGCGGTTTTTGGTTATCTTGGGACAATAATTGAAACGGAAACACGTTAGAGGAGCTAAGAAATGTCTAAACGCGTTGAATGGTACTATCACCGGGCCGGCTGAACGAGTTGCAAACGAGCGCAAGAGTTTCTTGCGAAAGCAGGTATTGATCCGATGAATGTCGAAAAACCATCTAAACCGCCTCATCAATTGGCAAAGGCCCGCAGCCTTTTAGAAGAGGTCTCTTTTCTTTATGCAGCAAAAGGAAAGAAAACTATCACTATCGACTTAAAAACCGAGGTTGTTGATGACGAAGTCATCCATAAATTCATGCTGGGACCCACCGGAAACCTCCGGGCGCCTGCTATGACAATAGGAAAAACTCTTCTGGTAGGTTTTAATCAGGAGTTATATGAACGGGTCTTTGGTTAAGATTTAATACGACGAGCGATGATTCAATGCAGATCCTACTAGTGTTCGTTCATTCCGTTCATCTTTTAGTTGTCGGCATAGGTGTTTGCTTACCGTTGGTCGTCATCTTACTCAATCGAAAAATTATACGATTGGAAGACGAGGCTCATCAGGATGCCGTTTGGATAATGAGTCGATCGTTAATCAAGCATAGCTTAACGGCGATCTTGATAGGGAGCCTTTTTGGTTTCGCACTGGCCGGCGTTGTTTGGTCAGAGGAGTTTCACCAACGGTGTCATTTGTTGATGACCAAGTTCATGTGGGCAGGTGTGGAATGGTTAACGTCCATCCTGCTCTTAATTGTTGTTTTTGCTCAATGGCGGGCGACACGAGGCGAGGGCAGAGCTTTTTGGATCAGAAGTTTTGTTCTCCTAATTGCCTCCATTAACCTGCTATATCATCTTCCCGTTCTTTTTATCGTCATCTCCGCTCTTCCCGATGCACAGGTTGAAGCAATGACCGCAGCGCAAGAAGAACTTTCCAGTGCAGAGTTTCGAACGATCGCATATACCAATGAAAACCTCTCGCGACTGTTGCATACGAGTCTTGCAATGTTGACGACCGCATTTGCCTACGTCGCCATGATTGGTATCCGGCAGGCAAATCAGAATACCGCCGGCCCGCGCAGAGATTCTGCCATTTCGATTTGCCGGTGGGCCGCCCGGAATGTATTGATAATCTTATTTATACAAATAGCCTTTGGGCTGTGGACTTTGCTTGCAATGTCACGCCCTAGGATGCAAAATCTGTTGGGGGAAGACATACCCGCGACCGCGTTATTCGCAACTGCAATGGTGTTGCTGTTTTTTCAACTACAACAGTGGACCGGGCTTCTTGGAGAGCGAATCGACCGTAGACGCCTCGTACAGGCAATCGCTACATTGATTACCTTGTACTTTTGTATGGCCGCTGCCTCAAGCTTAAGTTAACGTATTTTACAATCGCTATACTCATGCGGAACATCCTCCTCAGGAAAACAACATGGAAGTCATAGAAATTCAAAATGAAATTGGCAATGTCGTCGCCAAGGTTTCCCCAGAAAGAGGTTTCAATCTGTTTTCGTTGATGGTTGATGAAATTGAACTCTTGTGGTCCGACACAGACTTTTTAGCCGGTAGTGCGAGTGCCTCTGGTAGTGGCACTCCGATTCTATTTCCGTTTCCCGGAAGGTTGAAGGGAAAATCTTACAACTACGGCGGACAAGAATACCACATCGATAGTGACGACGGGTCAGGAAACGCAATCCATGGTTTTGTCCTGAATCGGCCTTGGAGGGTAATAGAAACATCCAAGGAGCGAATTGTAGGTGAGTTTCAGCCATCGATAGATGACCTAGGAGTGCTAGCGCAATGGCCCTCCGATTTCATTATTCGATGTACTTATGAGGCTCAACCCGACGGAATTTCGGCAACTTATTTTATCGAAAACCCTGGGGAATTGGATTTGCCTTGCGGACTAGGTACACATGCCTATTTTCGTGTACCGGTTGGACAAGGTATTGCTGAAGAGGCAATTGTTACTTGCCCAGTCACCGAACGCTGGACTTTGGAAAAATTACTGGCGACAGGTAATGTCGAATGTTTAGATAGTTCGGAGCCGTTAGGACGGGGAATCCGTTTCGGGGATATCACACTGGACGATGTTTTTAGCGGTGTTAGCTTCGCTGATGGGCGAGCAACGGCGACAATTTCCAATCCGTCTTCAGGCAAAGCCCTGTTATATACTTGGGATGAGGCCTGTGAATTGTGCGTGATCTACACCCCACCCCACCGAGAAGCGATATGCCTGGAGCCCTATACGCTTGTTCCGGGTGGACTGGCGTTTGAAACCGGCGAGCACGGATTAATAGAACTTAAGAGTGGTGAATCGTTTAGCCATTCAATGGAAATAAGATTAAGATAGTCTACGTCAGCTCCAAAAAAACAGGGGCCGGTTCGTAGGATCGAACGGGCCCCTGTTTTCTATTAGTAGGGTGTGAGCCTTCTACTCTTCTACCGTTCCGGGAAGTTTTCCGGCTTCGATCAGTGACTGGTAGGTTTTACCTTCGGGGTTCTTTTCAGCCAGCACTTTTTTCAACCCATCATCAAATTCCTTCTTCACGGCCGTCGCTTCTTCTCGGACACGAGTGGAACTGTAGTTTGTCTTCTTAAAGTGTTTGGCGAAAGCTTTGCCAAAATCATTCTTATTCTTCTTGCTGGTACCAAAATGGCACAAATTACATTTTTTCTCTTTGGCGGCAGCCACGAAATCAGCGTCTTTACTTGTGTTGACATATCGTTCAGTGAAAGCTTTGGCAAAGGCTGGGATGGCATGAGCTTTTTCAGCGGAACCGATAAAAGTGACTGCAGAAATGGCGAGTAACACGGCGAACTTCTTCATTAGTCTTCTCCAATCTTAATACTTAAATTCATGTTGTTTAAACCCCCAAACGCCACAAAGGTTTCGGTGATTATTAAAACAAACCTATCTATACGATATCGGCTGTTGGGATGGTCCCTATTAGTAGAACTACGTCATTTCTGAGTGTCAAGATAGTGAATTTGAAAAGCTTTTTCCGATCTGTGAGGGTTACGTAGTAGTTTCAGAAGCCAAATCTGCTTCAAGAAAACTCTTACCCCAATATATCTTTGCGACACCTATAAAAAGAACACCTGCGAGTAAGACCAGCCCGGTGAAAAACCAGTAATAATCTGGCCCCGGTAGAAGACTTGTCCCGTCCTCATTGGTTATTAAAGCGTTCGTGATTGCAGTAACCGCATTTCCCAAAGCGATACAACTTAAATACACTGCCATTACAAGTGATTTGGACGACTTCGGTGATTGAGAATAAGCAAATTCTAGCGCAGTTATCGAAATCATAATTTCTGCGGCCGTGATCAGGATGTAGGGACAAACCTGCCACAAGATGTTGAGTGTATTGCCTGATTTTAATTCCGCCTCAATAAGCGCACTGCATGTAAAGGCCCCTGCCGTCACGAAAAAACCAAAACCCATCTTACGTAACGGAGTAAGGCCAAATACTTTGTGCAGCAGCGGATAAATACCGTAGGTAAACAGGGGGATGAAGCACAAAACTAAAATCGGGTTGAGCGACTGCATTTGATCAGGGAGTATAGTGATTCCCCACGCCTCACCGTCCATTTTTTTCGCCTGGGATACCCACTTCGAAGCGGTCTGATCAAAACAGCTAAAAAATATTGACGTCAAAAGAAACACTGGCAGAAGGGACGTAAGTGCCCTACCCCCTTCTTTGCTAAAGGTCTCACTAAAAAAGTGCTCGCGCCTCGGCGGTACATGGATGAAGTGCTTGCGACCCACCCAAAACATGAGGGTTGCAACAAACATCAGGACGCCAGGGATGCCGAATGCAATTGCTCCCCCAAACTCATCAACCGTAGCACGTAGGATAATCGGGGTTAGTAACATCGAAACGGTCGCACCGACGTTGATTGAAAAGTAAAACCAACCGAAGACTTTCGGGAGCAAGGCCTGATTGGAGGCACCAAATTGATCTCCGACGTGTGCCGACACACATGGCTTGATACCACCGGCGCCAACGGCTATTAGGCCCAATCCGCAAGCCATTCCCCAAACACTTTCGTCTATAGCAAGTACGAAGTGCCCGGCGCAATATACGACAGATAAAACCAAAATAGTCCTGTATTTTCCAAATAGCCAGTCGGCTGCCAACGCGCCAAGAAAAGGAAGAATATACACGGCCACATTGAACCAGTGAATCCATTGCGTTGCCAAAGCCTCTGCCTGGGTTTCCGTAAAGTTTTCGCCCGTGTCTGCAAACTCGGTCTTCATAAAGACGTGAGTTGTAAGAAAGACCATCAAGATTGATTTCATACCATAAAAACTAAAACGTTCAGCTGCTTCGTTGCCAACGATATATGGAATGCCAGTCGGCATGCCTTGTATGTCATCCGGTGTTGATCTGTATGAGTTGGGCATGATGTTATTCCAATTACGTAGCAAGGTTTTTATCACCCTCTATTTCAGCCGGTGGTATAGTTGATAATAAGACAACTAAGATCCCCCGCCGTGTTATTTTACTTCCCCCAGAAGTTCGCCTAATAGAGGGGTAAAACCTCGCGCATTATCGTCGAAATCCTCAATCATAAACTCTGTAATTCCGTGCTGATACAAGAGTAAATCGGTGGAAGGAACCTGAGAATTGCTCCAGTTCACCCTGTTTATTGAATTATTCATGTGGAACCACACAGGTGCATCGCCATTTTCGCGAGAGTTATAAAGGTCTACAAAGGTCTCTTGTTTCGATAGGTCCAGCTCTAATTGGTCGCGTCGTTCGAGCACCACCGCTGCTTTATCAATAGCAGAGTTATTCGCAACCAGAAGGAACGGTACCAAGGCATCTAGTTGCGATTGTTCAAGTTCAATGAGGGGCTTCCCTAGATCAGTGACAAGCACGCTGGCCTGGAATGACAGACTTAAGGGCGTTTGGCCCGTGTCGTCTAGGTTTTTGATTCCAATCGCACCCGCTCCACAGTACGCTGTGACGTTCGTAAGTTCCAGACGAGTTTCGAATGCTTTATTAGTTGGAATCTTATGGTCGAGCATCCGTCCGCTGGAGATTAAGAGTGAATTCCTTACATTCAAGTTAACAGGAGTCGTGCCGGAACTTGAAATGAGGGTGGCCGAACCTCGCACAAGGGAATTGTTAATTTCCAGTGAGGAGATTTGCGGGGTTGATAGCGGTTCCGCATTTGTCGCCCCTTCGTTGATGTACAGGTCCATAAAGTTGAAAATCGATATCGGTCCGATTGGACTGCTAAAATTGGGAGTTGATGGTAGGACGGTGAGGCTGCAATTGGAAAAGCTGATTTCTGTCGCGCGGTCTATCGCGAATAAACGCCAGCTTTGTCGGAATTCTTCGGGCATCTGAAACCGAAGATCTAATCTGTCGAATAGTAGGCGACCTCCTGTAACGGTAATAAATACAGGATCAATGGTCTGTAATGCGCTTTCGGTGAGTTCGACAGTAATAACGGGCCTGCTGTTGTTACCCCCTTGGATGGTTAGAGGGTGATCTAGCCAGTTATCGAGGTCAAGTTGCAGATTATCAAACGCGATGAAAGCATCGTCCCAAATCTCTATGACACCTATCTGGGAGTCCTGTTCTAACAGCGATAAAGCTCGGGACAGTGAGGCGACAGCTACAAATCCGTCTGGAAGCGTCGTCATGGGCTTGCCTACGACTACCGTTTGTAGCTCGGCGGGTTTCAGCGCGTTTGCATCCCGATCGGGTGACGCGAGGGACGGCGTCATTGGACCCTCGACAGCCTGTTCTCCCGGATTCTGGTTAGCTGTATCGGAGTTAGGAACCGCCGCCGGGGTCACGTACGGCGACGTCCTGAAGGTTGGTAATGCCATCACGACTTCGGTATTTTTCGGAGACAAAATATCTAGGCCAAAAGAAAACATTAGGAGGCAAGCGACGGGTAGGGCCAGGCTTAGTTGTTTGAGCCAATTAAAGCGCGCGGGGGGCAAGGGTGATTCCCATTCCCTACCATCACCTTTAATGTTTAGCCCCAGTTGCTCGGCGAGATATAGGACATCGACGATAATATCTCGAGGCTCTTGATAACGATCTTGCGGACGTTTTGAGAGCATTTTGTGGAGGATACTAACAGAGCCGTCGTCAAGGTCATTTCTGTATAACTGCGGGTTCGGCGGGGGATCACTACTGTGGCTCAGCAGCTTCTGGAGGACCGTGCCGGTAGGATACGGAGCTAGTCCAGTCAGCATGTAATACAAAGTACAACCCAAAGAGTAAATATCGCTTCGAACATCCGTGGTACGCGGGTCTCGCGCCTGCTCTGGTGAAATGTAGTCGAAGGTGCCTAACGTAACGCCGGATGCTGTTACATCACTGTCGTCGTTTTCAACTTGGTGTAAGCGCGCCAGGCCCATGTCTACGAGCTTAGCCGTTCCTTCGCTAGTCACTAATATATTCGACGGTTTGATATCCCTGTGGACAACGTCGCGTTTAGAGGCATGCACTAAGGCATCGGTAATCTGCAGTACGTAAGACCACGACTCGTCGAGAGGTAACGGCCCCTTATGTTCCACGAGGTCACGGATATTGACGCCATTGATGTACTCAAAAACTATAAAATGCCACCCTCGATCTTCTCCCACGTAATAGACGCGAGCAATATTTGGGTGATCAAGGCGTGCGGCACTTTGTGCTTCCTTAGTAAACCTCCGCAGTGAGTCCGCGTCAGTCCTGTTTTGCGCCAATACCTTAACAGCAACGGTCCTGCCTAATTTATTGTCGGTGGCACGAAACACTGCTCCCATGCCACCCTTTCCGACGAACTCTTCGAGTAGAAAGTGTTCGAGTTGAGTGCCAACGAGTCGTTCGCCCACCAACTGGTCGGTAGTTGCGGACGCCTGCTGAATGTTAGTTGGTTGTTTGCTGATGACCGTTTTTTGATGTTCCACGCTCAAAACGGGTTCCGGAATGGACTCCCTTACCGCATATTGCGTGGTTTCGGTTTCATCCGTCTTATGTTTGCTTTTCGCGCGCGAGTACGCTGTTGATTGCTCACCCTCTTCAGGTCGTGGGTGGGACGGTTCATCGGATGGGCTGGGCAAAGCGACTGCTCGATAAGCGACAATAATAAATAAGAAAAGCTAATACTATTTTCGTTAGTGTAGCTTGCGAGGTCAACACCTTCTAAGGGTTAACATCGCGCCGTACCGGTGGTTGCCACGGGACCGCCCCGCCTCGTTGCATTTGCAAACGAAGTGATTTCGACAACTCATTAAATTTTCCGGGGTTTTCTTGAGCAAGATTGCGCTTTTCATATGGATCATCTTTAAGATTGTATAATTCCATTTTTGCAAAGGGGCTATTGCGTAGGAGTTTCCAATCGCCGCGGATCAAAGCATTGGTGACGTAGCCCTGGTATCGTAGGTTTCCTTCTCGACGGTGAAAATATAGATCGCGCTCGTAGTTGTCCTGCTTTTCACCGCGAAGAACCGGAGCAAGGGAGATCCCATCGATCTCATGTTGGATGTCAACTCCGGCTATTTCACAAAGCGTTGGGTAAAGGTCCATCGTTAGACCCCGCTGATGAGTGACTGTACCCGGCTTGATCATGCGCGGCCAACGCAACGCCGTATTCACCCGTATCCCTCCTTCGTACATACTTTGTTTTCCGTCTCGGTAATCACCATTTCGCCCCCCTACATTGAGTTGGCCGCCATTATCAGAGGTGAATACCACGACGGTGTTTTGTGTTTGGTTATTCTTATCCAGGTTTTCGAGGATCGCCCCTATCGCGTGATCAAGGTGTTCGATTAAGGCAACGAGCCGAGCACGAGGCGCTTCCATCTCAGGGGCGCGTTGCCGAACCTTATTAAGCCATTCGTTTGGTGGCTGGATGGGAGTATGCGGAGCGTTATAGGACAAGAATAAGAAGAAGGGGGTATTTTCTTTGGCCCGAGCGTCAAGGTAGTCGCACGCCCACGATGTAAAGAGATCGGTGGCATGCCCTTGAGGGTGAATGGGTTCTTCATTCAGACGCATATAATTGATGCCATGTCGTTCATGCTTATAATAGTCATCCATCATATCTCCAAGCCAACCATGAAAATAATCAAAGCCACGATTGTTTGGCCAGTGTTCCGAGGTCAAACCGAGATGCCATTTTCCAATTAGCGCGGTAGAATAGCCGCCATCTCGTAAGATGTCACCGATCGTGACAATATCTTTGCTAAGATAACCCCAGCTGTCTTGTGGGTAGGTGCGTACGACGCCAGGAACGCCTACGAGTTCCGGATACCGTCCACTAACAAAGGACGCACGACTCGGGGAACAGACAGGACAATTTGCATAAAAGTTAGTGAATTTAATGCCGTCGTTCACAATGGAATCGATTGACGGAGTCTTTAAATCAGTTGCGCCGTAACTGGATGAGTCAGCGTACCCCAAATCGTCGACCATAATGACAAGGATATTAGGCCTTTCATTTTCATTAGCCTGAGTGGCGCTCGTTAGTATCCCAATCATCGCGAATAGGGTGAGCCCAAGTTTGTACATGGTGGCAAATATCCTTAAACAAGGTTCATAAATCAGTTTGTATCTGACAATAACTTTCATATCGCCGTAAATCCAATAGCCCATCGGCTACCGCCTGTTTCACCCCGCATGGAAATTCGTGCAAGTGCGTACAATCGGGAAACTTGCAATTATTGACGAACGGACGGATATCTCGGAAAAACCCTGCCACCTCTTCGGCAATCACATCCCAAAGCTGAAATTGTCTGATTCCAGGCGTGTCAACAATATACCCGCCCTGCTCAAGGGGGATTAATGTCGCCGCGGTGGTGGTGTGCCGGCCTTTTTGGTTATCCCGGCTCACAGTGTTTGTGCGTAGATTAAGTGAAGGCTGTATCCGATTAAGGAGCGACGACTTGCCTACACCAGATTGTCCGACGACAACGTTTTGCTTACCCTTTACAACTGATTTCAATTGTGAAATCCCCTGCCCTGTTTCCACAGAGGTAAAGAGGATTGTGTAGCCAAGTTGACCATAGACACCGGCGAGGGGTTGCAGTTCGGCCAAATCAATGAGATCAACTTTGTTAAAACAAATGATTGGATGGCAGCCGACTTTTTCTGCAGTAACTAGAAAACGGTCAATGAGATTGGGCTTTATTTCCGGTTCAAGAACACTGATGACGATCACTAACTGATCAACATTAGCTACCATCACATGCTGCTGTCCTTTACTCGTGCGACTTATGCAGCCGTATCGAGGTTCAATTCGGACAATCATACCCTCATTCAGGTCACCTGCATCAGTTGTCAACTCTGGCCGAACGAAAACCAAGTCACCAGCTGCGACGACATTTCGCTGACCTGTGGTGAGATTTTTAAGTAGTCCACGGACAGTACATCGGTATGTTTTGCTGTCTTCAGCCGTGACAAGACATTCTAGTCCGTGCACGCTGAGCACTCGGCCGCGGATGCATCGGGATTCGTCGATTTCCAACTGAAGTTGGATTGCATCATGTTCTTCCGACACCGCCGTCCCAATGACGGTCCGGTGCCGCGTCAACTCGCCTTTGCCGCTCAGTCGCTCATCGTTTAAGGTATGGCCTTCCTTGAAACCGTGCTCTCTATATTCTCGCGTCAAGTCACCTTTTCGTTGCCGGCCCTGGTGACCCTTTTTGAGTTGCGTCCTGACTTTACGAGAATTCTTATTCACTGTTCGGCATTTTGCTTAAGACGCACCCTAGTAGTTCCCGCCGGGTACTTCGTCATCATCGCTGTTAGACTCGTTTATTTGCTGGGATGCGATAGCCCCTGATTCCTCCAGTGCACTTCCCTCTAATGCATCCGATTCGCCAGCTACTGCGCCGGGCATCGTGGAGTTATCCGGGGCCGATGGTAACGCTTCTTCAGTGTCAGCTTCAGGCGTGGGGTGAACGGAGGGGCCAATAGTGTCGGCTATTTGGACTTCGGACAACTCTTCTTCAGCTACTAGTCTTGCAGTAAGGCTCTCTAGTTCGTCACGATATTCAACCAATAGATTGTTTGCCCGACTTTCGGCATCATGGAGTAAAGCCGATACTTCGCTATCAATTACTTCCATGGTGTGTTCACTAAACTGTCGTTGTTCGTGCATTTCACGGCCCAGAAAAGGATCTTCGTCGGAAAGTTTATAGCTCACCGGTCCTAGTTTCTCACTCATTCCCCATCGGGTGACCATGCGACGAGCTGTCGAAGTGGCGCGTTCAAGATCATTTTCGGCGCCAACGGCCGTTTCGTCATAGATTAACGTTTCAGCTGCTCGCCCCGCTAATAATACAACCAAGTGATCTTTTAGTTGGGTTTCGGACATAGAGACACGATCTTCCTCCGGTAACATCTGAGTGGAACCAAGCGAACGCCCGCGTGGGATAATCGTCACCTTGTGAACACGGTCGGCCCCTTTCAAAAACCATGAGGCTAAAGTATGACCAGCTTCATGATAGGCAGTTTTCTCCTTGTCATCAGCGGTTAAGTGTTCCTCTCGCTTCGCCCCCATTAGGATCTTGTCACGGGCGTAATCGAAATCGTCCATTTCCACGCAGTTCTTATCGTGCCGGGCGGCCCATAAAGCGGCCTCATTCACCATATTGCGTATGTCCGCGCCGGTTAGCCCCACAGTCCCTGCGGCCAATCGCAGCAAATCGACATCGTCGGCGAGCGGTACGTGCCTAACATGCACTTTAAAGATGTCCCTACGTCCTTTTTGCGTTGGTTTCCCAACAGTCACGTGACGGTCGAATCTCCCAGGTCTTAAGAGTGCTGGGTCTAACACATCAGGTCTGTTGGTAGCCGCGACGACGATCACCGAGTCGTTAGTCGAGAACCCATCCATCTCACCAAGGATTTGATTAAGGGTTTGTTCACGCTCATCGTGACCTCCACCAACACCGGCACCCCTTTGTCGACCGACGGCATCTATTTCATCGATGAAAATGATGGCCGGTGAAGATTCCTTAGCCTGCTGGAATAGATCCCGTACGCGGCTTGCGCCAACGCCAACGAACATTTGTATAAATTCAGAGCCGTTAATGGAGTAGAACGGAACACCTGCTTCCCCAGCCACGGCTCTGGCTAAGAGTGTCTTTCCAGTACCGGGTGGTCCATTGAGAAGTACTCCCTTGGGCACCCTCCCCCCAAGCCTTTGAAACTTATCGGGGCTAGATAAAAATTCTACAATCTCTTGCAAATCAGATTTAGCTGCTTTTTGTCCGGCAACATCTTTGAATGTTATGGGCTCTTCTTCCTGATCATAACGCTTGGCATTACTCTTTCCGAAACCGGATAGAAATCCGCCACCCATAAACTGGTTCTGACTTCGGCGATACGAAATCCAAAAGAAAATGAGGATCGCAATTGGAAGCATGATCGCGATGAACATGATGATCGATGCGGTGCCATCCTGAGGACTATACTGATAAGGTATCTTTGGGAATTGCTGATCTTTTCCTTCGCCATCGAGTAGTGTTTTCAGATCGCTCGTACCCTCGGCGTCAGGAATCACGACCTGCACGACGTCGACTTCAGTCTCAACCTTAGAACCTATCGGCAGTACTTTGATGGGGTTACTTTCATCTTTCTTAAACTTGATAACCGCCTGATTCGTTTGCTGATCGATAGTGACTAGCTCAATCGCATCGCGTCCAACAATATCTCTGGCGCGGTTCCCCGGTTTCGCTGGTATACTTAGCCACGTTTCTAAGTCACTATACTTAGCAACTGGTGGCTGGTTAGCAGAGTTGAATATAAACAACAGCAACAGAAAAAAGAGTAAGAATATCCAGATGCGGTTGGTCCCGCTCTTCTGAGGCTCTGTTGGTCGATCTTGAGGTGTTTTATCCATGCGTGCTCTAAAGGTATGAATAATCTGGTGGACAATAGTCAAATTATCGTTTGACTAGGAACCGATCTACATCATGACATTGATTATATTATTATATGAAAGTCGTGATTCGCCAATGCTCGAACGCAAAAGGGTCAAGCAAAATGTCCCCGGATGGTATTAGTCCATCCCGGTATCGGGCTTCGTACGGTAAGTGTTTTTAAGAAAGTCACTGGGTAAAACGTACCTCACATTGAAATCAGGAGTTAGCGTGGTTCGTCTGGGGACCGGCGGTGAAAATACTTTAAGCAACCGGTTACTAAGAGGATCTAGCGGTAGGTTTTCGAAGTCGTTGGAGAGCGATACATCTTTAAAATCTGCTTGCTTTAACATCTTTTTAGAGAGAGTTGTTTCTGT
>PAAT01000067.1 GCA_002698965.1 Rhodopirellula sp. | reverse complement strand
CTACTAGTGGGTAAGAGCGAAAGAGCGAAAGAAATTCGCCGACGTCGACAACGCAAACAGAAATTGCAAAAGCTTGAAGAAAAATTCAAGAAGACCACCGGCCAAGCGAGGGCGGATGTAATGGATAAAGTTCGTGCACTCACTCCTGGCCATGAAGTGGTTTATGAAAACTGGAGTAACGTGGAGTAGACCACGCAAACAGACACCACCAAGGGGCCATCGCGATGATGGCCCCTTTTTTGATGAATCCTAGTTACTCAGAGTCCGGGTCTTCTGATTTCACTTCAAATTCGGCATCGATAGCGTCATCATCCTTGATATCTTCGGAACTTTCGTCGCCCCCGCTCTCCGCCTGACTTGCCTGATATAGAACCTGAGATAATGCCTGAGAAGTTTGCTCTAATTCCGAGACCGCACCATTAATGGCATCCTTGTCTTCACCTTTGGCAGTTTCTTTAACCTTATCAATCGAAGCTTTTACCGGAGTTAAATCATCTTCCGACAATTTTTCCCCGTTTTCGTCGATCAGCTTTTCCATCTGATAAACTAACTGATCGGCTTTATTTCGCGCTTCAACGAGTTCAAACTGCTTCTTATCCTCTTCCGCATGCTCTTCTGCGTCCTGTCGCATGCGATCGATTTCAGCATCATCTAAACCCGCAGAATCTTCGATTCGTACGCTAGCTTCCTTCTGAGTTCCAAGATCTTTTGCCGACACATTAAGAATTCCGTTTTGATCAATGTCGAACTTAACTTCTATTTGCGGAACACCCCGTGGAGCTGGCGGAATACCTTCTAAATTGAATTCTCCGAGCACTTTATTGTTAGCCGCCATCTTTCTTTCACCCTGGAAGACTTTAACGGTCACTGCAGGTTGATTATCAGCCGCCGTACTAAACACCTGTGTTTTTTCGACAGGAATTGTAGTATTTCTCTCTACAATCGGCGTCAGAACCCCACCCTCTGTTTCTATTCCCAACGTAAGTGGAGTTACATCCAACAGCAGTACATCAGTACGGTCACCCGCTAGTACACTACCTTGGATCGCTGCTCCCAAAGCGACAACCTCGTCTGGATTCACACCCTGATGGGGAGCCTTGCCGAATATTGACTGTACCATTTCCCTAACTTTAGGGACGCGTGTGGAACCTCCCACCAATACGATTTCATCAATATCCGACGGGCTGAACCCGGCATCCGATAACGCCTGTTCAACGGGCTTACGACAACGTGTTACCAAGTCATCGATAAGTTCTTCAAACTTAGCCTGCGTGATCGTCATCTGCAGGTGTTTTGGGCCGTTAGCATCCGCGGTGATGAAAGGTAAATTCAAATCCGTCGAAGGTACACTACTCAATTCTTTTTTGGCTTTTTCACATGCTTCCTGTAATCTTTGCAAAGCCATAGTGTCTTTCCGAAGATCGACACCGTTTTCCGACTTGAAATCATCAGCAACGTAGTTGATTAAAGCTTCGTCAAAATCATCGCCGCCCAGTTGTGTATCGCCCGAGGTGGAGACCACCTGAAACACCCGACTCTGACCATCACCACTGTCCGTATCGGCAACTTCCAGCACAGACACATCAAATGTACCGCCACCAAGATCAAACACGACAATTCGTTCGTCGGATTTTTTATCCAATCCGTAAGCCAAGGCTGCAGCCGTGGGTTCATTAATGATCCGAGCCACCTCCAAGCCAGCAATCTGGCCGGCGTCTTTCGTAGCTTGACGTTGAGCATCATTGAAATAAGCCGGCACCGTGATAACGGCTTTGTTTACTTTATGTCCGAGATAAGATTCAGCAGCTTCCTTCAATTTACGAAGTGTCTTAGCCGAAACCTCCTGAGGCGTATAGTCCTGACCATCGATACGTATTTGGGTATAGCCGTTTTCACCCTTGCTGACCTCGTAGGGCACCATCTTATCTGCCTCGGTGGTTTCCGCGAAGCGACGACCCATAAATCGTTTTACCGAATAAACCGTGCGTTGGGGATTGGTAACCGCCTGACGGCGCGCTGGTTCACCGACGTGCGTTTCACCACCATCTGAATAGGCCACCACGCTAGGAGTCAGCCTACTACCTTCAGGGTTAGGAATAACCTTCGAATCTGATCCTTCTACTACGGCTACTACGGAATTAGTGGTCCCTAGGTCGATGCCGATGATTTTTTCGCCTTCAGCCATAATATTCACTTCGCTCCTATCAACTCTAAATTCTCTATCCCTATGATTCGTGCCCAAATGGCATAAACAATGGAGAAACTATTCAAAGTTTGTTATTGCAAGCCGCGTGCCAAATCTAGTTCAGCGGGGGGGTTTATAACGAGAACGGCTGTAAAACCTCCCGTTTTATTGATTAGATGACTCCTAAAATTACCCAGCTGTTTCCATATCCGCTAATATCCCTTGATAGTGCTGCCATTTTGACAGACCAATATCCGTCTTGGCTAATGTATTCTCGCGTGTTATCGTTCAGCATGCGTTGAACATCAGAACCCTCCTAATACGGATCCTGAAATCTTACAAGGAATTTTGTAACTTATGGGCGCCAAGCAACAAACCGCGAAGAATACTCCGGCGCAAACCAAAAAGGCATTGGGGCTTGAAACGAAGCAACTGATTCGCTCCGTCGCTCGGCATCTGCAATGCTTTGCAACGGCTGCAGAAGCACACGATCCCGACCTTTTACGTAACTACGTAAAATCAACGATCACATCCGCATTATCGGCAAAGAAATATAATGGAATACGAAACACGATCGGAGAGCTTGTTGGTAATTTAGCCGAGAATGAATTTAACACGCACCGATCCCCAAGCGTAGCATTCCTGGGGCCTCTTTATAGTTATAGCCACCTCGCCGCGTCCCGCTATTTTGGCAAGCATTTTTGCGCAAATCCCGTAGCAACCATAGCACACGTTTTTGACGATGTAAGCAAGGCGAACGCAGATTTCGGCGTAGTCCCCATCGAAAATTCGACCGACGGAAGGATCGTGGACACACTCAACGTTCTAGCCCGTTCGGCCTTATCAATTTGTGGCGAGATAACCCTGCCGATCCACCATACGCTCCTCAGTCTTTCAACTATGGACTCCATCACTACTGTTTACAGCAAACCTCAGGCATTGTCCCAATGTCGTGACTGGCTTGCAGAACACCTACCCAATGCCGAGCTCGTGGACACTCCAAGCACTACCGTCGCCGCGGAAATCGCGTCGACAACGAAGGGAGCCGCTGCAATTGCTAGTACTTTGGCCGGCGAACATTACGGATTAACCGCGGTCGCTTCAAAAATAGAAGATCGCCTGGGGAACGTGACCAGATTTGCCATTCTCGGCAACGACATTCCTAAACCGACTGGTAACGATAAAACAACGTTGATAGTCGAGTTGAAACATGCCCCTGGAGCCTTAGCTGATGCAATGATCTCTTTCAAGAAACAACGCCTCAATCTTACTTGGATCGAATCGTTCCCGAAACCAAACAGGCCCTCTGAGTATTTCTTTTTCATAGAGTTGGAAGGGCATCGCGACGATCCACCAGTGGTAGACGCTCTACGGAATCTTGAACGTAATACACAACGTATTTCTGTGCTCGGGTCGTTTCCCAAACATGGATAACGGGCTCCCATTTTCACCGCTCGTATGGTATGTACGAACGTCGCTGGCCTGTGGTAAACTTCGTACTTGCGCCCGTCATCTGTTAGGGACCTAGCTAACTCCACAGACTATAACTACGTACGTGCTATAAGCCACAAGGAACCGAACGTGATTATCATCCTCAAGTCCGAAACTACTGAAGACCAAATCACTGCTGTCACTGAGCACATCGCCTCGCTTGACATGAAGGCCCATGTCAGTCGCGGTACGTTCCGAACCATCGTCGGCGTCATCGGTGACGAGGCTTGTATTGACTCAGACCAAATTAAATCATTCCCAGGCGTAAGTGATGTAGTGCGAGTTTTACCACCTTATAAACTAGCCAGCCTTGAAGCCCACCCTCAACCCAGCGTCGTGAAGGTAGGATCGACAAAAATCGGCGGCGGGAACCTCGCCATGGTTGCGGGTCCCTGTTCCATCGAATCCGAAGATCGGATGGATAGCATCGCCAACTCGGTAAAATCGAGCGGCGCTAATATACTGCGAGGGGGCGCTTACAAGCCTCGAACAAGTCCCTATTCTTTCCAGGGTATGGGAGTGGATGGACTCAAAATCCTAAGGGCCGCTGGCGACAAATACGATATTCCAGTAGTCACGGAAGTTACCGACGCTCGTAACCTTGAGGTTATCTGCGAGTATGCAGATATGCTGCAGGTCGGCGCACGAAACATGCAAAATTTCGTTTTGCTAACAGAGGTCGGGAAAGCAAATACACCGGTTATCCTAAAACGAGGGATGAGCGCTACCGTCCAGGATCTACTCATGAGTGCTGAATATATACTCGCTCAGGGGAACCAGAACGTCGTTCTTTGTGAACGTGGAATTAAAGGTTTTGACTCTATTACTCGCAACCTTTATGACATCGCCGCCGTTGCCGCCCTAAAAACGCTAACACACCTACCGGTCATTGTTGATCCAAGCCATGCAACTGGGCGACCGGATCTCATACCGCCTTGCGCTTATGCCGGAATAGCCGCCGGCGCCGATGGCGTCCATATTGAAGTGCATGACTGTCCAGAAAAAGCTCTTTCAGACGGTCCTCAGGCACTACTACCCCCGCAATTCCAAGAAACATTTCAGCAATTAGAGAAAGTAGCGAAAGTCTTTGGTAAGAGCTTTAGCTAACAGGAAGAAAGAGAAACAATGCGTAAGACTTTTATTGCCGGCAATTGGAAGATGAATCTTTCGAAACAACAGGCAACCGACCTCGCCGCAGCAATTGCTGCTTCCATCGGAACCGGCACTAATGTAGACGTCGCTGTCTGTCCACCCTTCGGATACCTCGATGCCGTGCGAGGAGCACTTGGAGACTCAGCAGTTAGATTGGGTGCCCAAAACCTTAACGCGAACGAGTCAGGAGCCTTTACAGGCGAAATAAGTGGCCCGATGCTACGCGATCTGGGCTGCGAATTAGTCATCGTCGGACATAGCGAACGCCGGGAGCTTTTCGGAGAATGCGACCAGTTGGTAAATCTCAAAGCAAAGGCCGGACTAAAATACGGACTGCACGTAATCCTTTGTGTTGGTGAAACGCTAGAGCAACGCGAAGCTGGCGAAACGAATCGAATTGTAGGCAGCCAGGTGCTCGGTTCTCTTGCCGATATAAGCCCGGAACAAATGTCTAACGTTACACTGGCCTACGAACCCATTTGGGCGATTGGCACCGGAAAAGTTGCCACCCCACAACAGGCAGAGGAAGTACATTCACACCTACGGGATATATTAACCCAACAATTTGGTGACGAAGTGGCACAGCAAACCCGTATTCAATATGGCGGCAGTGTGAAACCTGGAAATGCGGAAGAATTGCTCGCCCAGCCTAACATCGATGGTGCTTTAGTTGGTGGCGCGTCGCTGGAACCCGAATCCTTTACCGGAATCATAGGCCATGGTTAACAGATTTTCCAAAGAGCTTGCCTCTGATTTCGCACTAATTGGGCATTTACAACCCAGACTATCCGTGCAAAATTGAATGATTACAAATTAGAACTTTCTATTTGGTTGGATTAGCACCTCCATGAGCGACTTCTTTTTAGGCGCATTAGCCGTCCTCCTATTCTTGTTATCCTTATTTCTCGTATTCATCATCATGATTCAGCGGGGAAAAGGCGGAGGTATCGCGGGTTCATTAACCGGTACCGCCCAAAGTGCTTTTGGCGCCCGCGGTGGCGACCTCCTCATGTGGGTAACGATTGCACTAACGGGAGTCTGGATCTTCTTGTCTGGAATTACTATTTATGTTTACAGTAGCCCCAAAGATGGTGCGGAGGCCGACGAAGAGGGTGGAGTAACAGAAATCGACACTCAATTAAATCAAAACGCTGAGCCGAGCAAATCCTCCTCAAATCCTTCGGTCAATGCCACAGACGTCGGGGAAGAACCGAGCCAGGAGTCCACTCCATCAGATACTGAGCCAGAGGTTAGCACCAATGACGCCAACAATGGGACTGACACCTCAGAGCCCCTCGTCGACGAAACGGAAGACGAAGGCGACGCAACACCCGTGGAAGACACCGATCAATAGTGCCATAGTCTGGGTAAATAAACCTTTCGTTCCGTTTTAACCTATCTCTTCTTTCAGCAAGAAAGGGACGTAGCATGCTACTAAGTATGACCGGACAAGGCGTTGCAAACGCAACCGCAAATGGCGTGACAGTTACCGTCGAAATGCGGGCCGTGAATAACCGTCACCTAAAAATCAACCTACGTTCCCCTGATTCATTAATTACCCTGGAGTCTTTGGTCGAGAAAACAATTAGAGCCTCCGTTGGCCGGGGCACTATCAATGTGAATATCAAAGTGCAGAAAGAAACCCGCGCCGACGATTTCGCCATCGACACCGCGCTGCTCAACTCCTATCGCTCGCAACTCCAAGCGGAAGCACGGGACGAGATTCCGCTTAAGGCTCTTTTGACATTGCCAGGTGTTGTAAAATCTTCTGAGGCTTTATCACCCCACACCGCACACTCCGAGTTAATTATGGAAACGCTCGGCGAGGCCCTTGAACACTTTAACCGGATGCGGACTACCGAGGGCGAAGCGCTGGGGCACGACCTTGCTACTCAATTACAGAATTTGGCCATTCTCATCCAATCAATCCGGGAAAGAGCGCCGGCAGTTGTTGTAAACTATTCGTCGCGATTGACAGACAAGCTCAACCAACTACTAGAAAAGCATAATGTCACGCTGAGCGACGCTGATTTAACCCGTGAGATCGGAGTCTTCGCTGACCGTTGCGACATCACAGAGGAGGTCGTACGTCTGGACAGTCATATAGCTCAGTTCAATGAGGTAATGAACAGCAATACGAGTCAGGGTCGTAAACTTGATTTCATTACGCAGGAATTATTCCGAGAGATCAATACAATCGGCTCGAAGGCCAATGATGCATCCATCGCAGGTTTTGTCGTCGAAGCGAAAACCGTGATCGAGCGAGTTCGGGAACAAGTCCAAAATATCGAATAGGCGGGCTCTTATGTCGACTAAGCAAGGTAAGGTAGTAATCATTTCCGGCCCTTCGGGTGCCGGCAAATCAACTTTGGTACAACGCCTTCTCCAAACTTGCGCCTTACCTCTGGAACTCAGCATTTCTGCAACTACCCGTCCGGCACGTTCCGATGAACTGAACGGCGTCGCCTATCATTTCCTATCGCCCGAACAATTCGAAGCCAAACGATTAGCCGGCGAATTCCTAGAATATAAAGAAGTGTTTGGTCAGGGATTCTGGTACGGGACTCTTCTTAAGAATATCGAGCAGGGTCTTCATTTAGGTAAGTGGGTTATTTTAGAAATTGATGTCGCGGGAGCCATGTCGGTCATAGACCGCGTTCCAGATGCGATTACAATATTTATACACCCTGGTTCGATGGAAGAACTTGAACGTCGGCTACGTAATCGCCAAACAGATAGTGAAGAGGCTATCCTGCGTCGTCTCGAAGTCGCGACTCAGGAGATGGCAAATCGTCATAAATACAAATATCAGGTCGTCAATAAAGACGTAGATGCGGCTGCCGACGAGGTCAGCGAAATATTACAAGCTTTGGAGGATCATTAAATGCTTGAAGAACTAAAAGAAGAAGAAATAATCAATAAAGTTGGCGGGCGTTTTAAACTGTCAACTTTGATCCAAAAGCGTATTGTTCAACTTAAACAAGGCTCTCGTGTCCTCATCGATACAAATGGGAGTGAGGACCAGATGCGTATTGTGTTGCAGGAAATCCTTCAGGATAAGATATTTCTGGATGAAAATGACGAAGTACAAGCCGCACCGGACGCTGAGCCCGTCACCGATGTCCCGGACATCAATCCTCTAGATCTCTAATGTCCGGTTTGAACACGGCAAAAAGTATCTGTCTTTGTGTGACCGGTGGCGTAGCCGCTTACAAAGCGGCACATCTGGCATCTCGCCTTACCCAGGCGAATATTGATGTGCACGTTGCATTAACTAAATCGGCCTCTAATTTCATTGGCAATGCTACGTTTCTAGCGCTCACCGGCAATCCGGTTACGGAATCGGTCTTCGAGGGAAATCAGGCACCCTATGGAGGACACATTGAGTTGGCAGCAAAATGCGACATTCTTGCCGTTGTTCCCGCCACGGCCGACTTTCTAGCTAAAGCCGCACAGGGCCACGCAGATTGTATTGCCTCGACAGTATACCTCGCATTCCGAGGAAAGGTATTTGTCGCGCCGGCTATGAACTCCACAATGTGGAATCATGTCGCCACCCAACGAAACATTTCGCAACTTAAAACCGATGGCGTTATATTATTAGACCCGGAGGACGGATGGCTAAGCTGTAGGCAGAATGGACAGGGTAGGTTGATGGATATTGACCGAATCCTAACCGCCTTGATAACGGCGGCTAAGGAGTAAGCTAATATGGCGCATATCCTCATCACGTCTGGACCCACCCGACAATATATTGATCCGGTGCGGTATCTCACCAACGCTTCTAGTGGACAAATGGGCCACTGCCTTGCCAACGCGTGCCTCGCCTCCGGACACGAAGTCACAATTATTAGCGGTCCCGTTTCTATCGATTACCCTTCCAACGCAAATGTCATTCCGGTCTTAACCACGGCCGAAATGTTGGATGCTGCAGTTAACGTCTTCTCTGAGGTGGATGGCGTGATCGG